>CAZIRN010000279.1:0-3026 GCA_964541495.1 uncultured Rikenella sp. | reverse complement strand
TTCTTACAAGGTTATTTCGTTAATGTCTATGTCTGCAGGGCCGATAGTCCCCTGTGTCTTTTTTTGTTTGGGACAATCCTGCTTGCATTAATGTATCATCTAATTATCAAGCAATGTTGATTTTCCTGGAATTGTAAAATGGAAAGTTGTCCCTTTTCCCACTTCACTTTCAACCCAGATTTTGCCGCCATGCTTCTCAACAAATTCCTTGCACAGTAGCAAACCAAGTCCTGTGCTGGGTTCACCATCAGTTCCCGGTCTGTTAACTTTTGCCGTCAGACTGAAAAGGTTATTAATCATTTCATGAGGAATACCAATTCCACTATCTTTCACACTTATTTTAATAGTCTCTTCTCCTTCATCTTCAGCTGTTATGACAATCTTCCCACCTGGTGTAAACTTTATAGCATTCGAAACAAGGTTCCGAATGGTCGTTTCAATCATGTGACTATCGGCAAAAACCTGAATATTGTCCTGTATGTAAATTTCGACAGAAATATTTTTCTTTCCGGCTGATGATAGTAAAGGAGCTACAGCATTATTTACAAGTGAAGCAAGATTCTGTTTAAAAGGTTCATACTTAATAACATCCCTCTGAATTCTCGACCATTCCAGAAGGTTCTCAAGCAACCCGTAAATTCTGGATGCTTCTTTGTTTAATTCCCCCGAAATTTCTCTTATTTCTTCATATGACATATTCTGAATTTCCTCTGTCAGAATCTTTGTAGCTTCCATAAAAGCACTCAAAGGACCTCTGAGATCGTGGGCCACAATGGAAAAGAATTTATCTTTTTCAGCATTTACTGCTTGAAGCATTTCGTTTTTTACCCTTATCTCTTCTTCTGCCATCTTCCTCTCGATAGCAAATGCTATCTGTCTTCCAATAGAAGTCAGGAACTTTATATCATCCTCTGAATAAACATTTTCCTGCTCATAATTCTGTAGTACAAGAACTCCAATAGTACCGGCAGGAGAATTGAGTGGTACCCCAATCCATGAGGGGGACGGTGTGCCAATTTGTTCAATTTCACCTTCATTCAGGAGTTGGCTAAACCGTTCCCTTGTGAGAAATAGAGGTTGATTGGTTCTGAATACGTAAGATGTACAACTTTTCTCAAGTGATAAAAGCCCTGGATTTTTATCATATTTATCAACAAAATATGGAAAACTGAATAACCCGGTTTTTGGATCATGAAGTGCAACAAAACAATTTTCTGCTGAAACTACTTTCTTTAAAGCTTCGTGTATTAATCTTAATAACTCATCAAGATTGGTTGTTACTGAAATACCCTTTATGATATCAAACAGGACCTGTGATTCAAGCTCCCTTCTTTTAATCTCTGTAATATCCCTGCCAATTCCTACAATTCCGATAATATTACCAGTTGAGTCCCTTAATGGAACTTTTGTAACAAGGTTCCATCTATGCATACCATCAATAATGCCTCTTGATTCTTCATGATTAACAAGTGGCTCTCCAGTATTTATTATCTTTTGCTCGTCATTATGAAACTGATTTGCAAGCTCATATGTTAAAAAATCATAATCCGTTTTTCCCAGTACTTCAGAAACATCATTCTTGTTGAATCGTTTTACAAGTGCCTGATTACACAAAATAAATCTTCCGTCCCTGTCTTTGGCATATATTCTGTCAGGGACACTGTCAATAATAGTTCTTATAAGATTCTTTTCCCTGCTTAACTCTTCCTGGATTCTTTTAATATCTGTAATATCTCTTGTAACGTTCAATATGTGAGGTTCACCTTCAATATCCAGAATAGAAGCAGACATAAGCCCCCAAACCAACGTTCCATCTTTTTTTCTGAAAAGAGCTTCAAAGTTTTCTACCTTCCCCTTTTCCTGAAGAAGTTTAACAAGCTCTTTCCTCTTTTCGGGATCTGCCCAGATATTAAGTTCTATCGAGGTTTTGCCGATAACTTCATCTTCAGTATAACCAGTTATTCTCGTAAATCCCTCATTTATTGACACGTATAAACCATCCGACATGCGGTTTATATTTACCGAGTCTGGACTTGTAAAAAATGCCTTCCTGAACTTCTCTTCACTTCTGTAAATTTTCATCTCCGCTTCCCTGAGCAGGGAGGAATCCTTCTCATAATGCTCCTTTAAAGCTTCATAAGCTTTGCTTAATTCATTCAATACCTGAATAAGTTCTTCCCTTGATAATTCTTCATATTTCATAACTTGCATGTTTATTCAGAGTCATAGCAAAATTAACACAATTAATTATCTTCATTACGTTTGCATAGATATTTTTAACATCTATTAATTACTTCAACTCTAGAGCATTCAACCTGGAGTATGTAACATTGTTTCTGGAAAATTAAAAAGCCACAGTAAAAAAAAATACAATAGTTTTAAACTTTAAAACAATCAGCCATGGCAAGAAAAACGAATAAAATTACAAACGATTTTTCACAGGGCTACAAGATTTAAAAGGAGAAATAAAAAAGTCGTGCAACTCTTAAATCCACAGTTCAGAATTTTCAACCTGTGATATGATATACCAGGGAAGAATTAAAAAATTGTTTAACTAAAATCTTAAAATTATGTTGAAATTAGGTAAATTGCATGTAAATCCGGAAAGGATAATGGAGAATGAGGAACTTCAGGTAATAAGAGGTGGATTTTGAATCTGCAACAACGCACCGAATAACGATGTTTGTTAAGATTTATTCATTGAATAAGCCGGGTTATTACTAATTATATAGTTAAATAATTTACGGCATGATTTTTGAAATATACGATTATTTAAGTTTTGGGAAATCAATGTTTTAAATATATAAACAGCCCCATCGTGAAAAAAACATTGTTAATCTGGTTATTTATAATCCTTATTTTCAATTTCTGCAGTAAAGATGGGTTTATTAATAATTATCAATCAGATGTAAGCTTTAAAATATCAGACCGGTTGCTTGAAGGAAGAAAAATAAATTGTATCGCAACCGGAAACGACGGAACTCTTTTCGCTGGTTCTGAAAATGATCTTTTTATTATCAGGGGAA
>CAZIRN010000278.1:0-3045 GCA_964541495.1 uncultured Rikenella sp. | reverse complement strand
TATAATTGATTACCAGAAACGTGAAAGAAGATTTGGAAAAACAAGTGAACAGATTCTGGAATAATATGACGATGTTGCTGAACAGCAAGCTTATCGGAATTGTTTTAACATTCCTTCTGTTTTTTTTGCCATGCCAGTTAATGTCTCAGGAGGACACAACCGGCATTTATGACTACCGGAGAATAGATGATTATATTATCGGTGATATTACAATTTCTGGTATTAAGTATCTTGATAATAATGCACTTATAGGCATTTCAGGCCTTAAACAGGGACAGGAAATAACTATCCCGGGAGAGGAAATAACAAAAGCAGCGAGAAATCTCTGGAATCAGGGTCTTTTTTCAGATATCAGGATATCTGTAACCAAAATATTATCCGATACTGTATATCTCGATATCTTTCTTCAGGAACGACCTCGTTTGTCAACTTTGAAAATAACAGGTGTAAAAAAATCGGAAATTAACGACCTTACTGAAAAAATAAAACTCCCTTCCGGCTCTCAAATCACATCTTTTGTCCTTAATAATACTGAAAAGACTATCAAAAACCATTATCTTGAAAAAGGCTTTTTGAATACAACCGTAAAATTTATTCAGAAAGATGATCCAGACCGACCCAATAATGTGATACTTACAATTGAAATAAATAAGAATGAGAAGGTTAAAATAGCAGATATAGATTTTGTGGGGAATGTTTATTTTGATGACGGTAAGCTCAAAAGAAAGATGAAAGGTACCAAGGAAAAGAACCTGAACTTCTTCAGATCCTCAAAATATATTGCCGATAAATTTATCGAAGACAAAGATAAACTCTATACATTTTATAATGATAACGGATTTAAAGATTTTACCATACTTTCCGATTCTCTCTATCAGATTTCACCTGACCGTGTGGGACTCGTAATCAAAGTTGATGAAGGGAAACAATATTTTCTTAGAAATATAACATGGGTGGGCAACAGTATATACCCCACATCATTGCTCGACAGGGCTCTTAATATAGAGAAAGGTTCGATTTACAACAAAACTCTTCTTAACAAAAGACTGAAACTGGAAGAAGATGCGGTTAGTTCGCTTTATCTCGATAACGGATATCTTTTTTCAGACCTTACACCTGTTGAGGTAAATGTAGTGGGAGATTCTGTAGATATTGAAGTCAGAATATATGAAGGAGACCAGGCTTACCTGAATGATATAATTATCAGTGGAAATACAAGAACTAATGAACATGTTGCACGAAGAGAGCTATATACTCTTCCTGGGGACCTTTTCAGTAAGGAAAATATTTTACGTTCGGTAAGGCAGCTTGGAGTACTTGGTCATTTTGATCCTGAGAAAATAAATCCTCAACCTATTCCGGATCCGATGAATGGAACTGTAGACCTTTTATATAAGCTTGAAGAGAGGGCAAATGATCAGTTCGAAATATCCGGCGGATGGGGTGCAGGCATGCTGGTAGGTACTGTTGGAGTCAGGTTTAATAATTTTGCAATGCGTAACTTCCTCAACATCAACGAGTGGAGACCATACCCTTCGGGTGACGGACAGTCACTTAGCATAAGAGTACAAACCAACGGCCGCATCTATCAGTCATATAACTTATCTTTTGTCGAACCCTGGCTTGGAGGAAATAAACCCAATACATTTTCTATATCTCTATACAGGTCACTTATGACAAACGGCCAGAAAAGGGGTGAAGACGGAAGGCAGTCAATGATAATTGACGGAGCCTCAATAGGCCTTGGTAAACGGCTGGAATGGCCCGACGACTGGTTTTCATTGTATGGAGAGGCGAACTACCAGAGGTATGATTTAAATAATTATAATGTTTACCGTTTTCTTTTCGAAAACGGAAGCTCAAACCTACTGAGCTTTACTGCACGAATAATGAGGTTTTCCACTGCACCAAACCTGATATACCCGCGAAGCGGTTCGAGTTTCTCCCTTTCATTACAGGCAACACCTCCTTATTCACTCTTTAGTAATATCAACTACAAGGATGCTGCCGATGACGTGAAATACAAATGGATTGAATTTCACAAGTGGGTTTTTAAAGCCGATTATTATTTTCCGGTTACAAAAAATGATAAGCTGGTTCTGAACGCAAAGTTTGCTTTCGGATACCTTGGATTCTATAACAAAGATATAGGTCCGTCACCTTTTGAAAATTTCTATCTTGGTGGCGACGGGATGACAGGTTACAGTTTCTACGGCCGCGAAGTGATAGCATTGCGTGGATACACAAATGGTTCCCTGACTCCATTGGATCCGGTAAAGTCATCCCCTGCAGGCAATGTTTATTCAAAAATAACATTCGAGTTAAGGTATCCAATTACACTTAACCAGCAGGCAACTATATATGGTCTTGCCTTCCTCGAAGCAGGCAAGGCATGGTATGAACTTAAAGAATATAACCCATTCAGGATGAACCGTTCAGCAGGGGTGGGACTAAGAGCCAACCTTCCGATGTTCGGCCTTCTTGGAGTTGACTGGGGCTACGGTTTCGACCCTGTCCCGGGTAATCCTGATGCAAATAAATCACAATTCCATTTTGTTATCGGACAACAATTTTAACTGGTATAAAACTCAAAAACAGAAAATTATGAAGAAATTAGCATTATTGATCTTAACAGTAATTCTGGCCTCTTCTTTTGCTACTGCACAGAAATATGCTTTTGTCGATTCAGAATATATCAGAAAAAACATCCCGGCTTTCAATTCAGCTCAGGAACAACTCGACAATCTTGCAAAGCAATGGGAGAAAGAAGTAGCTGATGGTTACGCAGAAGTCGAAAAAATGTACAAAGCTTACCAGAATGAAGTTGTGCTTCTTTCTCAGGAAATGAAAACTAAAAGAGAAGAAGCTATTGTTAACAAGGAAAAAGAGGTAAAGGAACTTCAAAACAAATATTTTGGAGTCGAAGGAGAACTTTTCAGGAAGCGTGAGGAACTTATTAAACCGGTTCAGGATGAAATTCTTAAAGCAATAAAAGAAATTGCAGTCGAGGGAAACTATGCCGCAATCTTTGATACTGCCGCTGGA
>CAZIRN010000277.1:0-3056 GCA_964541495.1 uncultured Rikenella sp. | reverse complement strand
TTACATAAAAGTTGACAAAGTTCATTTTCTTCCCTATCACGCCAAAGTTTTGTTATTAGTAAGGCCGTATGCGTAGAAAAAGTTCATCGCTAAAATGATTAATCTAGATGCATCTTTTGCTCTTTAACTCATGATTACATAGGGAACTTTTATCGCCATTAGAATTTTAGATATGGGAATTCTACTTTTATTGTATTTGTTGGGCTGGATTATAGGCAGTATTCTTACATGCTGAAGAGCGCAGATAAACGATGAATAGAAAAACAAGTGGAATATAATTAATTTGGCCTTGTTTTTGGTTGCCTGGCTCTGTCATTTGGGCTAAGAGTGCGGCTACCTCTTGAAAGAAGCGTGGCCCTTTTTGGAGGCAGGTGCACAGCTATCATTCGCTGACGAGCTTGAGGTCAGAAAGGTATTAGGCAAGGTGCTGTTAAAGTATTAATTGCATAAAGAACAGCAGTTGTTCGATAAGGCGGATAAATATATAAAGGGATACTATTTATGAGCTCACCACAATGGACGACCGAAATTATTGAGACAACGGTGGCAGGTGAGGATCAGCTGGGAATCGAGGGGGCTGCCCAAAGCTACCAACAAGAAATTCTACCTGGGATTATCACAGTTACAGATCATGCCAGGTATTATAGTTTCTATGCCTGGATTTTATATCGCTTCATTTTCGGGAAAAACTCAAGTAAACTCATTAAGGATTTCCGTGGTACCTTCTTCAAACGTTATGAGATGGCATTAATCCTTTCAGGATATATCCACCACAGCAGTGGTATTCCATTTTCAGGTATTGTTGGCAGCGGGACAAATAGTGTTAAGGTTAAAAATTTCTGGGGTACATCCGATACGGTATCCTTGGATCAGGAATATTTCCAAAATCAAGAAGGAGGATTCGGCCAGTATTATCGAACTGCAATGATGGCGATGGGAATTATTGATGAACAAGAGGAGCCACGCCTTGTCTACCGATTGACCGAGCGTGGAAAAGCGCTGGCAGAAGCTTATCAAGCTTCCATTTCAGGCACGAGATATTTTCATAATCTGGAATCTAATGGACAAATCTCGCAAATCAATAAACGGGATGCTGAAGAATATGCTCAAGTGGGGTGTTTATGTCCTGATGCGATTAATCGAGGGCAAGATCGCAGATTATTGCTCGATACTTTTTTTCGACTTGATGAGCCTTTAAATAACAACAATGCTCATGTTCGCCGCCGAAATTCGCTTGGCGTTGCATTGGATATAGTTTATCAGGCAAAAGGGCAATTCCAACGCGATCAACTTCGTCAGGCTTTATATTTGGGAGAATACGCACCTGGTTCTCAGTATGTACCTGCTAAAGAATTAATGGATTGGGTGAAGCGTTGGAAAATGGTAGAAGTTCGTCATATGTTTACATTCGGTCTTCAATGCTTATGGGCTGCATTTTTACTCGAATTACGCTCAAAATCCGACATTAAGAGAGAGGATTGGAAAAAATGGGTTAGAAATCAACTGAGTGAGTCTGGATGGAATCTTTCTGTGCCACACCTCGCCGAAAAATTTTGTGCAGAAGCCGGATTATCAGGAAGTTTTGCAACCTTGTTATTCAATGCAAATGAGAGGTTTGGAATGCAATCTGGCATGGATGAGTATTCTCTGTATGTTTACGCAACTCACAATCAAACAAATCAAGTGACTCTTTTCCAAACTGGGATCAGAATACTTCTTCAACTTTACTTGCGTTTTTTTCCAGAACATCACAACCAGGATCCGATCTGGAAAGAAATGGCAGAAAGACCCCGCCTACCCTTAGCAGAATATTTTAACTATTTGAAAATAAAACTCGATGACCATAAATGGTCAGTATCGGACTGGGTAATATGGATTTATCAGGAATACATTTTTGAACAACATGAAATGATCGCTTTAGAAAAGTTACGCTACCAGGAATATGATACTTTTAAGTTTTATTTCGAAGATGGAATCTTTCACTGGCCAACAAGTAAGACCCCATATCAAGAACCGATTCGCCTGGCGGGGAATCGATTGAACAACTGTATTACGATGTTGGTCGATCTTGGGTTAATTCTTCAAAGTGATGAGGGACTTTTATCGCTATCATCAGAAGGTGAAAATTACCATGAAGAAATACTAGAGAGGTTAAGAAATGCCGATAAATCTTAAATTATATATAGAAGATGAATCGGCAGTAAAGACCGGTGGTTTTTCAGGCGCCGTCTTTTTAACTTATAAGCTAAACCTTGTTTTTTTTGAACAAATCATTCTTCCAGCTCTAGAACGTGCTGGTTGTTCCAATGTTTTGATAATTTGCGACCCAGATGGTTACGCCGAAGCCATGGAAATGGGTCTGAGGAATATCGTATATGCTGGTTTACGTTATGTATGCACACCTCTTCCTCGTAAAGGAAATGGAGTTCAACATGCCAAAATGTTATTGATGGCTGGCGCAAACCAGGGAAGATTATTAATTGGCAGTGGAAACTTGACCTTACATGGTTTTAGCCGAAATTTAGAAGTATTTTCCCATTTTGAATTTGATCCCAAAAATCCCGATATGGAGGCTAAACAAGCTTTCCATTCAGCATGGGAATTATTGAATGATCTCTCACACAATGGTTATTTTTCTCCTGTAGCGAATCTTCAACTAGATGCAATTTCTGATAATGCAAGCTGGCTCCGTGATCCGCCATCTTCTCCTGATTCTTTCGATGTTTGGAACAATTTCCATTCGTCTCTTTGGGCACAATTCATGCATTGGAGAGAAAAATCGGGTTTACTTAATTCGCCGGTAAAAATGCTAAAGGTATTTTCACCTTATTATGACCAAGAATTTGGAATGCTTCAAAAGTTTAATGAGGCATTACTTCCAGATAAGTTATCTCTCTATGTTAGTTGTGAAAATACAACTTTGAATAATCAATTACTAGATAGACATTGGTCAAAAGACTTTCCAGATCCTCAGATATTTGATATCAGAGAATTAAGAGAAAACCAAAGCCAGCGTCTTTTACATGGAAAGCTGATTATTGGAATTGAGAATGCGG
>CAZIRN010000276.1:0-3092 GCA_964541495.1 uncultured Rikenella sp. | reverse complement strand
TACAACAGGTGCTGTCGGTAAATGGCACCTCGGACTTGGTCCGGCCGGAGGACCCGACTGGAACGGCGACATCGCACCCGGACCGCCCGACATAGGTTTTGATTACTGCTTCATTATCCCTGCTACCGGCGACAGAGTTCCATGTGTATATATCGAAAACCGCCGTGTGGTAGGTCTCGATCCGAATGATCCTATTAAGGTTGATTATCAGAAAAAAGTAGGCGACTGGCCTACAGGAAAAGAAAATCCTGAACTGCTTAAGATACATCCCAGCCACGGACACGACATGACTATTGTTAACGGTATAAGCAGAATAGGCTATATGACAGGCGGCAAATCCGCTCTCTGGGTGGATGAAGAAATAGCCGACGTTTTGACAGGAAAGGCTGTACAATTCATCGAGAAGAATAAAGATAAACGATTCTTTCTCTACTTTGCCACCCACGATGTACATGTGCCCAGAGTCCCTCATCCGCGCTTCGCAGGTAAAAGCGGTATGGGACCCCGCGGTGATGTCATTCTCGAATTCGACTGGTCTGTTGGAGAGATACTCAATACGATTGACAGGCTTAAACTTGATAAAAAGACATTGATAATCATTACGAGCGATAACGGGCCGGTTGTTGATGATGGCTACAAAGATATGGCTGTCGAACTCCTTGGCAATCATAAACCTGCCGGACCTCTCCGTGGTGGAAAATATAGCCTTTTTGACGGAGGAACAAGGGTAATGTTCATTGTAAAGTGGCAAGGGAAGATAAAACCAGGTATATCCAACGCTCTCTTCAGTCAGGTTGACCTGCTAAGGTCTTTTGCAGAATTAACCGGTCAAAATCTTGCAGGAAATGATGCACCCGACAGCTTTAATCAACTTAATGCTCTGCTGGGAAAAGATAAAAAGGGGAGGGAATGGCTTGTAGAACATAATAATCGGCTGACAATAATCAAAGGCGAGTGGAAATATATAGAACCCGGGCCGGGTCCGAAAATCACAGCAAACACCAATACCGAAACAGGAAATGACCCAATGCCCCAGCTTTATAACCTGAAAAATGATATCGGGGAAAAAAATAATCTTGCAGAACAATATCCTGATCTGGTAAATGAATTAAGAGAACTTTTGAATAAAATAAAAGAATCGGAAGGAACAAGAAAATAAAATGAATATGATAAGTTATAAATCTTGCATCAGTATTGGAGCGGCATCAGTCACGGCCGTTTTTTCTTCTGCAGCACAACAGGCATTAAAAAATGTTCCTTCGACTCCAAACATCATCATTATTCTTATGGATGATATGGGCTACGGAGATATTGGCCGGACAGGAGCCAATCAATACGAGACTCCGAACCTTGACCGACTGGCTGGACAGGGAATTCAGTTCACCTGGTTTTACTGCCCTCAGGCTGTCAGTAGTGCGTCAAGAGCCGGACTTCTTACCGGCTGCTATCCCAACCGTATTGGCATAGCAGGAGCACTGGCACCCTGGGCTGAAATCGGTATAAACCCCGAAGAGACAACCATAGCCGAAATGCTTAAAACAAAAGGTTATTATAACGGCATCATTGGAAAATGGCACCTCGGACATCACAAAAAATTTCTGCCGCTTCAGCATGGATTCGATGAATATTTCGGTCTGCCTTATTCGAACGACATGTGGCCTGTTGATTACGATGGAGTACCAATTCGACTGAAAGATACAACCAGCAACAAAATGAAATATCCGCCTCTGCCCCTTATTGAAGGAAATGAAAAAGTAGAAGAGGTACTTACACTGGACGACCAGGATAAGCTTACAACTCTCTATACCCAACGCGCTGTAAAATTTATCGAGCAAAATAAAAATCGCCCATTCTTTCTTTATCTGGCTCATTCAATGGTGCATGTACCTCTGGGCGTTTCTGAAAAATTCAGAGGTAAAAGCAAACAGGGAATGTTCGGGGATGTGATGATGGAAGTTGACTGGTCGGTTGGAGAAATAATGAAAGCCATCGAGCGAGCTGGGCTTGAAAAAAATACTCTTGTTATATTTACAAGCGATAACGGTCCATGGCTTAATTTCGGAAATCATGCCGGCACAACCGGTGGATTACGTGAAGGTAAAGGGACAAGCTGGGAAGGCGGACAGCGTGTAGCATGTATCATGAGATGGCCTGGCGTTATACCGGCAGGAGAAATATGCAACAAACTTGCTTCCTCAATAGATATCCTCCCGACCTTGGCTGCTATAACAGGTGCACCGTTGCCCAGGGAAAAAATTGACGGCGTAAATATTCTGCCTCTTATGCTGGGTGATAAGGAAGCATCACCGAGGCATGAGTTTCTTTATTATTATCAGCAAAATGCACTTGAGGCAGTTCAGATTGATTACTGGAAACTCGTACTGCCTCACAATAGCAGGACTTATCGCGGATACAAACCAGGATCCGACGGCTGGCCGGGACCAACGGGAACGGAAAAAATAACTGAACCTCAATTGTATGACCTTCGTCGCGATCCTGGAGAATGGTATGATGTTTCACAGTGGTATCTGGAAAAGGTAAAAGAACTTCTTGAACTGGCTGTGCGAGCACGGTCCGACCTCGGCGACGACCTGACAAAAACACCTGGAACAAACCGCCGGATGCCAGGCAGAATATAGTAACTCTCCGAGACATCGCTCATGTAATGAGAAAATTCAATAGCTGTGATTTCAATAAAACAATTCTTCAACTCACCACGTCGCCCCGTGCTCCATGCTCTGTGCTCTGTGCTCTGTGCTCTGTGCTCCATGCTCCATGCTCCATACTCCATGCTCCATACTCCATGCTCCATACTCTGTGCTTTGAGCATTTTAATTAACAATATGTTAAATTATTAACCAATTCATTCAATGAACCAGTCTGAAAAAATAACGATTCTACTTGGCCTTTCTGCATGCGCCATGTCCTGCGTCAATTCACAGAATAAACAGGCAGAACGTCCGAACATAATTTTCATTATGTCGGACGACCATGCGTGGCAGGCTATAAGTGCTTACGGCGGACCACTGAAGGATTACGCTCCAACTCCCAATATTGACCGTATTGCAAGGAACGGCATGCAGTTTGACCGA
>CAZIRN010000275.1:0-3106 GCA_964541495.1 uncultured Rikenella sp. | reverse complement strand
ATGATTACTATTGACGATATTCTTAAAACTATTGAAATAAAAGTTGATGATGATTATATCAGGACAATAAAAGAGAATCTTGGAGAAACACTGGCAACCCGTTTCATTGACTATACCCGGATAAAAGAAATGGCCCAGAAAGCCAGAGAAAACAAGCTTATTCCTGAATATACGCAAAACTACTTTATAAAAGCCTTTGAGAAGGCAGATGGAAAAATAAAAATCCTTCAAAAAGATATTTTATCAATCGACTCAGTTCCATATGATATCAGAAAAATTGCTGACGATGAGAATTTTAAAAAATGCCATGGCAGTATTTTGAGAAAATATCCAAAGGTTACTTTTGACAAGGAGATTTCTCAGAAAGATTCAACAATTGAATTTATTTCATTTGGACATCCTCTCTTTGAAGCAGTTATGAGATGGGCAGAAAACAATTTTGCTGAAACAATTCAAAGTGGTGCTACATTTTATGATCCCGATGGAAAACTAAACGGACATCTGCTTCTTTATGAAGGCGAGGTTAAAGATGGCACAGGTTCAGTTGCAGGGAAAAGGCTCTTTGCCTTTTATACTGATGAAGAAACGAGCAAGTCAATTCCACCATCAATTTTATGGGATCTGATTGAAGAAAATAACCCAAAAACAGATGAAGATATAGATATAGGTAAAATAAGGAAACGAACAGAAAAGGTTGCCATCAACTCACTTGAACAGTACAAAAATGAGCTGGCAAGTGAAAGGCAACGTCAGGCGCAGATTAAACAAAAATATGGTGTTAAATCGCTCGAACACCTTATAATTAAGCTCGATAGTAATCTTATCGAACTAGAAAACCGTAAATCAAAAGGTGAAAATGTTGACCTTGTAATTCGTAATAAACAGGAACGCAAAAAAGAGTATGAGAATGCCCTGAATGAACTTAAAAATCTTATAGAAAAAGAACAGAGCCTTACAATGAGCATGCCTAATTTCATTGGCATAATACGTATAAAGCCACATACAGGTGTGTTAAAAGAAATGGCTAGCGATGCAGAAATCGAAGCAATAGGAATGAGTGTAGCGCTGGAATACGAAAAAAAACATGGTCGAATACCTGAAGATGTATCGTCGCAAAACCTTGGTTTTGACATCAGATCTGTTGATGATAAAGGAAATGTATTATATATCGAAGTTAAAGCCCGGGTAAACGAAGGACCTGTAATGTTAACTCAAAACGAATGGTTTAAAGCCCAGCGTTTCGCTAATGACTATTTTCTTTATATAGTGCTAAACGCTGCAACAGCTCCTGAACTTTACCGGATCCAGAATCCCGCAGCATCGCTTCAACCTCATCAACAACTTGAGGTACGTTACCAGGTTAAATTCGACGATATTTTAAAAACTGCAGAAAAATCTTAAAGTTATCTTTTTACAAATTTTATTACAGGAAATTATATGGTATTTAAAAAGCAGATATAATAATTATTAATAAACCTGACAAATTTGTTATATGGCAGACAAACGTTTTATTGAAGAGTCCTTCCCTGTAAAAGAGGTAGGTGAAATCTCTGCGAAAGAAAAAAATATCAGGCATGGACATATTTCCACATTGCATATCTGGTGGGCAAGGCGCCCCTTGGCTGCAAGCCGGGCCACTGCGTATGCTGCACTTACTGGAATGCCAAAAGATCCACTAGAATGGCAGAAAAAACGAGATTTTATAATAGAACTATCAAAATGGGAAAACTCTAACAATAAAAATATTATCGAAAAGGCGCAGAAAGAAATACTCGAAGCAAACAAAGGAAAAGTGCCCAAAGTAATTGACCCCTTTGCAGGTGGCGGTTCATACCCACTCGAAGCAATGAGATTGGGATGCGAAGCATATTCAAACGATTATAACCCAGTTGCAGTCTTGATAGAAAAAGCGACTCTTGAATTTCCCCAGAAATTTGGGAAGCCATTCAATGGGATGCCCAACTTTAATGCCTTACACAAAGAACAGAAAAAGTCCGATTCAGAACTTTTTAAACAAGGCGTTATTAAGATAGATAATCCTTTACTCTTTGCTGTAGAATACTGGGGAAACTGGGTATTAGAAGAAGCAAAAAAAGAACTATCTGAATTTTACAAAACAGACGATAACGAAATTCCAGTTGGTTATATATGGGCTCGTACTGTTCCATGTCAGAACCCTTCTTGCGGCATAGAAATACCTTTAATGAGGCAATTCTGGCTTGCAAAAAAAGACAAAAAGAAAATAGCACTTCATCCTGTTACAAAAGGTGCGGGCAAACCTGTTGAATTTGAAATCGTGGCTCAAAATATAAATGGTTACAAGCTCTGGCCTCAGAGTTTTGATCCTGAAGAAGGTACTGTTTCGAGAGCAAATGTGCGTTGCCCTGCCTGCGGTGGAGTGATTGACGACAAAACCACAAGAAAACTCTTCCAGACCGGAAAAGCGGGCGAACGAATGATTGCGGTGGTGTTTACAATAAAGAATGAAGAAGGCAAACACTACCGGCTTGCAACAGAAAAAGATATAGCTGTATTTGAAAATGCAAAAAATGCTTTACAGAAGAAAATAGAAGAACTACGAGAAAAATGGGGCATCGAACCCGTGCCGGATGAGGAATTGCCCCCAAGAGGAACTCTTGGCTTTCGTATTCAAGGTTATGGAATGAACAAATGGGGTGATCTCTTCAACCCTCGCCAGCTTTTAAGTTTGCTTACTTTCTGCGACGCAGTAAGAAGAGCGTATAAGGAAATGGTGAAAATGGATTATCCTGAAGAATTTGCTAAAGCAGTTAATGTATATTTAGGTTTAATTCTAGGGAAATTGGAAGATTGGAATTCAATATTATCAGTATGGAGGCCTGACCAGGAAAGGAACGAACATGTTTTTAATAGACAAGCATTACCGATGGTTTGGGATTATGGAGAAAGAAATCCTTTAACAGGCAGATTGATATCCCCTGATGGATTGATTAATATAATTTTAGATCTTTCTAATATGATTAATCCACTTAAGAAAGAATCAGAAAATTTATCATTAAATAAAATCACCAACACCTCAGCCACCCATCTTCCCTATCCCGACAATTACTTTGATGCTGTGCTTACT
>CAZIRN010000274.1:0-3111 GCA_964541495.1 uncultured Rikenella sp. | reverse complement strand
CATTCAAAAAACTTGAGACAAATATTTTTACGATACTCTTTATTTCCGGAGAAGATTATGAAAATATTAAGATTCCTTTTTTCGCCCGTGTTCATGGGGATACTGTTTGCTCTTTTTGCTGTTTCGATGGCAGCCGCCACATTCATCGAAAATGACTTCGGCAGTGAAACAGCATATAGAATTGTTTACGGGGCAAAATGGTTCGAACTGATAATGCTGCTTCTCGCAGTAAATCTTGTCGGACAGATATTCGAACACAGGCTTTACCGAAAGGAGAAATTAACCGTAATGATGTTCCATGTGGCATTTATTGTGATACTTGCAGGCGCCGCGCTTACCAGATATACCGGCTTTGAAGGAACAATGCATATCAGGGAGGGAGAACAGAGCAACCGGATTTATTCCTCTGTAAAATATATAGGATATTCTGTTAAAGATAAAGAGGGCAGGGTTGTAAATGAGAAATATGAAGAATTCCTGAATTCTTTTCTTTCACCCGGCGGATATGAAAGGTTCATGAAAGATGGTGACACTGAGTTCAGAATCCTTCTTGTTCCGGATATGTCGCACAATATATTCGTCTTCCATGTGTTTAACGGAAATGAAACACATACTATCCGGCTCTCTGTTTCTGAAGATGAATATACCTCTACTGCCGCTACCGAAATTGGAGACAGAATGATAGAATTTTCTTACGGCTCGAAAATAGTACCTCTTCCTTTCTCGCTCACACTCAACGATTTCATTCTCGAACGTTATCCGGGTTCGAACACTCCTTCGGGATACAAAAGCGACATAGTTCTTGAAGACCATGAAGCAGGAATAGTCAAACCTTTTATGATTTTTATGAATAATGTTCTGAAATACAAAGGCTACAGGTTCTATCAGGCTTCATACGATCAGGATGAAAAAGGGACAATCCTTTCGGTGAACCATGATCCGGCGGGAATGTATGTTACCTACACCGGATATGCCCTTTTGTTCATCTTCATTATACTTTCACTATTCAATCCGAATTCACTTTTCAGAAAGGCCGGAATAAGATTATGGAAGTCGCCTTTCGGAAAAAATCTTGCAGTCTTTGCACTGGTGTTGATGCTTTCAGGATTTCGTCATGCCGATGCGCAGAAATTTGTTCCCGAGAGGAAAGTCTCAGAAGAATTCGGCAAGGTGCTTGTTCAGGACCAGAAGGGACGCACCGAACCTGTTTATACACTGAGCTATGATATTGTCAGAAAAGTCACGAAGAATAATAAGTATCAGGGATTGTCGCCCATGCAAGTATTCCTTGGAATTTATTTCGATTTTGAGCACTGGCAGAATGAGCCGCTTATAAAGATTTCCGACAGGGAGCTGAGAAAGAAAACAGGTACAGCCGGGAAAATGGCATCATTCAGTGATATTGTGGATTTAAACAGGAACGGATATTACAAACTTGCGGGAGATGTTCAGAAGGCCTATTCCAAAGCGCCGGGAGAAAGGAATAAATATGATAAAGAGGTAATCAAAACTGATGAGAAGATAAATATCCTCTATATGATTTACAGCGGGGAATTTTTGAAAATATTCCCTGTGAATGACAGTCTGGGCTCCTGGGGTAACTGGGATGAAGCCCTACGAAGAGCCGCAAGCCATGAAGATTCAGCTTTCGTGGAAAATATATTCACGCTTTTTGCTTCTTCGCTCCATAATGGAAATCTTTCGGGAATGAAGCAGGTTGTTCAGACAATAGCGACATATCAACAAAAGCGTGCAGGTTATGAATTGCCATCGGAGGCAAAAATCAAAACTGAATTGTTTTATCAAAAGGCTGAAATCTTTGAAAAGCTTTTCCCCTTTTACGCAGTTGCCGGGCTTATTACTCTTGTCTGGCTGATTATAGTGATAATAAGAGGCGCCAGCGAAAGCGGATTAATCGAACGTGTTGTATTCTGGTTGCTGCTTGCAGGCTTTGCGGCACATACCGCAGGTATTATACTTCGCTGGTACATTTCGGGCCATGCACCGCTTAGCAATGGATACGAGACAATGGTTTTCATCTCGTGGGTGACAATGATGGCAGGCTTCATCTTCAGGAAGAAGTCGGGATTCGTCCTCCCTGCAACATCTTTCCTTTCGGCTATGACGCTGATGGTGGCCCACATGAGTTATATGGATCCGGAAATTACAAACCTCGTTCCGGTGCTTAAATCGTACTGGCTTACTCTCCATGTGTCGGTGATAACGAGCAGTTATGCATTTCTCGGACTTGGGACCATTCTTGCATTTATAATAATGATATTGCTGTCGTTTTCAGATAGAGGGAATATAAATTCAATTGGAAATGCAGTAGAAACCCTGACAGTGATAAATTTCAAAACACTCATTATTGGTTTGTATTTGCTTACAATAGGTACTTTTCTTGGAGCCGTATGGGCAAATGAGTCGTGGGGTCGTTACTGGGGATGGGATCCAAAGGAGACGTGGTCGCTGATAACTATTATCGTTTACAGCTTTGTGATTCATTCAAGGATGATTCCTTCCCTGAGGAACATATATGCTTTTAATCTTTTGTCGCTTTTTGCATTTTCTTCGGTGCTGATGACCTATTTCGGAGTAAACTATTACCTTTCGGGGCTCCATTCCTACGCCGGCGGCGACTCTCTTCCTGTTCCGGCTTTCTTATATGTCGGATCAGCCGTGCTCATAGCCCTGTCGGTAGCTGCATATTTTAAATACAGAAAATGGTGTATAATTGCCGGGAAAGAGATTGAGGTTAAATAGGTGAATTGTCCGTAGAGATTTATAAGCTCCGTCAGAATTTTACGATTAATCATGATGAAAATTTACAATTTTGGAATTGAATTCCATAATTGTAAGGATTTCAATTATTCCGGAAATAAATGATAAGAATTAAGATTTTTGATAAAGATATGTAACAGTGAATCAATCCTGTTTCTTCTTGTTGTTGCGTAAAAGTCTATCTTCTCTAGCAGGCGAAAAGAGGGATAAATGTTTGATTAAGTAGTGATAAAATAAATCTGATCTTCGATTTGCGAAGATTAGACTTTATTGAAGGGTGGAAGACCGGATTCGAACCGGCGACCTCCAGAGCCACAATCTGGCGCTCTA
>CAZIRN010000273.1:0-3116 GCA_964541495.1 uncultured Rikenella sp. | reverse complement strand
TTTATTCAGGCTTTATACTAAACCAGGGTTTATATGCCGGTGGTAAGCCCTTCTCTCTCTCCAGTTCGTATCCGAAAGACATTGACTTTACTTTTTTGATAATTTCGTTTGTGGCAGGATTAAAGTACCAGTCCTCGGTAAATTGTATCTTGGCAATCTTTGAGATATCCGAACCGGTTTCCTTTAGTATTTTTTTGGCCTCTGAAGGTTTCAGGATTTCCCCTGTGATACAGTCGTAAACATTAATATTATCCTGTTCGATTTTTTCGAGAAGATTTAGAAACATCGGTTCCCCGTTAAAGCCTTTTACTTTCTCCAGTTCCCAGGGGTCGCCGGAACTTTCAGGTTTCAGTATAACTTCAGTGATAATATCGTAACCGATAATGATAAGCCCGGCTGATGTCGTATCGAAAGCTGTCGTAGTTGTAGCGGCCTTATGTTCCTTACGGCTTTCCTTACACGAGGCGGCTGTAATTACAGTTATAACGACCAGGACATAAAATATATAAGCAGGTTTCATGCAGGTTCATTTCGGTTTGAACAATAGTTTTTCTCCTCTGCAGTTTTCGTTGATAGCGCCTTTATTATAAACGATATTGCCGTTTACGATGGTATATTCGACTCTGCTTCGAAATAAAGTCCCTTCGAAAGGCGACCAGCCGCATTTATAAAGCAGATTTCCCTTTTGCACTTTCCATGGGTTGTCAGGATTCACGATGCAAATATCGGCTTTATAACCTTCTCTTATAAATCCTCTTTTTTGTATTTTATAAATTAAGGCCGGATTATGGCACATTTTCTCCACGATTTTTTCGGGTGAAAGCAGTTTGTTATGATAAAGCTCCATTACTGCCGCCAGTGAATGTTGAACAAGAGGTCCGCCTGATGGTGCTTTAAGATAAGGCTGTTTTTTCTCGTTGAGTGTGTGCGGGGCATGATCGGTCGAAATAATATCTATATAATTATTATTTACTCCTTCGATCAGCGCTTTACGATCGTATTTCGTCTTAACTGCAGGATTCCATTTGATAAGATTTTCAAGTTTTTCATAATCTTCATCGTCGAACCACAGGTGATGAGCACAGGCTTCGGCGGTTATCTTCTTTTCGGTAACCGGTACTTCGCATGAAAATAGCTTCACCTCGTCAGCAGTCGAGATGTGGAGTATGTGCAGCCGGGTATTGTATTCCCTTGCCAGTTTAATAATGTAAGAAGAAGATTTGAAGCATGCATCGCGGCTCCGTATGAGCGGATGACATGATGGCGGTATTGCATCGCCATATTTTGTCCGGTAAATATCCGTATTTGTTTTAATGATGTTTTCGTCCTCACAATGGCAGCATACAAGCATGTGAGTTTTGGAAAAGATATCTCTAAGGGTTTTCTCATCGTCAACAAACATGTTGCCTGAAGAGGCTCCGGGGAAGAGTTTTAAGCCGCAAACAGTTTCAGGGTCGGCCTCCATAATCTGGTCTATATTTGAATTTGTTCCGCCCAGGTAAAAAGAGTAGTTGATTAGCGATTTTTCGGCTGCTATCTTGAATTTATCGTTCAGGATGTTTAATGTGGTGGCCGGAGGAACTGTATTCGGCATGTCCATAAATGAAGTTATTCCTCCTGCCGCTGCAGCCCTGCTTTCTGTGAAGATATCTGCCTTATGAGTCAGCCCCGGCTCCCTGAAGTGAACATGACAGTCAATAATGCCGGGCATTACAAACATTCCTGAAGCGTTGACGGTTACTGCATCCTGCGGAATAGTCTCATAATCAATGTTTCCAATTGCAGTAATGATGTCATCGGAAATCAGAATATCTCCCCTAAAAGATTTTCCTTCATTAATTATTGTACCGTTTCTGACTACGATGGAACTCACTTTCTGCCGGAGATTAATTCTTCATATAATCCATTATTCAGTATCGGGGAGCTTTTTATATCTGACGAAGAAACTTCTGAGCTTCATTCTCAGCACTCCCCAGAAGGCTTCGTTAAATATGCCGCCCGACATTTTAGAAGAACCCATTTTTCTTTCTGTGAATATTATAGGGATTTCTACAATTTTGTATCCGAGTTTCCATGCGATGAACTTCATTTCTATCTGGAAGCAGTAGCCGACAGAATTTATCTTATAGGCCAGAATGTTTTCAAGTACTTTGCGTTTGTAGCACTTGAATCCTGCGGTTGTATCCTTGATTTTCATGCCGGTTACCATTCTTACATAGATTGAGGCGAAGTATGACATCAGCACACGTGAGAGAGGCCAGTTGACGACATTTACGCCGCTGATATAACGTGAGCCTATTGCAACGTCGGCGCCTTCCTCATGGCAGGCGCGGTAAAGCCTCACGAGATCACGAGGGTTATGTGAAAAATCGGCATCCATTTCGAAAATATAATCATAGTCTCTTTGCAGTGCCCATTCGAATCCTGCAAGATATGCAGACCCCAGGCCCATTTTACCCGGGCGTTCCAGAAGATATACGTTTGGAAATCTCTGTTGAAGTTGCTTCACTGCCTCTCCGGTACCGTCAGGAGAATTATCGTCAACGACAAGTACATCGAACTTGATTTCGAGCGTTGAGATGAAAGGTATCAGTGCCTCAATGTTTTCCTTTTCGTTATATGTTGGTATAATGACCAGGTTCGACATTTACGCTTCTTAATACATGCTAAAATAAGATATTTAATTCAACATAATGTTTCATTTACAAATAATTTGTAATTTTTTTTACATTTGCAGGCTTCCTGATGTTTTTGGTTATTAAAACATATTGGATTTGAATTGAATGTTGGAGTGATGCTGGATGAAATACGGTGCTTGAGATTGAATTCCATAACGATTGATTTGATTTCAATGTGTAATTTTAAAGAGGAGAGGTAATTAAATCGTGAATAGTGCAAAAATTTTTCGGGTTTTTTTGGAGAGGAACAGGATATGCATTAAATTTGAAGCCCCAATTGGCAAAGAAAAAAGGTTAGTATTATAGCGGAGGCCGCTTTCTTTGTTGACCGATTAATAAGGCTGATAGATAATGTTCTTTGAATCAGGTAAGATGATAAAAAATAGTCCCGTAGCTCAGTTGGTTAGAGCGCTACACTGATAATGTAGAGGTCCGCGG
>CAZIRN010000272.1:0-3129 GCA_964541495.1 uncultured Rikenella sp. | reverse complement strand
TATACTCTTGCAACAGCAGATTTCCTCCTTCCGATTGCATTTACTATTTCCATGTGTGTTATTTAAGGTTTTTTAAATCAATCTGTTTTGGTTTCTGTGCTTCATGCCTGTGCTCTGGTCCCGCATAAACATGCATGTTTTTAAATAATGCTCTTCCCAGTTTGTTTTTGGGCAACATTCCTTTCACAGCATGCTCGACAAGAAAAACAGGATTTTTCTTAATCATAACATCGGCTTTTGTGCTTCTCTGTCCGCCCGGATAGCCGGAATATCTCAAATACTCTTTTTGATTCCATTTTTCACCGGAAAGATCCACCTTGTCAGCATTAATAACAATCACATTGTCGCCGCAATCAACATGTGGCGTAAAATATGGCTTGTGTTTACCTCTTAAAATCATGGCTACAGCAGAGGCAAGACGTCCAAGAATTTGGCCTTCTGCATCAACAAGAATCCATTCTTTTTTTACATCCGACTTATTGACTGAGTTTGTTTTATAACTTAAAGTATTCATATATTTAATTTAAAAACCCTTTATTTTTACGGGTGTGCAAAAATAAAACATATTTTCAAAAAAAAGAATTATTAAATGAATTTATTAATATAATATGACATAAATAACTTATTAGCGCATTTCATGATATAGTTTTCCATAATTTTATTGTTTTTTATCTGATAAATAAAAAAATTTTGGAGCGGATATTTTTTACTGATAAATCAAAAAGGCTGAAAGCTGAATTCTATACCAGAGATGTTCTGGAAGTGGCTCCGGACCTGATTGGCAAAATACTTATTGTCCGCAAATCTGACTGTTCGACTGTAAGATATATTATAACCGAAACCGAAGCTTACAGAGGCGAGGAAGACAAGGCCTGTCATGCGTCAAAGGGATTGACACCAAGAAATAAGGTCATGTACAAATCAGGTGGACTTGTATATGTATATTTTGTTTATGGTATGTACTGGATGCTTAATGTTGTTACAGGACCTGAAAATGAGCCTCAGGCTGCATTGATAAGGGGAGTTGAGGGGTTTAACGGCCCAGGCAAACTTACAAAAGCCCTCGGAATAGATGGTTCATTTTATGGTGAAAACCTGGCGATATCGGAAAATATATGGATTGAAGACAACGGGTTTAATCCTGCTTATTTTACAACAAGTCGTGTCGGAATAGATTATGCCGGCGAGCCATGGACAAGCATGCCGTGGAGGTACATTTTAAAGACAGAACACTAATCATTGTAAAAACTCTTAAGTTTTATTCGCCGGTCAAAATTTATGTGCATTGCTACAGCGGTATCCATCTTCTTAAGATTAAAATCGTAATATCCCTCGAATCCTAAAAGAAACTCAAAAATTTCCCCCGGTTTCAATGTAAAGTATATTGAGTTAGTCCAAATTTTCCTGTCAGGGATGACATATTTGTCCTTGTAATCAGATACACACCCATAAATCTGATTGCCGTCGGGAGCGAAAAAGTTGTGGGCAAACCAGAAATATGAGCCAAAGTACAAAGATTTATAGCGGTAATGAAATCTAAGCCATGATGCACTTCCCCGTGTTGTAACCGCATCGCCTTTTTTGGTTAGTTCCCTGTAAATAAATTGTATATATTCGACACCTGGCATTCCATAATTCCCTTCGGCAATATTGAAATCAACTCCAAGTCCGGAAGAAACGTTCAGGAAAGTAACCACATGCCCGCTGTAATTGCTTATTTGTCCGCCAAAGTGTTTTATTTTTGCTTGCACTGGAAAATTTATTCTGATTACATCTCGTACAATTGATATTTTATAATTAAATGATTCCCCTGCAGTAAAAATCTCTCTGACAGTATCACCCCTGAAAATAAAATTTTCCCAGTTAATCCATGTATCACTGAACAAATGTGATGTTTCTGTTACAAATGAGGCTCCTGTCTCATAAAAATTACTGTAAATTCTTTCGGTATTGAAATGAGGGTCGTGCATACGGTGTTTGTCGCATCCGTCGAGTGAACCTAATGTTAAAATATTCTTTTCAGAAAGTTTCCAGTTTGCTGAAAACAGGAGATGAGGTTTTATGTATTCTGATGTTCCTGCATAGATTTGCTGGTGCAGTCCAATGCCTAACTCAAAATTATCTGAAGGAGAATATATTAAAACAGGCCTGACAAATGAACCTATAAGAGTATAACCTTCTGTAATCGGACTAAAGTATTCATTGTTTTTAATAAAACTTATTGACTTAATATTAAGCCATAAAGTTTCCTTATTATTATTCACAGTGTCTTTTCCCTGTCCATGAACTGTAAAAGAAAAACATGTAAGGATAATAACTGGTAAAACTGTCCTCATAACTTTTATTATTCTGGTTGTAAAAGTAATAAAAACATATCCCCGGTGGCTTTAAATAAACAGGGAATGATTCACAAATTATTTTTTTTTACGTTCTTTGTCTGTAAGTTGGGAAAATGGAAAAATAATGTTTATGTATTCTTCATCTTCTACATCATCTTCTACATTCAGGCGCTGGAACACGATTACCGGATGGATAATGTTTATGATTTCGTCGGTCGTCTATCTTTTGACTGTTGAGCCTACGGTAAGCTTCTGGGATTGCGGTGAGTTTATTTTGTCGGCATTCCGGTTGCAGGTTGGTCATCCTCCCGGAGCGCCTCTGTTTATTATGCTTGGTCGAATCGCAACTCTTTTTGCAGGCGGGGACACGTCGAAAGTCGCTCTTGCGATGAATGTATTTTCAGCATTAAGCAGCGGGTTCGCTATAATGTTCCTCTTCTGGTCAATAACACACATTGTAAGAAAAGCATTTTGTGACAAGGGTATTCCAACAGGCAATCAAATTTTGCCGGTCATTTTTTCTGGAATAACAGGGGCTCTTGCATATACTTTTTCCGATACATTTTGGTTTTCCGCAGTTGAAGGAGAACTTTATGCATTATCTTCACTTATAACTGCCCTGGTATTCTGGTGCATGTTAAAATGGGAAGATGAAGCTGATGAACCTTATGCTGGCAGATGGTTAATTCTTATTGCATATTTAATGGGGCTTGGAATAGGCATCCACAGGCTTAACCTTCTTGTTCTTCCCGTGCTCGCGTTTATTTATTATTTCAGAAAGTATAAGATT
>CAZIRN010000271.1:0-3134 GCA_964541495.1 uncultured Rikenella sp. | reverse complement strand
TATTGAAAAAGGATACTACAGAGGTACAAGATTCGACTGCTCGGGCATTGTAGCCAGTCTTGAGTATAATGGACATACTTTTTTCGGACAGTGGTTCGAAAATTATAATCCTGAAACACACGATGCGGTACTTGGCCCAGTTGAGGAATTCGGACAAATCGGATTCGATGTAGCGAAACCTGGTGAAACCTTTTTGAAAATAGGAGTCGGAATGCTCGAAAAACCGGATGAAAAACCTTATTCGAACTTCAGACTTTATCCGGTAAAAAATGCTGGAAAATGGCAAATAAGTAACGATAAAAGAAGTGTAAAATTTACACATATTCTTGAAGACAAAGAATATTCCTATCAATATGAGAAACAGATTTCCCTTGTATCAGGTAAACCTGAGATGATAATTTCACATTCTTTAACAAATACCGGAAAATTACCTTTGGAAACAACAGTTTATGATCATAACTTTCCTGTAATTGATAAACAGCCTGTTGGACCGGGATACATCATAACTTTTACTTTTAATCCGGAATGTTCCGACAAAGGCTTTGAAGGAGTAGTCGCTATACAGGGGAACAAACTTGTATACTTGAAGAACCAGGTTCCTGATGAAAAAGTTTATTGCACCGACCTGAAAGGATATGGAAACACTCCAGCCGATTATGATATAAGAATAGAAAATCATAATTCACGTGCAGGAATGAGAGTTACCTGCAATCGGCCTTTAGTAAGGCTTGCATACTGGTCGTCAACGACCACCGTATGTCCTGAGCCATTTATCAAAATTTCAGTTAAGCCCGGCGAGAAATTCGAATGGCAGATAAAATATGAATTCTATACTAATATTGCTTCTGCTCAGTCAGGTTTTCAATATCCCTTTTTTAATCCGTCTCTTCCTGTTGAAGAGAGAGTCAATGACCTTGTGAAACGAATGACTCTTGAAGAAAAGATAGGTCAGATGATGAATGCTGCTCCAGCCATTGAAAGGCTTGGAATACCGAAATATGACTGGTGGAACGAATGCCTCCATGGAGTGGGACGTGCAGGGCTTGCAACCGTTTTTCCTCAGGCAATAGGACTTGCAGCAACATGGGACGAAGAACTTTTCCTGCGTGTTTCGACAGCAATTTCAGATGAAGCCCGGGCTAAGCATCATGAGTTTGTAAGAAATAATTCGAGAGAAAGATATCAGGGCCTTACCTTTTGGACGCCAAACATTAATATTTTCAGAGACCCTCGCTGGGGAAGAGGACAGGAAACTTATGGTGAAGATCCATATCTGACCGGGAAACTTGCAGTTCAGTTTATCAAAGGACTTCAGGGCGACAATCCAAAATATTTCAAAACAATCTCGACAGTCAAACACTACGTTGTGCACAGCGGTCCTGAACCTGAACGTCATACATTCGATGCGGTTACAGATAAGAGAGATCTGCTCGAGACTTATCTTCCTCATTTTGAAATGAGTATTAAAGAGGGAAAAGTATATTCGGTGATGTGTGCATATAACAGATATAACGGAGAGGCATGCTGTGGCAGTAATTACCTGCTGAACGGCATAATAAGGGATGAATGGGGATTCAAAGGATATATTGTTTCCGACTGCGGTGCTATCAGCGATATTTACAGAGGTCATAAGATAGTGGGAACACCTGCCGAAGCTGCTGCCCTGGCTGTAAAATCAGGCACCGACCTTGAATGTGCATCGGTTTACAGAAGCCTCAAAGAGGCTGTGGAAAAAGGATTGATAACAGAACAGGAAATTGATGTGTCGGTTAAAAGACTATTTACTGCACGAATGAAGCTCGGTATGTTCGATCCCCCTGAGATGGTACCTTATTCCAGCATACCCTACAGCGTAAATGATTGTCAGGAACATAAAGATCTTGCTCGCCTAACTGCCTGCAAATCTATAGTACTTCTTAAAAACGAAGGCAACCTGCTGCCATTGAGAAAAGATATCGGAAAGATTGCAGTTATCGGTCCAAATTCCGACGAAACATTCGTTTTGCTCGGCAACTATAACGGAACGCCCTCCAATCCTGTTACTCCTTTGAGAGGGATCAGAGAAAAAGTTTCAGGTGCTTCGGAAGTACTATATGCGCGCGGTTGTAACTGGGTGGAAGGGATGCCTGATCAGAAACCATCGGACGAGATGATATCTGAGGCTCTGAACATTGCAAAAACTGCCGATGTAGTTATTATGTGCATGGGTATTACTCCACGTCTCGAAGGTGAAGAGATGCGTGTTAATGCGGAAGGTTTCAGCGGGGGCGACAGAACACGCATCGACCTGCCTGATATCCAGCAGGAACTCATAAAAAAAGTTCATGCACTTGGCAAACCGGTGATACTGGTATTACTAAATGGTAGTGCTATTGCAGTAAACTGGGAAAAGGAAAATATTTCTGCAATAATCGAGGCATGGTACCCGGGCCAGGCAGGCGGCCAGGCTATAGCAGACGTGATATTCGGAGATTATAATCCCGCAGGAAGACTGCCTGTAACTTTTTATAAGTCGGTAAAAGATCTTCCGCCTTTTGAAGATTATAATATGAAAAACCGGACTTACAGGTATTTCACAGGCGAACCGCTTTATCCATTCGGCTATGGATTAAGCTATACCACATTCGGATATAGTAAAATGAAGGTTAAAAAGACAATCAAAACAGGCGAACCAGTCGAGGTTTCCGTAAATGTCAGAAATACAGGTAAAAAGGATGGAGAAGAGGTTGTTCAGTTATATGTTTCAAATCTTTCCGCAAAGGTTCCGGTGCCTCTGCGGACACTCAAAGGATTCAAAAGAATAGACCTGAAGGCCGGAGAAAGCAAAACTGTTGTCTTTAAACTTGCTCCCGAAGATTTTTCTTTTGTTGATGAGGAATACAAAAGAGTAATAAAACCCGGGAAGTTCCTGATATCAGTTGGAAGTTGTTCTCCTATGCAAGGTATTGAAAGGAGTGAGCCGGGTATATTGAAAAAAATAATCGAGCTGAATTGATGCAATTTATATAAGAAAACGACTGGATTTTTCCGGCCGTTTCTTATAATATTTTTATTCCGGCTTGTAGTATGTAAACTACGGTTTATCGTTTGCTGTATTGTTCGAATATCTCTTTGATATTTGCCTGTTGATAATC
>CAZIRN010000270.1:0-3138 GCA_964541495.1 uncultured Rikenella sp. | reverse complement strand
CGGCTGATGGGAGAAAGCAAGTTATTATTGGGAAAAGTAATAAGCACACATGGCAAAAGAGATTTTGTTAAGTTCCGTAAAATAACAGCCAGTAGGCCTATGGAGTACTTGTGTCTGGACATAAAGTATGTATGGGTAAGGGGAGAGAAAAGAAATTACTACCTTCTTTCTGTCATGGACATTTACACCCGCTGCATCGTTGGTTACATTTATCAAAGCAGTATAAGAAAGATTGATGTTGTAAAGCTGCTGAGTCGTATAAATCTTAAATATGGGCTGAAAGGAGTATTTATAAGAAATGACAATGGTTCTCAGTTTATTGCAAATATGGTAAGACAGTATCTCCGTAGCCTTGAAGCTCACCAGGAGTTCACTCATATTGCAACACCTGAGGAGAACTCATATATTGAAGCATTCCACAGCATACTTGATCGGGAAGTTATCCAACGATTTGATTTTGAGAGCTATTATGAATCAAAACAGACTTTATCAGCTTACATGATTTTTTACAATACAAAGAGGCTTCATGGCAGTTTGAAAAGAAAGACTCCGATGCAGGTCTGGAATGAATATTTTCCCTCATTTTCAACCGATAAGCCACAATCAGCGCAAGTATCGGAGGAGTTATCAGGAGAGTGTCGGGTTGTGCGGACACTGGTCTTGCTCTTGACAAATCCGGAGATACGGCTAACTTTGCTAATCGGCTGATGAATGAAAATGCCGAAAACATTAAACAAGAAGTTCTATATTCTTCTGAAAAAACTGTCCAGGTTATAGGGGTTAATATACAGCGTTTAAGATAAATATATTAATTTTAAACGCTGTTTGCTAATATTAATTTTTATGAAAAGAACAATACTTATTTCAGCCGGCATTCTTTTTTTATTCTTGATCGATGCATTTTCCCAGGATAAAGAGGAGCCATCGTTTTATAGGCATCAGGTTGGAATTCAGTTTAATCCAATTATAAATGAACGATTATTGAGTAATGGAGGATTTGGTCTTATTGAAACTGTTTCTTCCTTACGTTATGGATATAGAATTACCAAAAATCTCACAACAGGAATGGAGTTTGTCTGTAGATTCCCAATTCTTACAAACTCATCATTACGAGAACAGTCCCAATTATATAACTACCTTATTTATAGAATCGGTCTTACTACAAGATACTCCATTTTGTCAGAAAAAAGATTCCAGGTATTCGCTGAAGTTTCTCCTTATTTCGCGCACGCCTACAAGGAAGTGTGGAATTCTGGTGACCCGGCTCCATATACGAATGACGAATTCGGATGCTACGCTGCACCCGGGGTGACTTTATACTCGAAAAGTAAAAGAGTCAGCTTCGATTTATACAGCGAATTCTATTTTACCGGCCAAATTATGATTTCATATAAAGTCAACTTTAATTTTTGATGCGTCATTTTCTTAGAATTATCACCTGTTTAATTATTTTTTCTTCTTCACTGTCATGTAAAAAGGTGATTGATATTGAATTGCCTGCAAGTGATCCCAAAATTGTTGTGAACAGCTTTTTTACTGAGGGATCAAGGATAAAAGTCCATATATCGAAGAGCATCGGGATACTGGAAAATATCATTCCTGTTTGTACTGATGCAACTGTTGTTTTGAGGGAAGACAACACCATTATTGATACATTGTACTATCAGTCAGAATATTACTATTCACATATTCTCGCAGAGACAAATAAGAATTATGCCCTGGAGGTAATTGTACCTGGTATGGAGAAAGTTTTTTGTGAAGATATCATTCCGGAAAAAACAATTCTTCTAAGCTATGTTTGTGCTGATTCAGTATTAATTGACGAGGATGGAATGATAATAAATGAACTAAAGCTTGATTTCCAGGATTCTGCCGGGCCTTCCTTTTATGAAGTACAATTGTCCGCAAATTATATCATCGATAATAATTATACATCGATTTGGTTTAAGAAAAACTCCGACCCAGTAATAA
Organism: uncultured Rikenella sp.; assembly: GCA_964541495.1. GTDB lineage: Bacteria > Bacteroidota > Bacteroidia > Bacteroidales > VadinHA17 > LD21. The sequence continues at coordinate 1,167 of CAZIRN010000270.1, read as the reverse complement.
CATCAACCGGGCTTCTTGATTATAATCCGGAAACCCTGATTTTCAATGATAAGATGTTTGACGGGAAACACATCTCGGTAAAGATTTATTACGCTACTCAGGCATACGCCGGTTATAATCTCAGAATCACTTTCAGATCAGTTTCTGAATCATACTACAAATACAAGGAAAGACAGGCTGTATATTTGTTCAGCCTCGAAAATGACATTTTCAGTGGGATGAGTGATCCAATCAATCTTTATTCAAATATAACAGGTGGTTATGGGATTTTTGCTGGTTATTCATCAGATGAAAGAATAATAACCGTCCAAGAAAAATGATAAAAAGGTTAATCATATTTCTGTCTCTTAATGCGCTGTTTACTAACGGGCATTCTCAGAAGATCTCTATTAGCGGTTATGTCACAGATGCAGCATCGGGAGAAATAATTGCCGGTGCAACTGTAACTACTGCCGACTATCTTAATTATGCGATCTCAAACAGTTATGGTTATTATATCCTTACCCTGAACCGATCAGAAGATTCCGTGAAAGTTCAAGCCTCATTTGTTGGCTTTTCTCCCTCATCCATCTCCATAATACCCCGTCAGAACCTGACTATTGATTTTGCATTGATAAACACCAATATTCTTGACGAAGTTGTTGTAAGCGCTGAAAGAACAACTACTTATGAAAAACGAAAGGAAATGAGTGTTGTAACAGTACCAATTTCGAAAGTTGCCGCTATGCCGTCTCTTGGGGGAGAATCTGACATCCTGAAATCCCTGCAAATGATGCCAGGTATCCAATCTGGTAATGAAGCATCAAGCGGCTTATATGTCCGCGGCGGAAGTCCTGATCAAAACCTGATGGTCATTGACGATGTTCCGGTTTATTATGTCAACCATTTGGGTGGATTTGTATCAACTTTTAATTCTGATGCAATAAACAGCATTAAGCTTGTAAAAGGTGGTTTCCCTTCTCATTACGGGAGCAGGCTATCCTCGGTTGTGGATATTAAAATGAAAGAGGGAAATATGAAAGAGTTTCATGGGAACGCCATGATCGGGATGCTTGCCTCAAAAATTATGATTGAAGGTCCAATTAAAAAAGATACTACTTCTTATATGATTTCGTTACGACGATTCATGTATGATCTTATAACAAGACCATTAACACGAGCGACTTC
>CAZIRN010000269.1:0-3141 GCA_964541495.1 uncultured Rikenella sp. | reverse complement strand
GAATTTGTAGAAAAATTCTCAAGCATCCGCCACATCATTTTTGGAACATATACTCCATAATATGATCTGTTCAGATGAAACCGGTATTCCTGCTTACCGTCATGCAACACTACATCTAAGCTTCCCGAAAGAGCCACAATGAATTCTTCCGTTTCCCTGAATGCATGCCCTCCTCGCTTCTCTCCCCCGGGAACATCGTATATCCAATATATCCGTTTTATCTTAAACGGTATATGATTCTCCTCCTCAATAAAGGAGAGATTGCCGCGGGGATCGGAGATTTTTGGTAGATTTATGATTTCTGGATTCATTTCATTATTTAATAACATTTTATTTAAAGAATGCAGCAGGTAGTAGGTAATAAGCAGTAGGCAGTAAGCAGAAATAAAAGTTATTCTCTATCAATTCTTGAAAGACATTAACCAAAAAATCAACATTTTTTAATTATCCACTCTCTGCATACTACTTACTGCTTACTACTTACTTAAAAGAAAAAAAATCCCCACTACACCCCCACTTTAGAGTTCATTCCTCCAGATAATACTTCCTATAGTCCCCCTTCCCATAAACCCCATACTGACTATACCCGTAACTGTACCCGTAACCATAGTAAAATCCATATCCGTACCTCAGACCGTAACCGTAATAACCCGTTACATTGATATCATTGACAACTATTGCAGGATTTTTAAGTTCCTGTTTTTCATATATTGATTGTATCAGTTCAAGGGTGCTCTTGTGGGAAAATCTCTGGCGTATTACGAAAATGTTTATGTCGGAATACAATCCTATAAGAAGTGCATCTGATACAACTCCTACAGGCGGAGTGTCGAGTACTATAAACTCAAAATCTTTTTTTGCCGTTTCAAAAAACTCTTTCATCCTTTCAGAATCTAACAGTTCGGAAGGATTGGGCGGCACAGGACCGGAGGTTACAAAACTCAGGTTTTCAATGCCGGTCTGTTTAATGATATCCTTATAAGAGCTCTCACCTGCAAGGAAAGTACTGAGACCTTCTTCATCTTCCATACCAAGCAGTCTGTTGAGTCTGGGTCTGCGCAGGTCAATGCTTACAAGAAGAGTTTTTCTACCCGCACCGGCAAGAACAGCGGCAAGATTCATTGCTACAAAAGTTTTACCTTCTCCGCTTATGGTACTGGTAACAGATATAACTCCTCTGCCTGCACCATTAAGATAGTATTTCAGATTTGTCCTTACAGTCCTGAACGATTCTGCCAGCGACGACCCCGGCTTTTCAATGACAGGTATCTCGTTCCTGTAGGTGTTATGACCTATAAAGCCTATTATTGGTACTGCCGTGCCTTTTTCAATGTCTTTTCTGTCAAAAATTTTGTTATGCAGCTGATCTACAAGGAAGATATAAAGCCCGGGAATAAATATTCCAAACATAATTGCAAACAGGTAATTTTTTCTCGCCTTTGGTTTTACAAGTGCACAGTTTGACGGCACTGCCCTGTCAATTATCCTGTTACCTGGCACATTGGAAGCCTTTGCAATTGCTGCTTCAGACCTTTTCTCAAGCATGTAGGTATATACGGTATTGTTAAGTTCAAACTCCCTCTGAATATTTATAAGTCTTCTTTCAGTGCCCGGCAATTTGTTGAGTTCCTTCTCGACCTCCGAAATTCTTTTGTCAATATCTTTTAATGTACGCTCAACATTCACAATGTTGTTACGCACGTTTTCAATAATTGCATTCCTTACGTATTCAATTCTCGATTCAATAAGTCCTATAGCCGGCTGGTTCTCAACCATGTTGTAACCTAATTCCCTTTTCTGATTCTGAAGTTTTGAAAACTCCTCAACCAGTCCTGTAAGAACAGGGTCGGTTACTCCCATTATTGAAGGTGACACAACATCTGCTGTCCCTTTTCTTCCACTCATGTATTCAAGAAGGTATTCGTAATATTGTTTCTGAAGCTGTGTTGTAATCTTTTCTCTCGAAAAACTCTCCAGTTTTGTCTTTATAGTGTTGCCCTCTGCGCTTAAGTCAATCAGCTTGTTTGCCTGTCGGAATTCCTCCAGTTTTTTCTCGGCATTTGCCAGTGAATCTGCAATAAGCTGAAGCTGGCTGTCGATGAACCTTATTGCATTTTCGGCTGTCTCGTTTTTGAACTCAAGACCGAGTTTATTGTAAACTTCCATCAGTTTGTTCAGGTAGTCAGCTTCCTGTTGAGGAACATATCCCGAAACTGAAAGGGTTACAAGAGTCGCCTCCTCATTTACCGGATTAATGGAAAGTTTGCTCCGGTAACTGTTTGCAAGCTGTTCAGGCCGGTTAAACCAGAAGATATATCTGTTTGAGAGTGACTCATCGTATCTGAAATTTTCCGGATCTCTTTTTACAATTGTAAAATCATAACCAGCTTCATTAAATCGCTCGCCGAACCGCCACTCCCTTCTGCTAAGTTCCGTTCCATTGATGTCTAAAGTATAAGTATCATCCGAAGTTATTTTCAGATATATTTTTTGATTTGCACGCTGTTCCCTCAGAGAGTCATATAGCACAATAAATGGCGCTGATTTATAGTGTCTGTTCTGTGCAATACCCCTGCGTCCTATCCCGATAATTGTTACATTGAACTCTGGAAGCTCGAGCATGGCACGGTAATTAACACTGAAGGATTTCAAAATTCCCATTTCATTCTGCAGGTTCTGCATGCTGCGGAACATGTCGCCTCCCGGTACAAGGCGGTCGAGTCCAGAAGTTATGTCGGTCCCTCTATCCTCTTTTATTAACAGAGATGCCGTAACGGTATATACTTTTTCTGAATAGGTATTTATACCGTAAGCCAGCATCAGTGCAAGGAAAAGTGCAATGGCAAACCAGTACCAGTTGCTCAGGAATAGGGAGAGATAGCGGCGGAATTCGGGGGAGTCGTCCTCATAACCAGAAGTTCCGGGCGAATAGTTTTTGGGGATGTTGTTCATGGATATAGTGGTAAATTAGTTGGCGAAAATTTGTGGGGTTCCGGGTTTAAGGTTCCGGGTTCAAAGTTCTGGGTTCAAGGTTCCGGGTTCAAGGTTCCGGGTTCAAGGTTCCGGGTTCAAGGTGATTTGATGTGTAATTATAAACAAACTTTGAGCCTTTAAAACCGGAATTCTTAAGACTTTTTATAA
>CAZIRN010000268.1:0-3199 GCA_964541495.1 uncultured Rikenella sp. | reverse complement strand
CTTTCTTTTATATGGTTTTTGCCAACGAGTCTGCATTTCAGACCATCTTCCTGGATAAAATTGGTGATCATAAAACGGCAGAAAGCTATTTGGAAACATTCTTAAAACTCCAGGGAGCTGATCCCATGCGTGGCACTTATACAGGAAACCAAAGCGGTGTATTTCACGGTGCAAAAGTGGATAGCACGTATAATTATACCCATCAGAATTATAATCTTGATCACGGAACAGTCCTTTGGGCATTAGCCTTACATTATCTCTGGTCGCATGACAAGAAATGGCTTCAACATGCTGCACCCAATATGTTGAAAGCAGCAAACTGGATTATTGAACAAAGAAACCAGACAAAGGTTTTGGATTCCAAAGGTAATCCTGTTCTGCATTATGGATTATTACCGGCAGGTCAATTGGAAGATAATGCTGACTGGGCTTTCTGGTTCGCAACCAATGCATATGCCAGTCTGGGGTTATCGGCTACTGCCCAGGCTTTTAAAAAAGGAGGCTTGCCGGAAGCAGAAAGGCTGGAATTTGAGGCGCAAAATTACCTAGCGGATTTGCAGGCATCAGTTAAACGATCGAGTGAATTATGTCCTGTAATTCAACTGCGTAATAAAACATATGCTCCTTATGTTCCTACGAGGGTATATCAGCGATTCCGGTATTTTGGCCCTTTGCAGTCCGGTTATTATTCAAGATTTGGAGAAGGGGAATCTTCTGCATGGCGGCTTTACAGACTTTCTGCTACCCGTGAGGTTTTGTATGGTCCTATGGTATTGTTAACAACTGGCATCATCGAACCGCACTCCATTTTATCCAACGCTATTCTTGATGATTGGGAAGATAATATCACTTTGTCAGGTTCCCTGGGTATGCATATTCATGGTGAAGTTGAGGATGAATACTGGTTCAGTCGCGGAGGAATGGTTTTTCAACCCAATCTTCAGAATCCAATTCAAGCTTATTTGCTAAGGAATGAAATTCCAGCAGCAATCAGAAACCTTTATAATTCAATGGTTGCATGCTTATATCCCGATGTAAATGCATTTACTGAAGAATACCACAAGTGGGGAGTCGGTAGCGGTCCAATGTACAAGACCCCGGATGAAGCAAGGTTCGTAAACCGGGTTATTGATTTGCTGGCAATGGAAGCAGGCGATGAATTATGGCTGGCTTCCGGTACGCCCCGTTACTGGCTTGAACCGGGTAAAGTTATTCGCTTATATCATGCATCGACGGTTTATGGTAAAGTTTCATACGAGTTGAAAAGCGGGATAAGACCAAATACTGTTGAAGCAATTATAAACCTTCCTGAGAATATTCCCGATAAAAAAACAATACTTTTTGTTCGTTCGCCTTTTGGTAAGCGGATACAATCTGTTATGATTAATGGAAAAGAATGGAAGAGCTTTGACGCTAAAAGGGAATGTGTAATACTTCCTTCTTCGGAAAAGACTTTGTACATAGTAGTTTCATACTAAGAATATTTTTTAAAAACAGAATTTTGAAATTTCTTAAAATGATAACACGACGTAATTTTATTAGTAATTCGGGGAAATTACTGGCTTTTACTGGAATCGGAAATTCATTGGCTTTTAGTCAGAGACCTCATATCATTGATTTTTCCGCAGATTATACTTTTAAGTTAGGAATTGCAGGATACACTTTTATTCATTTTGATATTGACCATTCTATAAAAATGATGAATAAAGTGAATGTTCATTTTTTATGTATAAAAGATTTTCATCTTCCTTACAACAGTAGCAAGGAAGAAATATCTGCTTTTAAAGAAAAACTTAAACAGGCGGGTATTATGGGATATGCAGTTGGACCAATTGGTGATGAAATAAGTATTACTGAAGCATTTGATTATGCCCGTCGTGTAGGAGTTGATTTAATTACAGGTATTCCTGCAGTAAAGGATTTGCCGGAAATTAATAAAAGAGTTAAAGAATTTAATATCAGATATGCTATTCATAATCACGGTCCGGATGAAAAGAATTATACCGATGCAACTGCTGTGTATAATTTAATAAAAGATTTAGATCCACGGGTGGGTATCTGTCTGGATATAGGGCATAATATGCGTTTTGGCAGCGATCCTGTTTCCGATTTAGGCAAATATGCCCACAGGATATTCGATATTCATTTAAAAGATGTCACTGCCCCATCAAAGAAAGGCCAATCATGCGAATTGGGACGAGGAATTATCAATATTCCGGCTTTTGTTAGGATGGTGCAAAGTATTGGATATAGTGGATGTTGTAGTTTGGAATATGAAAAAGATATGGAAGATCCCTTAGCAGGTATTGCCGAATCAGTTGGATATTTTAGAGGCGTTTGTGACGGATTAAAACAAAAAGCCAAGTTTTAACTATGAATAATCCCAATCATTGCATTAAAAAAATTTCTAATGCAATGAGATTAAGAAAAATCAACTTTTCCGGTTTGCTGGCGCTGCACCAGAAAAGTGATTTTTCTAAATCGGGATAACCCCAAATAATCCATTGGTTCGCTCCTTCTGAGAGCTCCCAATGATTAATTTGGGATAATAAAATGGTCAAAGATTTTGTATGAATAAAGATTGTCTTTTGTAAATAATATGTAAAATTCATAGATGAAAAAAAAATGGACAAAACACGCAGAAATTTTATTAAGAAAGCCACAGCTGGTGCTGTTGGTGTGACCCTGGGGAGTATTTCTTCCGGAATATCGGCAAAAAGCTATTCGCGAATATTGGGTGCAAATGATCGTTTAAGCGTTGCTATTTGCGGTTTGGGCAGACGTTTGGATGCATTTTATGAACCAATCTCTATGAAGAACAGCAATGTAGATCTAAGATATTTATGTGATGTAATGAAAAAGCAAAGGGAAAATGCTGCCATGAATTTCTCCAGATTGCTTGATTACAAGCCTTTATTGGTTAATGACATACGCGAAGTTTTGGATGATAAGAAAGTAGATGTTTTAATCAATTTAACACCGGATCATTGGCATGCTTTAGGGACATCGCTGGCCGTAATAGCAGGTAAACACGTGTATGTGGAAAAGCCTTGTTGTCATAATCCGTGGGAAGGAGAGGTAATGATTGCCATACAGGAAAAATACGGAAAAATTGTACAAATGGGTAATCAACAGCGTTCATCACCCGAATCTATGGAAATTATTGAAGAGATACACAGGGGTTTAATAGGTAATCCCT
>CAZIRN010000267.1:0-3249 GCA_964541495.1 uncultured Rikenella sp. | reverse complement strand
ATTCACTATTACAATGAAAAGCGGGATCATTCTTCAATAGGGAACAACCCGCCACTCCTTGTATATCAGAATGCTGCATGATTATTAACAAAAAAATAAAAAAATAAGTTATGGGTCTCCCTATTTCAAAATAAAAACTTATATTTGATTAATAAATTGTCCAGTCATATTAGACCATCTCATCCGTCGTTAAAAATTTTTCCGTGAAATTTTTTTCTTCCGATTGATTTCCCGGGAATTTCCCCCGAAGGTATCTTCATTGTAAATATACCAGCAAAACAAACTTTTAATTAACTGTGTATTGTAAACCTGACCCATTTCATCATTAAGAAAAATACCATTCAATTCTAAAATATTGAGAGGAATAGCTATTTTAACAGCCTGATAACAAATTATCAAAAAATGAGAGAAGAATTAATATCCTGTTCCGCCGGATTGTTAATTCTGGCAGGAGGCATTGCAAATGCACAGGAAACTCCAAAGGAACAACCAAATATCATCATGCTGCTTGTTGATGATCTCGGCTGGAAGGATGTGGGATTCAACGGAAGCCGGTTTTATGAAACACCAAATATCGACAGGCTAGCTGCTAAAAGCATGATTTTCAATAATGCTTATGCTGCCTGTGCCGTCTCCTCTCCTACCCGTGCTTCGCTTCAGACAGGAAGATATCCTGCACGAATAGGAGTAACAGACTGGATACGCGCCAGGTTCCAGATCCCGGGTGGTAAGGTCGAAACACCTCCACCCTATGAAGAAAACGGTGACAAAAAACTGAGAACCCCCTCAAATCCATATTGGATGGATCTGGAAGAGATTACCATCGCAGAACTGTTGAAAACAAAAGGCTATTTCACCTGCCATGTCGGAAAATGGCACCTCGGACCGGATGATTACTATCCGGAAAAACAAGGCTATGACGTCAATATTGCCGGTTGCGATATGGGACAACCGGTCAATTATTTTGATCCTTATGCTGATAAAAAAGGAGTCTCTTTCCCAAACCTTAAACCACGAAAAGAAGGAGAATACCTCGAAGATCGCCTGGCTGACGAACTGATACAGGTAGTTAAGCAACATAAAGACAGACCTTTTTTTATAAATATGTGCTATTATGCAGTCCATACACCTCTGATGGCTAAACCCGGAACAATAAAAAAATATGAAGCCAAAATTAAGACCGATGATCAGACCAATGCAGTGTATGCCTCAATGATTGAGCATCTGGATGATGCTTTCGGAAAATTAATTAATGTTCTGGAGAATGAGGGATTAATGGATAATACCATAATAATCTTCTTTTCAGATAACGGCGGTTTTCTCGGATCCACAAGCAATAAACCATTGCGCTCGGGAAAAGGATACCCCTATGAAGGTGGCATAAAGGAACCGATGTTTGTATATTGGAAAAATGTGATAAAACCCGGAACACAATGTGATCTGCTTGTTTCCAGTATCGATTTCCTGCCGACAATCTGCAAAATTACCGGTACTCCGCTTCCGGACAGGATCATCGACGGCCGCGATATAAGCCCTGTCTTTTCCGGCAAAAAACTGAAAAACGTCCCGCTTTACTGGCATTTCCCGCACTACAGGGTAAATGATATAGTACCATACAGCATCATCCGTGACGGAGACTGGAAACTTATCAAAAGATACGAAGGTACACCTTTCGAACTTTATAACCTTAAGAAGGATATTTCAGAAACCAACGATCTGGCTTCAACCAAATCCCACAGAGTGAGAAAACTTAACCGGAAGCTGGAAGAGTGGCTTGTCCAAACAGAAGCAAGAATGCCGGTCGAAAAATAACCTGACTTATGAGAATAACATCGCAATGTATAAACGATAATTACTCATTCAACAAATATAGTAAATCAAAGTGTAGCCAAAATTACATTACCACAAGAACAGGTGTTATCAACGGAGAAGCTCTTCTGGATGATGATCTTAATACATCCTTAACAATAAGATCCGGAAATGACAGGAAAATTGTACGGATACAATTCTCATGTGAAAAATCCTTTAAAGCTCAGGCACTTACACTCGCTAACAGAAACGGCATACCTATAGGTACACTTAAATGTAGCAACGATGGAGTAAACTACACAACGATTATAGCGTTACCCGGAGCTCAGCTTTACCGTTCAGGTAAAGTCATGACAATTACATTCGCTGAAACGACTGCCAGATTTTTCAGGCTGGAATTTACAGGTGCACCAATGAGACCTGCCGGGGTGATGGCAGAAACCACTACTGTGCCTGAGTCGGCTTACACTTTTAACGAGATGAAATTTTATTCAGGAGCAAGAATTAACAGGTGGGAGGATAAAGCAGGCTTTTACCACTTATTCAACGCAGAACTGGACCGATAATATGCTGACTGAATTCAAAAACCGCCGAGGCTATGACCTTACTACCTATATGCCATGCCTTGCAGGACGTGTAGTTGGTAACAGTGGTATCAGTGATGGGATCCTTTGGGATTTCCGCAGAACATTTGCAGATATGTTTGCTGAAAATCATTATGCAGTTTTAACAGAATACCTTAATAAACACTTATATTTGATTAATAAATTGTCCAGTCATATTAGACCATCTCAACAAGGCTTTTAATAGAAGGACTAAAGGAGATTATGATTCTTATATAGAGTTTGATTTAGAAACCGTTAAAGAGATGTATGAAGAAATGATAGATTTTAATCAGACCATCGAAAAATTTATAAATCAAAGTAAATAACACCTGCGTACAACATCGTGTATAAAACATTGGGGTTTAAATGGTTAAATCAAGCGTTCTGCACCGCATCGGCATTTGTGTCGGCGGATAGGAACGAAGCCCGCAATCCCCAACGTTTCATACACGCAGCCGTTACCTGCAAGCGGAAGTCACGTAATATTATCTCTTATTTGTTACGTATTTAAAAATAATTACGTATATTTGCAATAATTTAATTACGTAGATATGGACACAAAACTTACTCTCAATGTAGACAGCGAATTAGTCCAGAAGGCTAAATCGTACGCAAAAGACAAAGGGCGAAGCCTTTCTGACCTGGTTGAAACATATTTTAAAGCTTTAACACATAGAAAAGCTATCACTGATAATGAGTTGACTCCAAAAGTAAGATCATTACACGGCTCATTTAAGGTGCCTCAAAACTTTGATTATAAGAAAGAATTATCTGATCAACTGACCAATAAATACCTCTAGAATGGAAAATGTATTTATTGACACAGATGTCATTG
>CAZIRN010000266.1:228-3346 GCA_964541495.1 uncultured Rikenella sp. | reverse complement strand
GATTTCAAAAAATGGCTGTTAAAAGCATGGTTTTTAGGCAAGAATGAATTCAAGCGAACTTACTTACATAAGGTTTTAGGTGCTACTCAAACTCTTGAGAAAAGTGAGTTTTGTAAGAATCTGTGGTTACAAGTTTTTGACAGTTCAGATTCAAATGCATATTGGGAAGAAAGGGAAACCCTGTTAAAATTATTTTACAAATACAATCCTTCTTTCCCTACTGCTTATGTGGATCAGGTTCTGCCGGAAAAGATAGCGGCACTTGATAAAGATAAACAGATAAAAGCCCTAACAGGATTAATCGATACTGAAAAAGGTCTTTTAATCTCTTTACTTATCGGAGGACAATTAGCAAAATCTTTGTTGGTTGATAAATACGAGGAACTGGAGTGGTATTTAGCCAACCTCGATCTTGATGACATGAACGAGCAGAAGATTTGGATTAATGATTATTTTAGGAAGTATAAATTTTCAAAGCTTTCCGACAAAATAGACCCTGAATTAAGTACGCTTTTGGCCACCAAAAATTCCGGCTCAGAAGCTTTTTATAACTGGTATTATTCTTTTAAAACGGTTGCCCAGCTGCTAGTCGAAGAGAAACACGACAGGGTGGTCTGGATAGATGCCCTTGGATTTGAATGGGCTCCATACATTGTAAATATTTTGGAAAGACAAATGGGTTTTGTGGTAGAAAAGAAATTCGTGGCCAGAGCAAATATACCTTCAATAACTGACAACAATAGAATTCCGGGCGCAACATACATTCAAGACTTTGATCAAATCATCCACTCAGATTATAAACATCCACAAAGCCTCATTAAACAGCTTTCCTTGGTTAAAACGCTTATAATGAACAAGATATACGTATCCGACGGGCAAACAGTGGCTATTGTGTCAGATCATGGCACGACAGCACTTGCCAGATTACAAGAGAATGTAAAGACCTATAATTTTGCAGACTCCTCACATGAAGGCAGATGCATGTGGGTAAAAGATAAATTTATGGAAGATAAGGATGTGATTATCCATGAAACCGATTTATCCGGTGAAAAAAAGACATGTTTGATTGCACTGCGGTACACATCTCTTTATAACAGGCCCAAACATGAAGTTCATGGTGGTGGCACCCCAGAAGAAGTATTGGTCCCGGTTCTATTCGTATCAAAAACAAAAGCCACTGTGCCTCAAACCTTCTCGGTGTCGCCAACTGTTGTAAAATTATCGGTAAGGAAACCAGTTCTTTCACTATCCATAAAACCTATGCCTCCCTTGGGAACGAAGCCGTCCATTCAGTTTAAGAACAAAAAGATAGGCGAGCTCCAATTGGACAAGGCTGAAGAAAGATGGAAGTTGACACTTGTAGGTTTTAAGAGCGGATCATACGAACTTACTTTAAAGGTTGGCGCATCGGAACATTTAATTAAAATAGAATTAGCCGGTGGCTTAAAGGAAACTGACTTATTATGAATCGTCTGGATCGATTAATCATAGAAACTTTCCCCGAGGAATCTGTCCTCAAGGATCCTGAGAGGTACACTGCTTTTTCAGGAAAGAATTTGCCTTCGTTTATTAAGGATTGGTTGATAAAGAAATTTACTATCGAAGATCATGGTTTGGATACCCAGGAACTGAATGATTTTTTGGAGACTCATATTCCCCATAAAGACAGCCGGATCAAAGGTAGGCTAACTACCGATAATGAAGAAGTTCAAATATTGGCAAGGATAGTGACGGAGCCTGATGTTAAATCAGGAGCCTTAAGGTTTGCCATACCTGATATTGGAATCAAATTTGGAGAGGGAGAGATTCTTCCTTATTTGGGACGGCGTCATAAAGAACTGAAGGGTGGCGAGGTGTGGGGAGTGGCTAAACTTAATTATAGGCAACCTCAAGGAGGGGATAAAGGAGTCATTGAGCTAACTGACTACAAGCCATTCAAACCCTACGAGGTAGATATTGAGTATTATAGGAGTGTACGCGAGGAGTATACTCTTGATGACTGGATAGACCTACTTATCAGGTCTATGGAATATAATCCCGAAGCTTTTACCAATATAACCCAGAAACTGCTTTTCCTATCGAGGCTCCTAATTTTTGTTGAGCCAAGGCTTAACATCATAGAGCTAGCTCCCAAGGGGACAGGCAAGTCTTATGTTTTCGGAAATATCAGCAAGTACGGATGGCTGATTAGCGGTGGCACCGTCACCAGGGCGAAGCTATTTTATGACATTTCCAAGAATATGATGGGGATAATCACTAATTATGATTTTGTTGCAATGGATGAAGTTCAAACAATACGCTTCTCTGAAGAGAATGAATTGCGAGGAGCCTTGAAAAATTACCTGGAGTCCGGAGTTTTCACAGTCGCCAATATAAGACAGACGGCCACGGCTGGCCTGATACTTCTTGGTAACATAGCACTTGATGCTAATCAACTCCCAATGCGGCAGAAATATCTGACTGAGTTACCACAATTTTTTCGAGAGTCGGCCTTGCTCGATCGTTTTCATGGATTCATCGAAGGGTGGCGACTGCCAAGAATAAATGAAGACCTAAAGGTAAGAGGCTATGCCTTAAACGTGGAGTATTTTTCCGAAGTATTGCATTCCTTAAGAGGAGTATCGGATTTTTCTGGCACGGTTAATGATCTTGTTTCTGTTCCGAGAAGTGCTGACACGAGGGACACAAATTCAGTGATGAGGCTTACCACAGCCTATTTAAAATTGCTTTTTCCGAATGTTCGGAAAAGCGATGATATACGAAAGGAAGACTTTGAGGTCTTTTGTCTAAAGCCTGCACTTGAAAAAAGGGCAATCGTTAGAAGACAACTTCATTTAATGGATAACGAGTTCAAAGAGGCTTTACCGGATATAAAAGTAAAATAATTTCTTTTTTTATCTAATCAGACAGATTGTTGTCTTTAATCGAGGTTGTTATGAAAGGAGAAATAATAAGAACGGCTTTAGGGGTAAAAAACAAAGATGCGAATGCCACCGTTTCAATACCTATGCCACACATTTCAAACGCGAGAGGGGCTTGCCGTAGACTATTAAAGCACAATTCAGGAGCTTGTCAACATTTTAGTTGAAATTTTATGTGGCCCCATATTCATCTTTAC
>CAZIRN010000266.1:0-218 GCA_964541495.1 uncultured Rikenella sp. | reverse complement strand
GGTTGCATCTCGGTGCTGAATTAAAGTTTCACTAGCCCATCTCTTGCCGCTATTTATGTATTAAAGTCTGCAGGCAGCAATCGGAAAGGATTTAAAGGTTGGGGCATTTGGAAGAATGAGAACGGCATGTTTCTATCAGATTTGAGAAAGACTTACCTCGATAACATATATGGGGAAGAGAATTCAGAAATTATCCGAAATGCGAATGAAAGTGGTCG
>CAZIRN010000265.1:0-3352 GCA_964541495.1 uncultured Rikenella sp. | reverse complement strand
TCGAAAATCATGTGATTCCGGTCGTAAATGAAAATGATACAATTTCAATCAATGAGCTGATGTTCACCGATAATGATGAACTTTCTGGCATGATTTCGTCAATGATGGATTGCAAGTCGCTTATTATTTTATCGAATGTTGACGGTATTTTTACAGGAGTACCTGGTCAGCCTGGTTCTGAAATTATAAGGGAAATATTGCCTAATTCAGGTGATGTGGCAAAAAAGTACATTTCAGAATATCGTTCGGAAACAGGACGCGGCGGAATGGCAACAAAATACTCGACTGCGAGGAAAATTGCATCTGAAGGTATAAGTGTTTTCATTGCAAACGGGCTGCGTGATTCTATTCTGACCGATATTGTCCGAGGAAAAGATGTTCCATGTACCAGGTTTGTACCGTCGGAAAGGCACAAAAGAAGTGTCAAGAAATGGATTGCTCATTCTGAGACGTTTACAAGGGGTGAAGTGATTATCAATAACGGAGCAAGAGATGCATTGATAGGAAACAAGGCATCCAGCCTCCTTTTGATTGGAGTTACAGGTATATCGGGGTTTTTCAAAAAAGGCGATGTTGTGAAAATTATGGGTGAAGACGGCGAAGTTATCGGATTGGGGAAATCTGAATACGATTCCGAAAAAGCAAAGATGTATATGGGGCAAAAATGTAATAAACCTCTTATTCATTATAATTATCTTGTGATAAATCAGAAGGAAGGCGCAGAATCTGCAGTGTAAAAAATAAATCTCGTCAATAGAATGAATTGTTTGCCAGTTTTTAAAAAAGCCGCAGCAGCGGGTCAGATATTATCTGTTACCGGAAGTGAAAAAAGAGATGATGTATTGCGCAAGCTCGCCAATGCTATCGAGAAAGATATACCATTCATTCTTCAGGAAAATTTCAAGGACCTTGCAAAAATGGATATTTCCGATCCACGTTATGACCGCCTGCTGCTTGATGAAGGGAGAATAAGAAACATTGCTTCCGATATCCAAAATGTCGTTTCATTGCCTCAGCCTGCAGGAAGAATCCTTTATAAGAATATCAGGCCGAATGGTCTGATAATCAAAAAAGTTGCCGTACCCTTCGGCGTTATTGGAATTATATATGAATCGAGGCCAAATGTAACTCTCGACGTGTTCACGCTTTGTTTCAAATCGGGGAATGCTTGTATTCTGAAAGGCGGAAGCGATGCTATCAATTCGAACAGAGCTATTGTAAGCATAATTCAGCGTGTTCTGGAAGAGGAAGGAATTGACACGAGCGTTGTATCGCTTCTTCCACCAGGCAGAAATGAAATGGCACAGCTCATGAAAGCCCGTGAATATGTTGATCTGATAATACCACGAGGCGGAAAGGAACTGATTGAATTTGTGAGAAAAAATTCTCAGGTGCCGGTCATTGAAACAGGTGCCGGAATATGCCATACTTACTTCGATGAATATGGCGACAGGGAGAAAGGAAGAATCATTATCAATAATGCAAAAACCAGAAGAGTAAGCGTATGTAATGCACTCGACTGTCTGGTTATTCATAAAAAACGACTTGATGATTTGGCATATATAATCGGATTATGCGCTGAGAAAAATGTCATAATCTATGCCGATAAACAGGCAATGAAATATCTCCAGGGAAAATATCCAGGTGAGCTTCTGAAACCTGCCGATAGAAATTCGTACGGAACAGAATTTTTATCGTATAAAATGGCAGTTAAAACAGTCGAAAGTTTTGATAAGGCTATCGAACATATAACACGTTATGGATCGAAGCATAGCGAAGCAATAATATCGGAAAGTCAGGAAAGAATAATGATGTTTTTCCGCCGCATAGATGCAGCAGCGGTCTATTCAAATACATCCACGGCTTTTACTGACGGCGCGCAATTTGGTCTGGGAGCTGAAATAGGAATATCAACTCAAAAACTTCATGCAAGAGGGCCGATGGGACTTGAAGAACTTACGACATATAAATGGATTATAGAGGGAAACGGGCAGATAAGAAGCTGAAGAATTTTTATTTTTACAAGCTTTTCATAAAACTGAATACTTTTTGACTGCATAGTTTACTTCATTAAAAAATAAACAATGGGACCTGAAAAAATAGAGATGCGAGAGGGTTTATTGCGTGTATCGGACTACCCTGTAATACCTTTCATAGAGGGTGATGGTACAGGCCCCGATATATGGAGAGCTGCGGTAAGAGTCATTGATGCGGCAGTTGAAAAAGTCTATTCCGGCCGGCGTAAAATATTCTGGAAAGAAGTGCTCGCCGGTGAAAAAGCTTTTAAACTGAAAGGTCAATGGCTTCCGGAAGAAACGATTGAAGCTTTCAGAGAATATCTGGTTGGTATAAAGGGACCTTTAACCACTCCGGTTGGCGAAGGAATTCGCTCGCTCAACGTGACTCTCAGGCAGGAACTCGACCTTTATACCTGCTACAGACCGGTGAAATGGTATAAAGGAGTGCCTTCACCGGTTAAGCATCCGGAACTGGTTGATATGCATGTTTTCAGAGAAAATACCGAAGATATTTATGCAGGGATTGAATTTATGACCGGAGAACCTCAGACTTTGAGATTCAAAGATTTTCTTATAAAGGAAATGGGTGTAAATTCGATAAGATTCCCGGATACTTCTTCATTTGCTGTGAAACCTGTTTCGATCGAAGGAACCGAACGGCTTGTTCGACAGGCAATCAAATTTGCTATCGAAAAGAATTTGCCTTCAGTTACACTTGTTCATAAGGGAAACATAATGAAATTTACCGAGGGTTCTTTCATGAAATGGGGATATGCTCTTGCTGAAAGGGAATTCGGATCGAAAGTTTTTACGTGGAATACTTATAGAAATATTTCCAGAGAAAAGGGAGAAGAGGCTGCCGATAACGCTCTCAAAAACGCGGTAGAGGAAAAGAAAGTAATTATTAAAGATGTTATAACGGATGCATTTCTCCAGCAAATACTTACGAGGCCTGCGGATTATTCGGTAATAGCTACCCTAAATTTGAACGGCGATTATATTTCTGATGCCCTTGCTGCAATTGTTGGAGGTATAGGCATTGCTCCTGGTGCTAATATAAATTTCGAAACAGGACATGCAATTTTTGAGGCAACTCATGGAACCGCGCCTAAATATGCCGGGCAGGATAAAGTAAACCCGGGGTCGGTAATACTTTCCGGAGCCCTTATGCTGGATTATATCGGGTGGAAAGAGGCTGCAGAAAGAATTCATTACGGACTCGAATCTGCAATATCTGCCGGAAAAGTTACATACGACTTTTTCCGGTTAATGGAGGAAGCAGTACTGGTGAAGACATCCGAATTTGCCGATGAAATAATAAAAGCTATGTAATT
>CAZIRN010000264.1:0-3355 GCA_964541495.1 uncultured Rikenella sp. | reverse complement strand
ATCGCCCATTGCTATCGACCTGTAACCAAGAGCGGTGGAATACTTGCCGACGCTGTCTACAGCACCGATATGAACATTGCCGGCAAGGAAAGCATTCCTGTTGGGGTACCATAATACCTGAGGTGAACCCGTCACAGTATCAAATGTGTTTGTACCGGAAATATTCATATAATAATTTTTCAGAATTGTCGTCCCCTTCAAAGCCTCATCAAAACCTCCAATTGCAAAGCCTCCTTTGGCTCCTTTGCCTGGAGTGTTGTTAATATATATTCTGGTGCTGTCGGGTGTCACTCTCATAAAATCCTGAACAGATCCTTTCAAAGCGTCGAAACCTCCGATGGCAAAACCTCCTTTTGCTCCTTTGCCGGGAGTGCCGGGAGTGTTGTTAATATATATTCTGACACTGTCGGGTGTTACGCGGAAAAAATCCTGCGAGGGTGCTTTCTCTCCAAAGCTCCCTATTGCAAATCCGCCTTTAACACCTTTCCCCTCCGATGGAACATATATATTTACAGCATCGGGGTAAACGGCAAAAACCGTTTGTCCGTCTTTCCTTTTAACTTCAAAAAGAGCATGGGCAGTGGCATCATTATCACTTACTACCTTTGCACCTGCATTCAACGCATCGGCTTTAGCCGACACCATGGAGTACGGTACGCTCCATACTTGTGCCGAACCCATGATCTTCCATGTGTTTCCGCTGTTCTGGGAAATTTTAGTCCCTACATAATACGGTCCTTTAGTCCAATCTATTAAGTTGAACGACGTAGCCGAACCCTGAAATTTTGAACCTATTCCAAGAACAACGGTGAACATCCCGAAGGAGTTGGTTTTTACGTTTGTGTGCTGTTCTTCCCATATATAAGTTCCCCCACCTGAAGAATAAAAGCCTGTTGTATCGGATAGTATGGATAGACGCACCCATAACGTGGCATTTGAAATTGGATTGCCTGAATTGTCCCTTGCAATAGCCTGATAGTTGAATCCCTGCGGAACTTGTGAAAAAATGATCGAACTTGCCGCAGTAAAAACCAGAAAAAGCAGAAATTTTTTCATATATTACCGGATTTAGTTTGCTTTAATACTTTTTACAAAATATAAAGTTAAGATTAAATTACTGAAGTATAGTTATTTTTTTCTGCTTATTACATAAACAGATTATTTTTTTTGACAAATAAACTTCAGCAATTTATTAGCACAACTTTTTATGTAACTAAAATAAAAATAAATTGACTTTTAATAGTTCAAGTCACTAATGATCCGATTCAGAACTTCTGTGAACTTATAGCCTGCTTCTTCAGTGGCGGCGACAAATCCACCGTTATGTGAGATGCATGGATTCGCGTTTATCTCGATCACAAAAGGATTGTTGTTTTTATCAACTCTGAAATCAACTCTTGCATAACCTTTCAGCCCAAAAAGATCCCAGCATTTTGAAGCTGTATTTTCTATTTTCTTCTTAAGCGTTTTATCAAGCGTATCGCCTGGAAAATGCCTCATCGTATTTTCATATTCAAAGCTTCCTTCGATCCATTTTGCATTAAAATCAACAATAGCAGGCCTGTCAGGGCCATAACCAATAAACATCATTTCAGCAACAGGTAAAATTTCCGGCCTGGAGTTCGTCCCGCTAAGTACACTGACATTGAATTCTCTGCCTTCGATGAATTCCTGTATTATCCAGTGAGTTTTTTTAAGTCCGCTGAATCTTTTTTCATATTCCTGACTATAAGTAAATACTGATTCGGCAGTTATACCTTGTGAACCATCTTCCCAAACGGGTTTAATGATATATCTGTTTCCGGGTTTGAGATATTTGTATGAAGATATATCAAATGTTTCAGGCGTTTTTATGCCGGCCTTTTTAAGCATTTGAGCGGTAAGAGCTTTACTTGTTGTCAGAAATATTGCTTCGAGAGGATTGCCGGTATAAGGCAGTCCGTTCATGTTCAGAACTGCCGGTATGAAATAGAGTAATTCTCCTTTATTGTTTATTGATTCCACAAGGTTGAACACAAAATCAAACTCTTCATCTGTCAGTGAGGCAATTTCATTTATAAAATCATTTGTAATTCCTTTACGGAATGTACTGATACCCATTTTATTAATGTTAATTTCGATCCATTCCACCTGGTCGAGTATGTCGAGCTCATCAGGAAGAGCGTTTTCGCCGGGCTGGTTATAAAGAATACAACACCTCATATCATATCTGAAGATTATACCTTTTGAATGCCGATCTGATAATTCTTTCAATCAGTTCGTTATACTCAATTCCTGCGAAACGTGAAAGTATCACAAGATCCGAATCAATGGGGTGAAGTCCTGCAAGAGGATTGACTTCCATGAAACAAAGTTTTCCGTTTTTATCGGCCTTTAAGTCAACTCTTCCAGCATCAACTCCACCAATTGCTTTCCAGACTCTCAGGGCAACCGATTCAGATTCCTTTGCATAGTTATCATTCATAGGTAAATATTTACACATTACGTCATAATGTTTTTTATAATCGAGTGAATACGGAAAATCGTTATTGCAGATAATTTCCATCCCCCCAATGGCAACAGCTTCATCTCCGGTACCGATAATGCCAACCGTAAATTCTCTTCCGGGAAGATATTCTTCAGCCAGCACAGGCTGGTTAAACCTGTTGATAAGAAAACCTGAAACTTCTTTTAACTCAGCAGGATTTTTAATTATGTTCTTTTCGGTTATACCTTTCCCTGTGCCTTCAGAAACCGGCTTGATGAAAAGCGGGTATTGAAGATTGCATTTTTCCGCATCTTTTATTGAATTAATCAATATACCCTGAGCAACCGGGATACCTGCTGAAGAAACAATAAGGCGACACAGGTATTTATTAAGAGAAACACCCAGAACTACCGGACCGCTGAAAACGTAAGGTATCCTGTACTGGTCCAGTATTGCAGGGACTACAGATTCCCTTCCGTCGCCGTAAAGTCCTTCAGCAATATTGAAAACAATGTCCCATTTTTTACCTGATGCCAGTGCCTCGATAAGCTGAAATACGTTTCCTATTTCTTCAGTTTCAAGTCCAAGCACATGCAGCGCATCCTGTATTGCGTTAATTGTCTGTTCCTGGTCAAACTCGGCGGTATCCTCCAAAGAAAACCCCCGGTCGAGATACCACGATCGTAAGTCAAAAGTCAAACCGACTTTCATAAATAATTAAATTTCAGGGTATTCGCAAATAGCACCCTTATAGTTGCGAAGAACAATTTTTTTATTGTTATGCTCAACGACATAGTCTGGCAGGATGGGGATTTTTCCACCTCCGCCGGGAGCATCTATAACATACTGCGGAATAGCATATCCGCTGGTAAAGCCTCTTAGACCTTT
>CAZIRN010000263.1:0-3372 GCA_964541495.1 uncultured Rikenella sp. | reverse complement strand
CATAAAGTATAAGATTACTACCAAAGGTGTCCTCAAAACATTTGCACTTGCCGTGTTTATGCTATGGCTTATGGTTTTTGTGCTGATGCCCGGGCTGCCACGCGTTGCCGGATGGCTTGAACTTTTTTTTGTTAATACTCTGGGGCTCCCTTATAATTCAGGTCTGCTTTTTTATGTTACTTTAATAATAATTGTTCTTGTTTTTGGGATTCGTTATTCACTGAAGAATCGAAAATATGTGCTTAATTATGTAATCACTATAATTACTGTAATTTGTATTGGATACTCTTCATACGCCATGATTATTATCCGTTCATCCGCCAAACCTCCAATGAATCAAAATGATCCCTCTAATATCTTTTCATTTATCTATTATATTAATATGGAGCAGTACGAAAGTTCGCCGAAATTATACGGCAATTATTACAATGCTCCTGTTGTTGAAGTAAAAAATAAAATAGCAGGCTATAATAAGGTAAAAAGTCGTTACGAGCCTTATTATAAGCCTGTATATGATTATCATAAAGAGTTTAAGACTATTTTCCCGCGTATGTATAGTTCTGATCCTGATCATGAAGCAGCATATAAGTACTGGGGGAAGATAAAAGGCAGAAGATATACCGTAGAATCGTCTGCTGGGAAGAGAACTCTCGTGTGTCCGACTTTCGTGGAGAATCTTCGTTTTTTCTTCAGGTATCAGATGGGCTTTATGTATTTTAGATATTTTATGTGGAACTTTTCAGGAAGACAGAACGATATACAGGGTAATGGAAATCCAATTCATGGTAACTGGATAAGCGGCATTAAATTCATAGATAATGCCCGACTGGGCGATCAGGAAAAAATACCTGATGACTTAAAGAACAATCCCGGGAGAAATACTTATTTTTTGCTTCCTCTGCTGCTTGGGATTGCCGGAATGTACTGGCACTACAGAAGAAAAAGCCCTGATTTCTGGATAGTGGCAGGTTTCTTTTTTATGACAGGGCTGGCTATAATTGTTTATCTGAATCAATATCCCAATCAGCCGCGTGAGAGGGATTATGCTTATGCAGGATCGTTCTATGCATTTTCTATCTGGATAGGAGCAGGTTTTATGTTTATATATGAATTACTCAGAAAGATAATTTCTGAAAAACCTGCCTTACTGGTGTCTTTTGTTCTATTATTTCTGGCTGTTCCTTTTCGTATGGCCTCGCAGAACTGGGACGATCACGATAGGTCAGGCCGCTATACGGCCCGCGACATAGGTGAAAATTATCTGATGTCGGTTGATAGCAATGCTATTCTTTTTACTTACGGCGACAATGATTCTTTCCCTTTATGGTATGCACAGGATGTGGAAGGAGTAAGGACCGACGTGAGAGTGGCAAACCTGAGTTATATACAGGCGGGATGGTATATTGAAATGATGAGGAGGAAAGCATGGAATTCGGAACCTCTTCCTTTTTCTCTGGACCAGGAAAAATATATAGAAGGGAAAAGAAATCAACTACCGGTTGAAGACAGGTTAGGTAAGCCGATATCGCTCAGGCAGGCCGTTAGTTTTGCAGGCCTCGACGATCCACAGGCAATGCTCGACATTACAGGTAAAGGGGATTATCTGAACTATCTCCCGTCAAACAAATTTATTATTGATGTGGATTCTTCAATTGTCTTTTCAAACGGCACAGTAAAGAAATATTTTGCCGACAGTCTTCTCTCACCTGTTATATGGGAATATACCGAAACGGATGCTTTTAAGGGCGACCTTGCTATTATGGATATTCTCGCCACAAATCATTGGAAGCGGCCGGTTTATTTTTCAACCACAGTTCCTGCTTCACAGTATAAAGGGCTTGAAAAGTTTTTCATAAAGGAAGGGCTTGCATATAGAGTTGCTCCAGTTAAAGCGGGCACACCGAAACCTGGAGAATTCGGTATGATTGACCCTGTTGTAATGTATGATAATATTATGAATAAATTCAGGTGGGGAAATGCTTCGAGCCCGGATGTTTATCTGGACGAAAATATAAGAAGGATGTTCAGTATCTTTAGAAGCATGTTCGGCAGTCTGGCCTTACGACTTATTGATACCGGAGATACATTGCGTGCCACGGAAGTTGCCAGGAAAGGCTTCGAACTGATTCCTGAAAAGAAAATGCCGCACGACTATTTTTCAGTTGACTTTGCTGAAGTTTTATTAAGGGCAGGATTCAAGGATGAAGGTCTGGAAATACTTAACAAAATACTCAGTTATTCAAAAGATTACCTTCAGTATTGTATTGAGCTCCTGCCTTACAGGCGGTTTGGCATGGACTATTCGATTGGCCTTAACATGCAGGCATTTATTGATATCTACAGAATGTGTATAAGGCTTGGTTTGAATGAGCTTGCAGGTTCGATTGAGAAGGAATTAAACACGTACTATTCTATACTCTACTCTTCGATGATGTAAAAATGGCTGTATTTAAAATTCCTTCATGTGCTTCCTGGTTTTTCCGATCGGCTCTTGTAAAACTGGATACTCCGGAAAAGTTAATTTGCCTGAGCTTTGACGACGGACCTGACCCCGGTTCAACTCCTGCAACAGTCAAAATACTTAAAAAATATAATGTAAGGGCAATATTTTTTTGTACGGGAGAAAGGGCTAAAAAGTTTTCTGCCCTTATGTCGCTTCTGAAAGAGCAAGGACATCTAACAGGTAATCACACATTCAGCCATTGCGACGGCTTCTCGACCTCTGTAAAAAATTATCTGGATGATGTTGAAGCTGCTGCAGGTTTTACTTCACGTATTTTTTTCCGGCCGCCTTATGGGCGTATGCTCCCAGGCCAATATATTAAACTCAGCCGTAGTTATAAAATTATTTTGTGGCACTTGCTTGCGGATGATTACAGAGAAAAGAAAGCCGGCAATAAAACCGTGGCTGAGCTTTTGAAAAATATAAAGCCCGGATCAATAATTGCCCTTCATGATAAGCCAATTAGCCTGAAAAGAGGCTTTCTCGAAGATTTTATTACGGGATGTCTGAATTCAGGGTTTTCTTTTGTGTTGCCCGATGATATTATCTAAGAGTGTCATAGTTATTAATAAGGCAGAAATACTAATTTTGGAGGAGTTAATCTATAAGTATGAAAATTCTCATTTTGGGCTCAGGCGGACGTGAACATGCAATCGCATGGAAGCTTGCACAAAGCTCCAGAGTTTCAGAGATTTATATAGCACCGGGTAATGCAGGGACATCTTCATGCGGCACAAATATTGAAATCAATCCCGAAAACTTTGATGCTGTGAAAGAAGCTGTGCTTTCCACAGGAACTGAGATGGTTGTGGTTGGCCCCGAAGCACCTTTAGTTGCAGGCATTCATGATTTTTTTCTGAGTGATGAAC
>CAZIRN010000262.1:0-3421 GCA_964541495.1 uncultured Rikenella sp. | reverse complement strand
GATGTGTCCTTATTACTTTTATAATATATTTTGGCCCGAATGCGCCCTAACGGTTTGCAATATGGCCAGTGGCGGTTTGCGGGCTTCATCATTATCCACAGTTACAAAACTTTATGCGGGGCAGAAAGCTTCAAACTTCCACATCCCCCGCCATTGGCTATATTGCGTGTTGTGTGGCGTTTTCATTGTCTTCCTAATCCACCCATTCCAATTGTAAAATAAATTATACTGCCACTATAAAACTCACCATACTTCGGTTTACCAATTGGAGAATTCAATCCAAAACTTAATCTAACACAAGTATAACTATCATCATAATTGAAACTATAATTTTTTCTAAATAGTCTAAGTGATTTTATGTCAAGATAGCAACCCAACTTGTAATAAGGCAGAAAAGGTTCATTCTTTTGATTCTCTGAAGAACCCAAAAAAGTTGATGATAATAAATCAAATCCAATACCTGCTAAAGGAACAAATTTAAATGATTCCGAATTTATCAAAGTATAGCCTAGATTTCCCCCAAGCATAAAGTGTAATGCAGCCTTATTGTTTGACCATTCTAAATCATCTGGAAATTCCATTGTTTTCTTTACTTTTCCAAATCCTATATAATCATCAATTTGTATTACAAATCTTTGTCTATGGAAATCGACATTAATTCCAATAAATATCGGGTTAGTGATATAATCTGATATATTACCCTTTAACATTCCATATCCAAGGAAGATATTACCACCTATCGCCTTATATTTTTCTGGTAAGTTTTCTTGTAATTCAATATTTAAAGAGTCTTTGTCGCCTATCGTTTTGTCAGAGGCTTTAACTTGATTGCCTAATAATACAAATATCCCTAACGTCAAGTATGTTATGAGTTTATTCATAATATTTGTCTTTTTTTTTAGAAAGCTTCTGTTAGTTCGTTGTCTTTAAATGCCACACAACGGCCCGGCGGTTGAGGGAGTAAGCGTTACCCGGCGCAGCCATCCGGTCAACGTCCTGATGCTTTAGCCGAAAAGTTATCCCGGTGGCAAGACGGGTATGGCGCAGTTTTTGCCGTCATGGTAGATTTTAATAAGTTAGATGAGTGTCGCGGTACAATTTTAATAGATGGACGATAAGTAGTCATGGTAGATGAAGCCCTCGAAAGGGCACTGGCGCAGTGTCGCGGTACAAAGCTGTCCCGAAGCCAGAAAATAGTCCAGGTGCAGAAAGCTTTATAGTGTGCAGAGGCGGGTGTCCAGGTTTAACTTTCTTCAACGAATTGTCTAGGAAGCAGGAGCAAAAGCAAAAACTGTGACAAGCTTATTACCCCAACCGTCCGTGTTAGGTGTAGGGAATTATTTATCTTGTATTCTTTTTAGTAAATGTCCATTACTATCATATGAAAATCCCACATCTAATTTCGGGAAAGAAAATTGATAAGTATGGATATCGTTTTGTAATGAATACTCTAAATTGAGTGTCTTACCACCATCAATAGTAGAAAAAAGGCCATCACTTAAGCATATAAAACCTTGTTGCTCATCAATAAATAAAATATCCTCTGGTCTTGCTGTCAGGGTAGCTACTTTTATAAATGATTCTCCTCCATCCAGTGTTTTGTATAAGCAACCATCATATGTTGTGAAAAAACCAACTTTATCACTAATAAATGACAATGCGGTTATTTCTTTAATATTGAGATTAGTATCAGTCCATGTCCTTCCTTTATCCAGGGTTCTAAAGATTGCACCACTACTAATTGCTGGTCCTGGACCAGGATCAGGGTAAGAAGTATATCCGCAACTGAAATATCCGATGTTTTCACTTGTGAATTGCAAATTTTCTGATATCACGTGGGTAACTTTCGACCAGGTTTCTCCTGCATTGGTTGTTCTATAGGTTCCCCATGCACATGATATGAATCCGATGTTTAAGTTTTTAAACCAGATATCAAATATGGTAGCCTTTGAAGGGAAATTACATTTTTCCCATGTTTGTCCGCTATTATTGGACTTATATAATCCATCTGCTGCTCCTGCTAAGTATGTATCTTCATTTAATGCATAAATGCTATGAAAGTTTCTTTCAATTGTCCGCCAAGAAATGCCTCCATCTTTTGTAAGGATTACTGAAAGGAGACCTGAAATAAGTCCCACGTTTTCATTATAAAAATGTATATCTGTTGGGAATAAACGATCGATCGAATCAAGCTTAATCCACGATGATTGATTTAAAATAAAACTAGAATACTTTAAATTGTCAGATGCAATTGAATTAAAATCAATAGAGTCCTTTTGACAACTAACAATTGCTAACAAAACTGAAAGAAGAAAGAGAAATCTTTTCATAGTGTCAATTTTATGGGTATCAACTGGTTATTCATTAGAACAAAATTCATGCCATGGTTGACATGAGTGTACCTGCCCCTTACACCTAACGGTTGGCAATATGACCAGTGGCGGATAGCGGGCGACAGCCCTGTCAACTGTTACTAAACTTGGTGCGGGGTAAAAGCTTTCAAGCGACCACTGGACCCGCCATTGGTTATATTGCGTGTTATGGGGCGTTATTATTCAAATTCTAATCTTTTTAAATTATAAATTCGTTTAGTTGTTTTATTATCATCTGTCGCAAAAACAATCTCAATTTTTTCATTATCAATATATCTAACATCCTTTCTCCAATACAACGATGATATTGACATTGAATAATCATTTAAAGGGAAAGGACTTATTTCATCAAGTTTATATGTTTTTTTTGCATTTCCTTTCTCATCATAGACAACAAAAACATTTACTCCATATCCAGTAGAATACCAGTTGTCAAAGGTCGCAATTGAAGAACCATCATTTGCAACTATCGCATAAACTGGACAAACATCATTTAATAATGTCCTTTCCCAAATTAAAATGGTATCAGTTCCTTCTATTCGATATAATTCCCCTTTACACGGTATTAAAATAGTATCTTGGGCGGAAATGCTCCGCATAAACTTTTCCTTTTTCCGCAAAATCTTTTTTGTCTGTGGATGGTTGTTGCTCTTGTAGTAATCCCATAGATAATATTTATCTGAAGTCTGTTTGGGTGTAATAATTAATTTAAATTTCTTATTATTCGAATAATATGTCTTAACTCTTGGAATATCCCAAGTATCAGCTTTTGCAATCATTGAAACCAAAAGTCCAAAAAGAATCAATAAATAAATTGGATGTCTTAAGAGTCGTCTCATTTTTTCCTAATATATTATTTAATCTGCTGATTAATAATTTGTCATAGTGTTATTATAATGCCCCATAACGTTTGGCGGTATGACCAGTAAGGGAGGGGAGATTCCTGTCCTTTCCAGTTGTTACCGGGAGTTAAGGCGAAGGTAAAATATTTTTATTTATAATCAAAAGCCCTTATTGGTTATACCGGCCTGTTAGGGGGCGTTGGAGTG
>CAZIRN010000261.1:0-3435 GCA_964541495.1 uncultured Rikenella sp. | reverse complement strand
AATTGTGCGTACCGCTTTTCTGTATCTGCGGTTATCTTTAACTTTTCCTGTGCAGGTAGTTCTATTTTAAGCAGAGTCCTCATTGCAAGTGCCGCTTCCTGAAGATGCTTCGGAGCAATTTTGTATTCGTACGCTCCAAGCTTGTACCATTCCTGTGCAATGGCTTTCAGATCTTTGTTCAAAAGATGCCAGGCCATTTTGTATTCGAATGCATTCCTGTTTATATAAACCGAATCGGTTGCCACAATTCTTTCAATATTAATGACAGGATCGTCAGTTATCGTGAAGAAATCCACCCTCGGACTGATTTTCCTTTTTAACCCCAGTTCAGGATGGGATGATACAGCATTATCATTAAACAACATTTTTTCATATTCATAAGCCTCTTTTCTGTAAAACAGCGTCTTTTTCAGTCTATTGATATATATCTCTGCATTCTTATAGTTTCCGTTAATAAGGTCACACTTAATCATCATTTTCAGTCCGTCAGGTGTATAGCCCCTTAAGACCATATACTCGTAGGCCCACCGGTAAGCCTCATTTATCATACCTGTTGCATAATAGAAATTTCCTCCATGCCTTAATATCTCTCCTTTAATTTCTGTTTCCCATTTCTGGAAAAGCGTGCTCCCGTCAGGGCTCTGCGGAAAACTGAAAAGCAATTCATTAAGCCTTCCGGTTTCGCAAAGAGCAACATTGTTAAGATACAAAGTGATAATGTTTCTTGTCGGATATTTAAGATTAAATTTAACCAGTTCATCGTATCGCTTCTCATAAAACAGTTTTTCAGCCCTGAAATAATACTCCGACTTTCTGTCATATTTAAGAAAAGATATCGTACTAAGTATTGCTGCGATAAAAATTACCTCAGCAGATAATAAATTCTTTTTTGTGAAGCTCTTTAATGTAAGGCGGGGGGATTTTATTATCAGTGCAAAAGGCATGAAGCATATAACAGCTCCGAGTGCCGTAAAAACAATGTTATCTGCTGTAGAATTACCCGGACTCCATGGGTAAACCAGAAGAGCCAGCCAGGGGCGGTAAAAAAGAAATTCTCCAGAAATGAAAACTGTTGCCACCGCCAGAATCAGCAATGAAACTATTTTTAAAAGGTTCTTTTTAAAACCTGTTACTATTAACCATGCCCCGTATATGCCGTACGACATCCATGCAAAACCACCGTTTATAAAATACCAGATAGGCAAAATGACTACTGGCCAGTAGCTTTTTCTTCCGTATCTTATGAATATGGATGTTATTGCCAGTTGAAGAAATATGCCAAGATTGTTGAAAAGCATGTACTGGTAGTTTGTCTGGAGATAAAACATAAGAATGCCCGCAAGAAAAGGGATAAATAGATTTTCCGAGCCTTTAACCAGTTCACTAATTTTTGAAAGAAAAATTACAGATAAGAGCATTACAGTTGAAGCTATAACCGCCCCCACAGCAGGATAATAGTAAAATGAGGAGAAAAACCCTGCTAAATATTTCAATAGAGAACCTGGCTGGTCAAGAAAATCCTGGAGGTAATCAGCTGATAAAATAAACAGGGAATGTTTCTCCTGGTAAATAAAAACATGGTTTGCAAATATGAGGAAGAAAAGGAAAATAATGATGAAAAAAATCCCGTAAGCAAGGTATTTAATGATATGCTCAGTTGTGTTGTTTACGGTTTGCATGGCTGAATAATCATGTAATTGAACTTATTTTCCCGCCCATTTTGCTGCTATTGGCTTAAGTCTGGAGAATTTTCTGATTTTACCTGGTGTCATGTTCAGTTTAAATTGTGAAAATTCAGGCAGATTATAACTTCTGATATTATAATGTTCCCTTAAAGGATTTTTTTGGGGCAGGGCAAATGGTTTGGAGGTTTGTCCGCTGTTGTTGAAATATGCAATATATGGTTTTGTAGTCGACCCGTTATCACGGCGGGTTGCAAAAAGTATCCATTTTCCGTTTGATGACCACGAATGGTAACTTTCGGTTGAATTGTTACTATTAAGATTCAGCCGTTCTGCATGTCCTGTTTCTGTATTAATGGAGTAAAGGTCTGCTTCAGGATGCCAGATAGGGAAACAGCCGTAGTTGCTCATTGTAACAATAATAAACTTTCCATCGGGTGATATTCTAGGGAATGAAATACTTTTACCAGTATCTGATGCCCTGAAAAAGATTTCTTCTTTTCCAAATTCTCTTGTATCTGGATTAAATGGCACTTTCCAGAGGTCGTATCTAATTGACTGATAGTTGTAGATTTCTCCAATTCGGGGAGCCCGGCAGAAATAGAGAGTTTTTCCATCGGGAGACCATTCAGGATAGGTATCCATTGATAATGAATCCATTTCGAGTGGAACGGGCATTATTTCGTTTCTCTCCCTGTCGTACAGTACAAGCGAAGATTCGAGATCGCTTACCTCGATTTTTTTGCTGTCAAGGACATGAAACCTCTGAACGATTTTATTTGATGAAAAAGCGACATATCTTCCTGATGGGTGCCAGCGCGGATAAACAGCACTGTTTTTCATTTCAGGTGTTTTAAGGTTGTACTTTACAAGTTTACCTTCAGAATAGAAAAATGTTCCGCCAAGAGAGCCTCTCATGTGAAAGAGGAAGTCATTACTCTTCCCGTTATTGAATGAATGGCAGTTAACACAGTTTTCTTCGGCATCATAGTTGTTTATAAGTGTTTTTACTTTGAAGGACATGATTTCCCGCTGGCATATTGAAATCTCGTTCCATCTTTCGTAACCCGGATGAATGACGCGGTAGGTTATATAAGGATCAACAGGATCGTCGGCGATAAAGTTAGTTATTGTTGCGAATTTTTTTCGGACGCCCTGCCTGTCAGTAACAGTAATGTCTATGCTCAAAGCATTACCAGAACTTCCTTTCAGCAGGTTTCTCCATTTCTTTTGCGGAATGATAATCACATTCCTGCGGGATTTTACCGAAAACGTCTTCTTTCCTTCAACTGAAAATGTTATAAAATAACGTGTGCCTTCTTCTTTTACAATAAAATTCAATGGCGCAATGTTTGAGGGAATTACAATTCCGGAATAATCTGGCTCAATCTCAGGAAGATTTTCAGCAGGCAATTCCTTAATTACTTCTTTACCTGAACATCCGGAAAGAAGCAGCGCTGTTAATACAGACAGTAATATTCTGTGCAAAAAATGATTCATTACACTTTCAAAGTTAATATTTAAAAGCTTGAAGAGGCAAGCTGACAATTAAAATACTCTGTATTTATTAAAAGTTTGTTGTCACATTTTGTTAAAATTTATTAACTGCATTAAGAAGTTATAGGATTATTTATATTTTTACTTGTTAATGAATATTGTATCTCAATTTAATAAGTTAAACAAAGGACAATAACCAATTTAAAACCCAACCAGCATGAAAAAATCAGGTATTTCAAGGAGGAATTTCCTTGGC
>CAZIRN010000260.1:0-3445 GCA_964541495.1 uncultured Rikenella sp. | reverse complement strand
AACTTCTTTCCCCCTATTCCCAATTCCGCAGCATGCCAGGTTTATTTTCTCGCTGGGAGGAAGTGGACGATTCCCTTTAACTGAATAAGTCCTTCCTAAAACATAGTGAGACGGTATAATCGTAAGGCTCCCCAGAGCTATCAAATTCTTAATAAACTTACGACGCTCATTTTCAGCATTTTGTTTCATCTCTGTCTCTCCTTTTTTAATAAATTATTGTTTCTATATGACACATTTTAAAGGTAAAATGATTATCGAACTATTGAAAAATTCAGACTCATAAAAACATTAACATTGCACTTTATTGACAATCCCTATCATTAGCCTGTTAGTCATACATTTTATCAAATGGTTTACTCAGATACTGAGGCATTTCCAATCAGAACAAAAACGTATCAATAACTTTTACATTTTCAGTAGGTGCGTTACCATAATCGACAACTATTGTATTCCCACCATACCCGGCAACATTTCTTATCACGGCATCTTTAAGAGGTCCTCTGATTTTTATAACACTCTTTGAACGCGAGAGAACATTTTCAATAAATATTCTTGACGTTTCCCCAAGCTGGTTTTGGGAAATTGAATAGTATGCACCATCTCCAATCAGAATAGCAGCCTTGTTCTGAACATCTCCTTCCTTTGATGTATCCATAACATTGCTAATGAAAATATTGTATATCTTCACACCATCATGATTCAGCAAACGGATAATGTGATGCCCTCCAGCTGTAGTACCCTGAACATTATTGATAATTATGTTGTAAATGTCATCATTATCAGTAACCCTGCTTCCAACAATCTCCATTCCATAAGATTTCAAGTTCGAGGATCTTCTCAGGCCAGTCAGGGCAACCATATCATCTCCTGTGATTCCGGTAATGTTTTCAATGATAATATCATGACAGCCTTTTAATATATCAATCCCATCCTGGTTCGGATATTTGTTTGTATTATAAAGTTCAATATTTGCGATTCTTCCATAGGCGCACCCGTTTTCAACAGAAATTGCATAAGTTTGAGATTCTTCAATTTTAAACCCTTCAATGGTAAAGTGTTTGGTGTTATATAGTAAAACACCAATTGTTTTATAACCACTTCTGTCACCCGGAGGGTCAAAATGTGATTCGAGTCCACCGCTAAGCACAGCACTTCCCTGACCTATAATCCGTATATTTTTGTTCTCGGATAAAGGTTGGGTTCGTGCCCCAGAATTGATTATGATATTATCTTTTGTTCCGGGAGCTAATCTGATCAGACAATCTTTTAAAATTAGCGTAAAATCAGAAGGAAGAACAATAGCTCTTTCAATGAGCCATTCCGTTTTGCCCTCAACCAAATCAACCCTTGGGATTTCAATAGAATTAATTCGCAGTCGCAATGCATCATTTATTGCAGATTCTATCCTATCGCTTACTGAACCCTTCTTATAACAATTGGGTGTAATAACCAGATTTTTATCATCTCTTCCATGGGCTTTGCCATTGTAATAACGGTATTCTGACTGAGAATAAGCAGTAAATACCAACAAACTAAAACAAATAACAGGAATGGATAAATTGAAGTTTTTCATAGTAAATACTTTTGTTGCGTTTATAAGAAAATTGCTATATCTGAACATCCTATTGTATACAAGCTGGGGCTAGGTCTGTTAAAAACCAGTATTGGACAGGAGTGATCACTTTTAATATTCTCGCTGCCATAAAGAGAGGTAACATTTTCGAAATATATTTTAAATATGACTTTTAAGGATAAGAGTAAGCGTTTTAAATTGACCAGCTGGAATGATGACCTTTCTCCCCCCGACCTAATTGCACGGATCAATTGCATTTTGTATGGCTTCAATACTAATGAAAGAAGTACTGGTTTTAGCACTGAAAATGATAATATCATCATAATCCTTTGCCGAATTGGGTTTACGAATAATATAAAAAATTATATGCAAATCTTTCTCATTTCTCGAACTATCAATTTAAACTTATTTATTTCATTGTTTATTAATTGAACGAATGACAATAGGTGCCTGTAATTCCATATTATGCCATTTGCACTCTGCCGAGATACCACCTTTATATCTAATTTTTTTTAATGCATTAAAGTATCGTGTAAATTCTTCTTCATGAGTTCCGGGAGCTGATCTTCCTTCTTTTTCAGCTATATGAACATGATAAATATATTTTCCAAAATGAATAATATTTTCCGGTGTTTCATCTTCTAATTTCATATGATATAAATCAGCAAGAAAAAGGAAATTTGGGTGATCTATCATTTTTACTATTTCTCCTCCCTCTTTTACAAAATTAATGAAATTGCATTCTTTTGAATTCAAAGGTTCAAGAACAATTATAACTTCATACTTGCCAGCAAGAACAGCAATATTCTTACACAGATCAATGAACTGATTCATAGTTTCATTTTTTGAGAACCCTTCCGGAATAGATCGAGAAGCCCCACTCCCAAAAACAATGATCCTTACTCCCGCCTGTTTAGCTCTCCGAAAACATGTCTTTGCATATTTGATTATTTTTTCGTGAACTGTATTAGGCCCCACACATTTGAGTTCACCAGGAAGAAAGAAATTACATGCAACGACAGGTAGTCCGCATCTCTTAGCCTTCTCAAGCTTCGTAATAAATACTGACTCGCTTTCTTCAGGTACAAGAAATCTTCTTACCCCTTCTTCTATGTAAGAATACCCTGCAGAAGAAAGATAAGAACTGTTTTCAATGCCTGTACAAACACCGACAGCAAGATTAGTCTTCGTTTTATTAATTATTGTAACAGAAGAAAGGGTACTTGTTAAAGAAATTCCGCTTCCAATGAAAGCTGCATTTCGGATAAAACTTCTTCGTGATATATTCATAAAATAGATCTTAATTAAAAGATACAAATTGGTCATTATTGACTTACAAAACCCCTTATTTTGCAAGCAACAAAATTTCTTGCCCGTAATTTGGCAATGAAATCCGCAAGTTACCTTTAACAAGCTGTTGTGCATTGAAGATACCGTATTCTTTTCTTGAAAACAGTCCTTTCACTTTATATTTTTTATGTTTTCTTACCCAAGGAATGTTAACGTTGCGAGCATTATCTCCGCTGCTTCCTCGCATAACAATTACAACACCATAACCATCAGAATTAATTTTCCCCCACCAATGCCAATCCGTATCGGTAGGAGGCGGAACTCCGCTAAACTGAAAATACGAATATATGTTATACATCTTTTGAAGATCATCCAGCATTCTGAAACGTTCTCCATAATGCTGAATATTTCCTTCAGTAAGAGAGCTTAAATCGCCGGAAAAGGAAACAGGTGCCCCCATCAGCCAGCTGCATATCTGCCGGTCCTGAATTTGGGGTGTAGGAAGTACTTTAATTTTTCCAGTACCTGCGCAAAATACTTGAATTATGTCCCCAATTCCGACCACGGATTGGGCGATCAGGC
>CAZIRN010000259.1:0-3455 GCA_964541495.1 uncultured Rikenella sp. | reverse complement strand
TATCTTTCAGAAACTATATGGTGAGTGTTTCAGTAAATCATCTTACCCGGCCAGATGTGGAAGGCTCAGGCCTCCCTGAAAGTTTGCTTGACAGGCGACTTACAATGTACTTTTGTACGGCATTTAATCTTGATAGCCGTAAGATATGGCAGATAAAACCAGTGTTTTGTTATGAATATGCCGGCAAAGACATGCTGTGGGCCGGAGGAATAGTTTTAAATGCAGGAGAATTTTCGCTTAATACACTCATAATAACAAACAATGTCAAAGATATAAATCTTCAAACAGGCTTTGGTTTCAGAAAATGGAGGACTTTGTTTTTTTATAATTATTGTTTTAATTTGGCATCGGCTAATGAAATGCTTCCTTTTTCTTTATATCATCAGGCAGGCATTTCACTAAGTTTAAATAATGTTGATAAAAGAAAAACAATAAAAACAATAAATATTCCGGAATTGTAGTTATATTTGGTGAAAAAGTCTAAATATTTTTAATATATTTGTATATTTGAACAAAATAACATCCAAAAACCAGAGGAGTTATGTATAGATATAAAATTTTGCCGTTTGTATTAGTTTCGATGTTAATTCTTTCATCTTGCAGTGTTTTTAAAAAAGGTAAAGAAGCTAATGTTTCGCCTACCACAGGATGGAAGTACAATAACCCTGATTTTGGCGGGTTCGAAGTTGCTGTAGGTGTTGAACAGAGGACAGGTCCAGGCCTTGTCCTTATTGAAGGAGGAGTATTCCGTATTGGACGCGTTCAGGACGATGTAATGTTCGACTGGAATAATCCTCCAAGAACTGTCACAGTTTCATCTTTTTATATGGATGAAACCGAGGTCAGAAATGTTGATTATCGCGAATATCTATATTGGCTGAAAAGAGTTTATAAGAGCTATCCGGAAGTTCACAAGCGTGCGCTACCCGATACGCTGGTATGGAGAAGCCCTATGGGGTTCAATGACCCTTATGTCCAGTACTATTTCAGGCATCCTGCATATAATAACTATCCGGTTGTCGGTGTAAGCTGGGTTCAGGCAAATGATTATTGTCTTTGGCGCACCGACAGGGTTAATGAGTATATACTTATCGAGGAAGGTGAGCTTAAGCCCGACCCCAACCAGGCCGACGAAAATAACTTTAATACTGAAGCTTATCTTGCAGGACAATATGAAGGTGTTGTGAATAAACTCAGGCCAAGCCTTACTGGCGATAAAACAGAACGCAGAACCACTTTCGAAGACGGCATTCTTCTTCCAAACTACAGACTGCCTACAGAAGCCGAGTGGGAATTTGCCGCATACGGCCTTAAAGGAAATACTTTTCAGGAAAGAATTTATGAAAGAAGAATTTATCCATGGGACGGCCATAACGTCAGAAATTCTTCAAGTAAGCACAGGGGTCAGATGATGGCGAATTTTGTTCGGGCAAGAGGCGATCTTATGGGAGTTTCAGGAAGCCTCAATGATAACGGAAGTATTACCGTAGATGTCAAATCTTACTGGCCTAATGATTATGGTCTTTATTGTATGGCCGGAAATGTCAATGAATGGGTTCTTGATGTTTATCGTCCGCTCTCATTCGAAGATGTTGATGAATTCAACCCTTTCAGAGGGAATGTTTATACTGATTTGAGGAGAGATGCAAACGGTCAGGTTGTTCAAAAGAATAACCTCGGACGCCTCCCGATTGACACAGTAAAACCTCAGGATGTTGCTGCCAGATATAATTACCGTAAAGGGGATTATAGAAATTACCGCGACGGCGATAAAAAAACTTCACTTGATCAGTCGGAATGGACGGCAGGTGAAGATGAACGTGAATCATCTACAAGAATGTATGTCCAGAGACCTGATGAATATACATCGCTTATTAATGACAATGCAAGAGTTTATAAAGGCGGTTCATGGAAAGACAGAGCTTATTGGCTAAGTCCTTCAACAAGAAGATTCCTCGACCAGGAAGCTTCACGCGATGATATCGGATTCAGGTGTGCTATGATTCGCGTCGGCAGCCCGTCAGGTTTCTGAAAAGATAAATTTTAAGCAAATCAGGGGCTGACAGAAAGCCCCTGTTTTTTTTATTTAGCTGAAAAATTATATTTTTAAAATAAATAAGGCATTATCATCCTTTAATTATTCCGTCGAAAAGATATTTTTTGTAAATTTAACCTTAACCTCAATCTGTTATTATATGAAAACGGATCAATTGTATTCAATATTCAAGGAATCAAAAGGAGTTTCGACCGATTCACGTACTATTAAAGAAGGAGAAATGTTCTTCTCCCTGTGGGGCAATAATTACAACGGAAATCAATATGCAGCCCAGGCTCTTGGAAAAGGAGCCATCTGTGCCGTAATTGATGATCCATTATATGAAATTGACAACAAAACTATCCTGGTTGACGATTGTCTGATAGAACTTCAGGCTCTTGCAACTCATTACAGGAAAAACCTTGATATTCCTTTACTTGCAATTACCGGAACAAACGGGAAAACAACGACAAAAGAGCTTATAGCTGCTGCAATGTCGAAAATCAAGAAAGTCCATTACTCAAAAGGCAATCTCAATAATCATATAGGAGTTCCTCTTTCAATCCTTTCAGCCCCATCCGATACTGAGCTTTTGATTGTCGAGATGGGAGCAAGTCATCAGGGAGAAATAAGAACTCTGTGCATGATATCCAGGCCCGACTACGGGATAATTACAAATATAGGAACTGCACACCTTGAAGGATTCGGCTCGTTCGAAAATATTGTAAGGGCAAAAACAGAACTTTATGAATATCTTCGTAAAGTTAATGGTGTTGCTATATATAACGACCGGAATCCACTTATTTCAGAACAGATATACAGGATGATTAACAAGGCCGTTCCGTATTCTGCACCTGACGGAACGGAATTAATAGTGGAGCCCGTTTCGTCATCTTATAATCTGGTGGTAAGGATAAATCATGCAGGAAAAGAAAGGATTGTCAGTACGAATCTTTTCGGCCGTCATAATACTGAAAATATTATGGCTGCCGTTGCTGTATCAATTTTTATGGGAGCCACAGTTGATGAGGCTGCAGATGCAGTTCAGACTTATATCCCCACCAGCAACAGATCACAGATAAAAGTAACAGAGAAGAACACCATTTTCTGTGATTCTTATAATGCTAACCCTGACAGTATGCGAAAGGCTATCGAATCATTTGCCGAAATCGAATCGGAAAATAAAATCGTAATTCTTGGCGACATGCTCGAGCTTGGAAGCAGAGCGCAGGATGAGCACCTTAATGTACTCCGTCTGTTAAATTCTTTAGGAATGGGAAAGGTAATGCTCGTGGGACCAGTTTTCAAGAGTCTGGCAAAAGATTTCGGATACAAAACATTCAACGATGCTGACAGGCTCAGGGAATATCTTATTCTTAAGCCTGTTGAAAAGGCCTATATCCTTGTGAAGGGTTCACAT
>CAZIRN010000258.1:0-3459 GCA_964541495.1 uncultured Rikenella sp. | reverse complement strand
TTTAAGAGCTGTATCGGCAAGCCCTTTTCTTGCACCGTGTGTTGATATAAAGTATTCGAGCACCGAAAGCCCTTCTTTAAAGTTGGAAAGTATCGGGTTCTCGATGATTTCCGAACCTGTTGAACCCGACTTCTGGGGCTTAGCCATAAGGCCTCTCATGCCTGAAAGCTGACGTATCTGTTCTTTTGAGCCTCTTGCACCGGAGTCAAGCATCATATACACAGAGTTGAAGCCCTGCTTGTCGGCAGAAAGTTGTTGCATGAGCGATTGTGTAAGACGTGCATTCACGTGAGTCCAGATGTCAATAATCTGATTATAGCGTTCATTATTGGTAATAAAGCCCATGTTGTAGTTGTTGAGCACCTCTTCAACCAGTTCGTACCCCTCCTGTACGAATTTCATTTTCTCCGTGGGTATAATAACATCGTCGAGGTTGAATGAAAGACCGCCCATGAAAGCAAAATTAAAGCCCATATTTTTTATCGCATCCAGGAAATCAGCAGTTTTGGCAACGCCTGAAACTTTCAATACATGACTGATGATTTCACGAAGAGACTTCTTATTAAGGACTTCATTAATAAATCCCACTTCTTTTGGCACGCACTGGTTGAAAAGCACACGGCCAACGGTGGTTTCTATGATACGATTCACAGGTTTTCCTTCAACTATATCGTCAACTTTTACTTTAATAAAGGCATGGAGATCTACTTTACCCTCATTATATGCAATGTTCACTTCTTCGGGTGAATAAAAGACTATTCCTTCACCTTTAACTTTTTCATTTTCTGTGCTCTTACGTCCTTTTGTCATATAATAAAGGCCAAGCACCATATCCTGTGACGGCACTGTAATAGGAGCACCGTTTGCAGGATTAAGTATGTTATGAGAGGAAAGCATAAGTATCTGAGCTTCAAGAATTGCAGTATTACTAAGCGGCACATGCACTGCCATCTGGTCGCCGTCGAAGTCGGCATTAAAAGCCGTACATACAAGAGGATGGAGTTGTATAGCTTTCCCTTCGATAAGTTTAGGCTGGAAGGCCTGAATACCAAGCCGGTGTAAAGTAGGAGCCCTGTTAAGCAGAACAGGATGTCCTTTAAGCACATTTTCGAGTATGTCCCATACAACAGGATCTTTGCGGTCAACTATTTTCTTGGCCGATTTAACTGTTTTGACTATTCCGCGTTCGATAAGTTTTCTGATTATGAATGGTTTATACAGCTCGGCGGCCATATCTTTCGGCAAGCCGCACTCATGAAGTCTGAGTTCAGGGCCGACCACAATAACCGAACGTGCAGAATAGTCAACACGTTTTCCTAGAAGGTTCTGACGGAAACGACCTTGTTTTCCTTTAAGGCTGTCGCTTAGCGATTTGAGCGGGCGATTTGCCTCGGTTTTCACAGCGTTTGCCTTTCTTGAATTATCGAAAAGAGAGTCAACGGCTTCCTGAAGCATTCTTTTCTCATTCCGAAGAATAACCTCCGGAGCTTTAATTTCAATAAGTCTCTTAAGCCTGTTATTTCTGATTATGACACGTCTGTACAGATCATTGAGGTCGCTTGTTGCAAACCTTCCACCGTCGAGCGGAACGAGGGGACGCAGTTCAGGGGGTATTACAGGTACCACTTTAATAATCATCCATTCGGGTCTGTTAATATGCCTTGATTCTCTGAAAGCTTCAACAACCTGAAGGCGCTTCAAAGCTTCATTTTTTCTTTGCTGTGATGTTTCGGTATTTGCTTTGTGACGGAGTGAATATGACAGCTCATCGAGGTCGAGCCTGCTGAGAAGCTTGTAAAGTGCCTCGCCTCCCATATCGGCAATAAACTTGTCGGGATGAGTATCATCAAGAAGCTGATTATCCTTAGGGAGTGACTCAATTATCTCGAGATACTCTTCCTCGCTAAGAAAATCGAGGTATTTGATTCCGTCGGCTGCTTTGATTCCGGGATTTATAACAACGTATTTTTCATAATAGATTATTGAATCAAGTTTTTTTGTCGGTAAGCCGAGCAGATAACCTATTTTATTGGGCAGCGATCTGAAATACCATATATGGGCAACCGGGACAACAAGCGTAATATGTCCCATTCTTTCGCGCCGTACTTTTTTTTCTGTTACTTCAACGCCGCAGCGATCGCATACTATTCCCTTATAACGTATCCTTTTATATTTTCCGCAGTGGCATTCGTAATCTTTAACCGGACCAAAAATCCTTTCACAGAAAAGTCCGTCGCGTTCAGGTTTATAAGTACGGTAGTTGATTGTTTCCGGTTTAAGGACTTCACCGCTGGATCTGTCGAGAATTTCTTCAGGTGAGGCCAGTCCAATTGAAATCCTTGAGTAGTTGGTTTTTATCTTATTGTCTCTTCTGAATGACATATTCTAAAATTTTAACTATTAACCATTTTAGATGAATGTTATGAATTAATCGAGTATCACACTCAGACAAAGTCCCCTGAGTTCATGAAGGAGTACGTTGAGTGATTCCGGTATTCCGGGCACAGGCATAGGTTCACCTTTGACAATCGCTTCATAAGCTTTAGCTCTGCCTACCACGTCGTCCGATTTGATTGTAAGTATTTCCTGTAGAGTATATGCAGCGCCGAATGCCTCGAGTGCCCAGACTTCCATTTCTCCAAATCTTTGTCCGCCGAACTGGGCCTTTCCGCCAAGCGGTTGCTGTGTGATTAGAGAGTAAGGTCCGATAGACCTTGCATGCATCTTATCATCAACCATGTGGCCAAGCTTCATCATATAAATAACCCCGACTGTGGCCGGCTGGTCGAACCTTTCACCGGATCCTCCGTCGTAAAGGTATGTAGTGCCGTTTCTTGGAAGGCCAGCATTATCAGTAAATTCTGTAATCTGGTCAATAGTTGCACCGTCGAATATTGGTGAGGAAAATTTCACTCCAAGCTTCTGGCCTGCCCATGAAAGGACAGTTTCATAAATCTGTCCAAGGTTCATTCGTGAAGGAACGCCCAAGGGATTAAGGACAATATCAACAGGAGTGCCGTCTTCCAGGAAAGGCATATCCTCCTGACGTACAATCTTTGCTACAATGCCCTTATTTCCGTGTCTTCCTGCAAGTTTATCGCCTACTCTTACTTTCCTCTTTTTTGCAACATATACTTTGGCAAGCTGAACGATTCCTGCGGGAAGTTCATCGCCTATGGTGATATTATATTTTTTGCGTTTATAAACCCCGTCAATCTCTTTGAATTTAATCACATAGTTATGAATAAGCTCTTTTATGCTGTCATTTTTCTTTTTATCGGTAGTCCATTTGTTGGGATTAATATTAAGGTAGTCAATTTCCTGAAGCTGTTTAAGAGTGAATTTTGCTCCTTTTGGTATAATATCTACATTCAGGTAATCTTTCACACCCTGTGATGTTTTACCGTTTAAAAGGATGAAAAGTTTATCAACAAGCCTGTTTTTGAGCTCTTCAACGTT
>CAZIRN010000257.1:0-3470 GCA_964541495.1 uncultured Rikenella sp. | reverse complement strand
AATTCTTAACTTTACCCTATACTTTTAATTAACCTTCAGTACTGATTAGTTACAATAAAGATAATAAATTTTTACGAGAAATAAAATCTAAGAATATGGATAACAACAAGAAAGAATTAAACAAGGAAAAACTTAAAGCTCTGGAATTAACTATCGGCAAGATCGAGAAAGATTTCGGAAAAGGCACAATAATGAAACTCGGCGATCATGCCGTTGACAATGTGCAGGTTATTTCCACAGGTTCTATCGGTCTCGATGCGGCCCTGGGTGTGGGCGGCTTGCCCCGTGGCAGAGTTATAGAAATTTTCGGCCCTGAAGCTTCA
Organism: uncultured Rikenella sp.; assembly: GCA_964541495.1. Lineage (GTDB taxonomy): Bacteria > Bacteroidota > Bacteroidia > Bacteroidales > VadinHA17 > LD21. The sequence continues at coordinate 3,147 of CAZIRN010000257.1, read as the reverse complement.
GGCAAAACCACGCTTGCAATACATGCCATAGCCGAGGCCCAGAAGAACGGAGGTATAGCTGCAATAATAGACGCCGAGCATGCTTTCGACAGGAACTATGCCGAAAAACTCGGGGTTGACGTCGAGAATCTCCTCATCTCACAACCTGATAACGGTGAACAGGCTCTCGAAATTGCCGACCATCTGATACGTTCAGGTGCACTCGATATAATTGTAATTGATTCCGTTGCCGCTCTTACTCCAAAAGCTGAAATAGAAGGCGAAATGGGCGATAGCAAGATGGGGCTCCAGGCTCGTCTTATGTCCCAGGCCCTCAGAAAACTAACTGCCAATATCAGCAAGACAAATACATCGTGTATCTTTATCAATCAGTTACGTGAGAAAATCGGCGTTATGTTCGGCAACCCCGAAACGACAACGGGAGGCAATGCTCTTAAATTCTACGCATCGGTACGGCTCGATATAAGGAAGATAAACCAGATAAAAGAAGGCGAGGAAATAATTGGCAACCGCACAAGAGTGAAAGTGGTAAAGAATAAACTTGCCCCGCCTTTCAAGAAGGCCGACTTCGATATCCTTTACGGCGAGGGAATATCTCAGCTTGGAGAGATAGTCGACCTCGGCGTGGATTTCGACATCATCAAGAAAAGCGGCTCCTGGTTCAGCTACGGCGAAACCAAACTCGGACAGGGACGCGACGCTGTAAAACAGGTAATAAAGGATAATCCCGAACTTTATGAGGAACTGAAGGCAAAAATCATCGAAGCCTTGAAAAAACAGTGATTTTCGGATTTTGATTTTCAACCATCTTATTTTCAATAATATGAGAAATTATTTATTTGTCATATTCTTTACTTCACTGCTTATTATTGCACCTTTATGCAAACAGCAGCCCGTCCCGCAGCAACAGTTCAGTGTGCAGCTCACCGAAGAAGAAAAATCAGGCGGTGTACTAACTCCGGAAATATTGTGGAAATTCAGCCGGCTCGGTTCATTTGCTCTTTCTCCCGACGGCAAATCAGTTGTCTATTCGATGACTCAATACGATTTGAATACAGAGGCCCGTACAACAAACCTCTATAAAATATCCTCAACTGGCGGGCCTCCAATACAACTGACTACAGACGGAGGCTCAGCGCCACAATGGTTCGATAACGGTAAGAAAATAGCTTTTATCAGCAAAGGAAAACTGACAGTCATGAATGCCGACCGTTCGCGACAACAAACAGTACAGGGATTAGACAACTTCGAAATATTCAGTATCTCACCTTCGGGAGATAGAATTTATTTTACCCGCCGCGTAAAACTCGATACTACAGCCAACGAAAAATACAATCTTCCAAAAGCAAATGTCAGAATAATTGACGACCTGATGTACCGCCACTGGAGCTACTGGTCAGACTATTATTACAGCCATATCTTCACAGCATCGTTCGATGGTAAAAAAATTGCGGACGAAAAAGATATAATGCAGGATCAGCATTTTGAATCGCCCCTCTCGCCCTACTTTGACGAAACTGAAATTTCATGGAGCCCCGACGGCAGATATATAGCTTATACAACCAAAAGACTGAAAGGGAAAGAAGATGCCCTGAGCACAAATTCCGATATTTATCTTTATGATATCACCACCGGTAAGGAAGTGAATATCAGCGATGGAATAATGGGATACGACAAATATCCTGCCTTTTCTCCCGACGGCTCGATGATAGCATGGCAGAGCATGGAGAGAGACGGCTATGAGTCTGACCTCGAACGGCTTTTTGTGTACAACATAAAAGACGGTACAAAGACATGGCTGACAAAAGGATGGGACTTCGACGTTGAAAATATATCATGGGCCGATAATAATACAATCTATTTTACCTGCCCATACCTCGGCACTACACAAATATTCAAAACAGACCTTCAAAGCAAAGTCGTGACAAAAGTAACGGAAGGCATCCACGATCTGGGCCCTGTCAGCCAGCATGGAGGTACAATGATTGCACAGGTTATGTCCATGTCGTTAGCGCCTGAAATTGCACTGGTTGACATAAATTCAGGTGAAGTAAAAAAGATTACAAACCTCAACGGATATTTATACGACAACATAAAAATGGGCAAAGTCGAAGAGAGATATATAAAAACAAAGGACAATAAAGACCTGCAGATGTGGGTGATTTATCCTCCTGATTTTAATCCCTCGAAGAAATATCCTCTTTTGCTTTACTGTAAAGGCGGCCCACAGGGGCCGCTGGGACAAAGCTGGTCGTACCGGTGGAATTATCAGTTGATATCTGCAAAAGGATACATTGTAGTTGCACCAAACAGAAGAGGCAATTCAGGCTTTGGCCAGGCATGGAAAGAACAGATTTCAGGCGATTATGGAGGGAAAAATATACAGGACTATCTCGATGCTACCGATGCAATGGCAAAAGAACCCTTCGTGGATGCAAATCGTATGGGTGCAGTGGGCGCCAGCTATGGAGGATTTTCAGTGTTTTATCTTGCCGGAATGCACCAGAAACGGTTTAAGGCTTTCGTGGCACATTGCGGTTTATTCGATTTCGAGAGCTGGTACGGCTCCACGGAAGAGCTCTGGTTCCCTAATAAAGATTTAGGAGGGCCCTACTGGGAAAACCACTCAAGCTACAAATTCTCTCCGCACCTGATGGTTAAAGACTGGGACACACCAATACTTATCATCACAAGTGAGAATGATTTCAGAGTACCTTATACCCAGAGCCTCGAAGCTTTCACTGCGGCACAACTGAGAGGAGTGCCCAGCAGACTTCTCTTCTTCGGAGATGAATCACACTGGATTTCAAAGCCACAAAACTCGGTTATCTGGTATAAGGAATTCTTTAGCTGGCTCGATACCTATCTGAAATAGGCACAGGATTTGAAAGCCATAACCGGCCGAAAGACAGCGAAGGCCTGGCTCAGGGCTCAGAGCTCAGGGCAAAATACATAATCCATCATCCATTCCTTTCCGTTTGTCATCCATTCTTTTCCATTTGTCAAAAAAAACTTGACTTGTCTATATTTTTTACTTAACTTACAGGTTGTTTGTTCTTTGAAAGAACCTGAGAGCTTTTCAGGTTGTTTATATGTTTTTATGTTTTATTCTAACTATCAAGTTGTTTCTATTTCAGGGAAAGAAGT
>CAZIRN010000256.1:0-3479 GCA_964541495.1 uncultured Rikenella sp. | reverse complement strand
TGTAATCATCAATTATCTGGCCCATTTCTTCCCATTCAGCAATTATTTGCTTCATCTCTTCTATTGTATAGCGATATGGATTCGTTATTTTCATGATCTTAGTCTTTAATGATTTTATTATCCGGGATAAACTCCCATACGGTCGGGTCTTCATGTTCGTCAAAACCAAGAATTTCGTATCGATATAACCTGTTACCATCTATTAGTATTTTTTCGACACTCTTTTTAGGATCGAACGCTTTTTTTAGATAAGGGAGTGTAAGACCCTTATAATCCCGATTTGTTCTACGGGCTAAGGCATGCAGTTCATCAAGTGTCCAGTGCCCGTAAATAAGTTCTCGCATTACTGCGCAATTGGTAAGATCGAATACCTCTCCTATAAAGGAGATCTTCATTGATTCAAGCATTGTTGGCCTGTAGCCAATCATGCCAATTGTTAATTCTGTTTTATTCATTTGTATATTTGTTATATTTCAATTATCATAACTGTTAATAAATACTGAGATTTACAAAATATTCAACCTTCTGTTAACCAGAAGTCAATTGAGAAAGGGACTACTCAATGCGGGAATGATGGAAAATTCAACTTCTTTTAAGAATCCGGAAAACTCACCATTGTATTTCTCTGTGCCATCCAATCTCAAGGTATCAGTTGAATGATCTATGCTGTATATATGCAATTTCTGATCCTCCCTCGATTCAAATATTACCTTAATTTTGTCATCCTCAGGGAACACTAATACGAAGGCTAATGTCTGAAGTTCCTGGCATCTTGAACGGATCATTTGTTTTAACCAAGTCCTGTCACACCATTCTTTTTCGGTCAGTTGCCAGAAAGTTCGTGGCTCCATTGAGTCAGTAAGGAAGAATAATAAGTATCCCATGTATTGACATTCATTATAAGCATGACACAATAAGTCAAGCATGTCATTGTGGAATTCTTGTGTTACCCTTTTCCTATCTGAAACTGTCAGACATGGGTCTGAAAATGGATTTGAAAACCTACCTTTATATTCATCTGACGAGATTACAAATTCAAGCTTCCGGTTTTGATCCAGCTTATAAAGATGTATTTCCTGAACGTCATTACGTGCGCTATAAATCATCATAACTACCTCTTCTCTGTCTTCACATTCTGATGGCCGTTTATTTTCCTTCTCGGCAATTTTTGAGGTCCACCCTTCTGTAATAAAGACACTGGAGATAACTTTTGGATCAGTGCAAAATTTACGCATGATGTAATTGAAGTTTTCTTTGTCAAGAACACTGTCAAAATTTGTAGCAAAGCTTGCTATGGTTCCATCATCGTACTGAATAGTAAATGTTGGCACGATACTTCCGTACTTTTCGAAGATGGTGATCATCTTCTGCTTTTCCTGTTCAAAAAAATCATTGTTTTTCATTTTCTTTAAAATTAAATTAATAATAAATGTTTGTAATGCAAATATATTCAGTGCATTACGAAGAAAATGGATGATTTTTAGAATGTCGTAGGATATGTCGTTTAGAACAACGACTTAGCGGTAGATAATACCATGTAAATGGGTATTATCAAGTATTAAAAAAAGATTATCAATAGTTATTTAATGTCGTATTATGTTATCGAAATGTCGTACTTTTTTGTAATTCAGTCCTTCTCATAATGGCATCAAACCGCTTTTTAATCTCCTGATTAGTATGACCCTGGTCTTTGGGCTGACTTGTAGAAAATTTAGTTCCGTCAACAGACCTAAAAAAGAAATCTAAGGCTATTTTAAAATTTCCTGGTTCCACTGAGCGAATTAAAAACGGACGATTAATACATTTAAAGAAATACGAGAAATGAGCAAAGTTAGCAAGCCATATTACTGAAGAAGGAGTACACTCTGGCATTTTATCACCTGGCAGAAGAAAGAGTCTTTTGAATTCACGGAAATGACAATTTATGTAACCGGCTTTTTTTAATTCCATATGCAATTTTTGAATAATATAATAACCAGTTTTTTCAAATTCTTTTTTCACTCTGAGAACATGGACAGGACTTGCTCCCTTATTAATCAGCTCATCAGCTGCTATATTATTTTCCTCAAGTGCAACGTTTAAGGTTTTTTCAATGTACTGGATCTTAAGATCGATCAGGGAATTAAGTGTAATATCCTTATATGGAACAACTGATTGCTTTATCAGTATCAATTCCTTGTTTGCATTGGATACCTGCGCATGGATTTCTCTCTTGATTCCTGATTTATTTACTGTCGCACCACTAATTAATGCAATTTTAAAAGAATTGAATTGGCTTTCAAGAATTTCTTCCAGATCCACAGGACTGCTTATTCCATTAATTTCAAAATAGCGCATTGAATCTGGCAGATTTCCATCCATTTCAAGTTCAATTTCGGCCAACAATTCGTCTTTATGATCAAACTCATCAGGAATATCACGGTACTTTGCAGTGACATTATTATCAGTTAGAAATCTTATATAGCTAACTACAGGATTATCCATTATTTCTACTAATTTATATATAGTACTTAAAAGATAGCGGTGGAGCTTCTTTTTTATCTAAAGGTGCAGAAGTTAATATATCACCAACTTTATCAGCAAACCTCAGTGTAACTGGTTTTCCATCTGCATATATACAAGCATTGTAATTGAGTTTAGTGAGCGCCATAATATCAGTCATAACCTGTTGTATATCTGCAGATCCCTTATTTATTTCCACAAAAAGCGGATTTGGAACCTCTGATGCAAGTGATGTGTCGAGCCGAGGCACAAACCCAACTGTCCAAAGATATCCGGACTGATTCGTGTCAATAAAGGCAAGACCTCTTAATATCGGAAATTTGCTATTATCTCTATATATTTTGAGGGGGACATGATCTTTTATTGTTACCCCAACAATGTTTGTTTTCACACCAGTACCTCTTTTAAATCCCTCCCATTCTTTCTCGTCAAATTTGGTTTTTGCATGAAGAAATATTTCCGTCGGATCGCTACCTTCTGTAGACCTGTAAGTATTAATAGCCATTTTAATTAATTCTTCTGCCTGATTAGGTTTAAGGTGAAAATCGCCAAATTTTGTATTATACCATGGTCCAACCGCACCTTTAAAAACAAAACCATCCCCACTATCAAGAAACATTTGTGCCGCACAGCATGCGTTTCTGGGATCACTACTTCTTTCATCCTTTTTAAAAACCAGTCCAACGTAACAAACACCTTTTCTTATATCTGCCAGTTTCCACGGTTTCCCTCCTGTTTTATAAAAAGCTGCTGTTGATATTGACCATGCAAAATGACCTCTGATCTTTGAAAAATCTCTTTTAACAAAACCCAGTGAATTAAGGTAGTCTTGTGGGGATAAAGTACTCTCACGGATAATTTGTGTTGGTAATGTATGTTTAAGTAACCTTGCTTTTAACTGGTTATGAAAATTTGCTTCATATGAGTAAGGTGCAGCCGCCACATTATCTTCTTCCCATATTGATGGTTCTTTAATC
>CAZIRN010000255.1:0-3498 GCA_964541495.1 uncultured Rikenella sp. | reverse complement strand
AGGTTCGGGAGATATGTATTCGAAAGGCGGAAATATGCTGCATACTCTACGTCAAATTATCAACGACGACGTAAAATGGAGAGATATACTCAGAGGACTTAACTGCGAGTTTTACCATCAGACAGTTGACGGGCGGCAGATAGAGGAATATATCGGCAATAAAACCAACATGAACCTTAAACCTTTTTTCGATCAGTATCTAAGAGATGTCAGGATACCGGTTTTCGAGTATTATGTTAAAGGAGATTATCTGACCTTCAGATGGAATAATTGTGTGCCAGGTTTTAATATGCCGGTGAAAATCTATACCGGCGACAAAGCAATAGAACTTAATCCTTCAAGCCGCTGGAATACCATAAAACTCGAGACACTAAATCCTGTAATCAGCATTGATAAAGATTATTATATTGCGGTTCTGAACATGATGGGGAGATAACGGAGGGCGGAAGGCACAGAGCACAGAGCACAGAGCACAGAGATAAGTGTCTGATTAAACTTCAAGTCGCTTTACATAAAAGCATTTATCGTCGCCTTTGTCGTAATAATCCCTTATGACGGCCTCAAGGGTATATCCTGCCTTTTCATAAAAGGCTCGGGTTGATGCATAGAATGGCCTTCCGGAAGTTTCTGCAACAACCATTGTGCCTCCCATTTTGCGAATCTGACTGTAAGTTTCTTCGAGTAGCTTTTTCCCGATGCCTTTACCCCTGAAATCGTTATGGGTTACAATCCAGTATAACTCAAAGCATGATTTTGTCATTTCGTCGTGGCCGAAACATGTATAGGCAACTGTAATGTTGTCTGCTTCGGCAAATACGAAATAATATCCCGAATCTTCGCCTTTGTTCAGCCGCTCCTTCACCAGTTCAACAGCGATTTCAGTTTCGAAGTCATAGAAAAATCCGGTTGATTCAACAATTTCCCTGACCCGCTGAATATCTTTCTTTTCAGGAATAGTTCTGAAATGTAGGTTCATAAATTTAATTTGTGCTAATTTAATGTTTTCTACTTAGTGCATCCAAGTCAAAATAAAATGTTTCAATTAATAAACTATTACACTAAATTACAATTTAATAAACTATATGGAAATATGTTTTTTGTTTTTTCTACTTTTGAATAATATTTATTAATTTTTTTTAAAAATATTTTTGCATATTTAAATTTATTAAATACTTTTGCTTAATTTTTTAAATTTTAATAATTAATAAAAATTACATGTGCGGAATTATAGGAGTATTTGATCTTAAACAGAGATCTGAAGAATTAAGGCCTCAGGTGTTATCAATGTCAAAAAAACTGAGGCATCGCGGTCCTGACTGGTCTGGCATCTATTGCAGCGACAGGGTAATATTGGCTCATGAGAGACTTGCAATCGTTGATCCTGTTTCGGGAGCTCAGCCACTCAAAAGCAGTGACGAAAAATTAATACTGGCAATAAACGGAGAGATATATAATCACCAGGAATTAAGGAAAAGCCTTAAAACGAATTATGAATTCCTTACAAATACCGACTGCGAGGTAATACTTGCGCTCTACAGGGAAAAAGGTGCGTCATTTCTTAATGAGATCAACGGTATTTTCGCATTTGCTCTCTACGACGCTGAGAAAGACGTATACTTAATTGCACGGGATCATCTCGGCATTGTACCGCTATACAAGGGATGGGATAAAAACGGTAATTTCTATGTTGCTTCGGAATTAAAGGCCCTCGAAGGAATATGCCCAAGAATTGAGATTTTCTCTCCGGGTCATTATCTTCTTAGCACGGAAGGTGAAGAGAAAAAGTGGTATAATCCCGTCTGGATGTCGTATGAAGCCGTAAAGGACAACACAAGCAATATTACCGAATTAAGGAAAGCTCTCGAAGATGCAGTTCATCGTCAGCTAATGTCGGATGTGCCTTACGGTGTGCTCCTTTCAGGCGGACTTGATTCATCTATTGTATCTGCAATTACAAAGAAATATGCTGCAATGCGTGTCGAAGCCCAGGATCTGAGCGAAGCATGGTGGCCAAGGCTGCATTCATTTGCCGTAGGGCTTAAAGGGTCTCCCGACCTGGCTGCTGCTCGAAAAGTAGCCGACTATATCGGAACAGTGCATCACGAAGTTATATTTACAATTCAGGAAGGTCTTGACGCTATTTCAGACGTTATTTATCATCTCGAGACTTATGATGTGACCACGGTAAGAGCTTCTACTCCTATGTATTTGCTTGCCAGGGCAATAAGGTCAATGGGAGTTAAAATGGTTCTGACTGGTGAAGGGGCCGACGAGGTTTTCGGCGGTTATCTTTATTTTCATAAAGCTCCCGATGCAAAATCTTTTCACGAGGAAACCGTGAGAAAACTGAGCAAACTTCATCTTTACGACTGTTTAAGAGCCAACAAATCTCTTGCAGCCTGGGGTATTGAAGGAAGAGTACCTTTCCTCGACAAAGAGTTTCTCGATGTAGCTATGAGGCTTAATCCAAAAGACAAAATGGCCGTGAACGGACGGATGGAAAAATGGATTCTTAGAAAAGCATTCGAAGATATTCTGCCCGAAAGTGTAGTATGGAGGCAGAAAGAGCAGTTCTCTGACGGTGTGGGTTACAACTGGATAGATACTCTGAGGGAACTGGCAAATAAAAAAGTAACAGATAATCAGATGAAAAATGCAAGATTCAGATTCATGGTTAATCCTCCGCTCACAAAAGAGGAATATTTATACAGGTCAATTTTCACCGAGCATTTCCCGTCGGAAAGCGCTGCAGCCACTGTGCCTTCGGTTCCTTCAGTAGCTTGTAGTACTCCTGAAGCCCTTACATGGGATGCCTCTTTTAACAATATCAATGATCCGTCAGGAAGAGCAGTGAAAACGGTTCACAAATCAGCATATTAATCATGAGAATATTTGTCTGAAGAATCTCAATCATAATAAAATAAAAAAGGGCTCAACAAAAGCCCTTTTTTAATTCTTCAATTTTTTCGACTTCTCTCTATTGTTTCTTGTCGTAAACTCTTTTAATTGTCATCTGACCATTTGGAGTATCACTTGTACTTGTAATTGTAAGTGTATTTGCATCAGTTAGTGTCCATACTTCTTTTGTGGTCATAGTTCTGTCATTAAAAGTACGCGTAGTAACGATAGTAAGACTTTTGCCGTCGGGCGACCATGTGGCAGTTGATTTGCTTTCGCCCCTTCCGCCCGGGCCGGTGTTGACAGTTTCCTTTCCATCTAAAGTGTATTTCATTGTAGTTGTGGTACTCTGTCCTTCACGGTTTGTCATTGTCCTTTCAACAGTAAGAGTGTTTGCATCCTGCTTTGCCACAAAATTACCACCTCCAAAAGCCCTCTGTCCACCGCCCTGGCCTTGCGGCTGATCGCTTTTCGAAGCATTATATACCCATGTGCCGGAAAAATTAGGTTTTGCCTGGCCTTTAACCGATGCAGGAATTATGAATGCCATAATTACTGCAAATGCAAAAATGCCGATTACTTTGTTTTTCATAGTCTTTT
>CAZIRN010000254.1:0-3504 GCA_964541495.1 uncultured Rikenella sp. | reverse complement strand
ACTGAATTTTGCCGGCACAGTTGCCATGCCGGGAAAAGATATTTGGACTGATGTTACTTTTGCAACAAATCAGACCTCGTTTAAGACACTTCTTTCCCTTATTCCGGCAGTATATATGACAGGTTATGAAAACCTTAGTGCAACAGGCAGTTTAGCCCTTTCAGGCTCAGCAAAAGGCATATACTCCGACGCCGACAGCACCCTGCCAGATATAAGCCTTAACCTGAACGTAAAAGACGGAGTCGTAAGCTATCCTGCTTTGCCCGAGAAAATAAGCGCAATAAATATTAATACTGAAGCTTTCGTCAATGGCAAAAATCTCGATCTTACAACTGTAAATCTCGATAAATTTCACTTCGAACTTGCAGGTAATCCATTCGATATGGCTTTTTTCCTGAAAACGCCAATAAGCGATCCTGATTTCAAAGGGACAATAAATGGAAAAATCAATCTCGATGCACTTTCAAAAGCAATACCAGTTCAAAATCTGCAACTTTCAGGTTTGATTGAGATGGTTTTGAACCTGGGCGGAAAGCTTTCCATGATAGAGAAAAAACAGTATGAAAACTTTACAGCCGATGGAACCCTTGGAATACAAAAAATGCTTGTTTCAATGAAAGGCATTCCCGAAATCAACCTCAATGAAGCTTTATTCCGGTTTTCTCCTGCTTATACCTCTATGGAAAAAGTAGATATTCTTGTTGCAGGCACCAGCGATTTGTTATTAAGCGGCAATATCGAAAATTACCTTCCTTACCTTTTCCGTAACGAAACTGTAAAGGGGAAACTGACTCTATCTTCCAGAAAAGTCGATGTATCTTCGATTATGAATTCACTAACTCCCGATACTACGGCTGTGGTTGAAGAAGATACTATACCTCTTGCATTGATATTTGTCCCTAAGAATGTAGATTTTGATTTTAATGCAGCAATAAATAACCTGGTTTATGATAAAATCAACGCAAAAAACTTCAAAGGTCATATTATAGTACGTAACGATATTTTATCGTTACGCGAAACAGGGATGGAAATGCTCGGAGGTTCGATACTAATGAACGCCGATTACGATACCCGTGATACACTGAAACCAATTTTAAAAGCCGATTTCAATATTAAGAATGTTGATATTAAAGAGTCGTTCAACACATTTGTAGCTATGCAGAAGTTAGCTCAGGTAGCAAAAGGTCTTGAAGGCAAAGTAAGCATTCAATTGAACTATGAAAGTCTTCTCGGAAGTAATATGATGCCTGTAATATCAACTATTAATGGTTATGGTAAACTTCAGTCGGATGAAGTCAGAGTAGTTGAAGCAGCAGTATTCGATAAATTAAAAGAGTTCCTGAAACTTGGAGATAAATATTCAAATACTTTAAAAGACCTCAATGTAAGCTTTAATATCAGGGACGGAAGAGTCTATATCAGTCCCTTCGATGTTAAAATGGGGAATATTAAAATGAATATTTCAGGAGATCATGGACTCGACCAGACACTCAATTACCTGGTAAAGACTGAGATTCCCAGTTCAGAACTTGGCAGTTCAGTGAATGCACTTATCAATAATCTTTCTTCGCAGGCATCATCTTTTGGAATTGCTTTCAAGCCGGCAGATGTAATTAAGGTAAACTTAAGAATTCGCGGAACTGTGGATAAACCTGAAGTATCGCCCGATTTTGGCTCCGGTTCCGATAGTAAATCCGGCACAGTAAAAGAAACAGCAAAAGAAACTGTAAAACAGACAATTGATAATGCCGTTGATAAAGGAAAGGAACAACTGACAAAAGAAGCTGAAGAAATGGGCGATAAGCTTATTAAAGAGGCAGAGGTCAAGGGTCAGCAGCTTAGAGATGAAGCGGATAAGGCAGCAATAAAACTTAAGGAAGAAGCCGAAGCCAGGGCAGCCGATATGAAAAAAGCTGCGGAGCCGAAAGGCGCTATAGCACGTGCCGCCGCACAAAAAGCCGCAGACGCTCTTGTTAAAGAAGCTGAAAATGAAGGAAACCGCCTGCGCCAGGAAGCCGATAAGCAGGCAATTAAACTTGTAGAGGAAGCAAAAGCTAAAAAGGAGGAAATGATAAACAAGAAATAATCAGGAGAGATGTACGATTATTAATTATGCCTTTTTCTCTTTTATGCGTGCTTTTTTGCCTTTAAGATTCCGGAAATAAAATATTCTGGCTCTTCTTACCTTACCACGTTTATTAACTTCAATTTTTTCAATAAAAGGAGAGGCAAGAGGGAATATCCTCTCTACACCCACATTACCAGACATTTTTCTTACAGTGAATGTTGCAGTATGGTTATTCCCTTTTTTCTGAATTACAACCCCACGGAATTGCTGTATCCTTTCTTTGTTGCCTTCAATTATTTTATAATGAACCGTGATCGTATCACCGGCAGAAAAATCGGGATGTTTATTCTCAACAGAGAGTTTCTCATCAACAACTTTCATCAAATCCATTGCTCAGAGTATTTTATTCATTGTAAAACTGGCTGCAAATTTATCAATTAAAATTTAATTGCAATATTCCCATTTAAAAATCTTTCAACTTCTCCTGCCAGAGAGGCAAATTAAAATTTACAGGCCGACGCAGATGTAACTTTTTTCATTATTATTGTAAGGTAAATTATAATTCTATATGGCTTTTTATATAATTGGATTTATTAAATAATAAGCTGATAAACAATTATATAGTAATTAATTCATATAAGTAAAATATTGTACTATGAAACCTACTTTGTTAGTTCTGGCGGCAGGAATGGGAACCCGTTACGGAGGCGACAAGCAGCTCGATGTGGTCGGTCCTTCAGGTGAAACAATTATTGACTACTCAATTTACGATGCGATAAGAGCCGGATTCGGTAAGATAGTTTTTGTTATCCGCAGGGATATTGAGAAGCAGGTAAAAGAACGTTTTGTGGAAAGACTTAAAGATAAAATTGACGTTGATTATGTTTTTCAGGATCTGGACGATCTCCCGGAAGGAGCAGTAGTATCGCCTGACAGAAAGAAACCATGGGGAACAAGCCATGCAATACTCGTAACCCAATCAAAGATTAAAGAACCGTTCGGAGTGATTAATTCAGATGATTTCTACGGACCAGAATCTTTCAAAATACTTTATGATTTTCTTGTTGACAATAAAGAACCTAATTGTTATTGCATTATAGGCTTTAAGTTAGGAAATACATTGTCCGATCACGGTCATGTAAACAGAGGAATCTGCAGTGTTGACAAGACCGGAAGACTTTTGAATATCGTCGAAATGCGTCAGATAGAAAAAACGGCAAATGGAGCTATTGCTCCCGAAAAAGAAGGTGATAAAATATATTTTACAGGAGATGAAATTGTTTCAATGAATCTATGGGGTTTCAAACCTTCCTGTTATAAATTCCTCGAAGAAGAGTTCAGAAATTTCATACGTAAACATGGTATGGACCCGAAAGCAGAGCTTGATATACCTACCTCTATTGACAGATTTGTAAAAAGCGGACAAATTACTATTA
>CAZIRN010000253.1:0-3510 GCA_964541495.1 uncultured Rikenella sp. | reverse complement strand
TTAGCCTGAATTATTCATAAGTACTTAAAAAAAAGGGTGCTTTTGTTCTTTAATTATAACTTAATTAGCTATATTTAAAGTGATTAAAAACAAAAAAACACCCTTTGTACAATGATAGATAAAAATACTGAAAATTTCCCAAACGAACTAACTCTTTTCCCTATAAAAGGCAGAGATATTAAACTCAGTTTTAGCGGTGACCGTATCAGCAGCGACGGTGGGCTGTTGCTGTTGCGTGAGATAGACAGGGAGCTAAACCTTTTATCCTCAGCCAGTCAATGTATATCTGACAGCAGGGATGAGCGGTATATTGATCATACTGTCAGGGAATTATTGTCACAAAGGGTTTTTCAGATAGCTGCAGGGTATGAGGATTGTAATGACTGTAATGATCTGCGTGGAGATATGATACTTAAAATGTGTACCAACCGGCTGCCACATAGTGACAATGATTTAGCATCACAGCCGACAATGAGCCGGCTGGAGAACTCTGTGACAAAGAGCGATCTTTTCCGACTGGGCAAATGTCTGGTAGATCATTTTATGGGTTCATACTCAGAGCCTCCTTCGGTCATCATTTTAGATTGTGACGACACCAACAATGACACCTACGGGCAGCAGGAGCTGGCACTGTTCAACAACTATTACAACGAGTATTGCTACATGCCCTTACATATTTATGAAGGATTATCGGGTAAACTGATAACCACAATTTTAAAACCAGGCCGCCGGAATAAACAGATCAATATTGCCAGATTGTTGCAGAAACTGGTATTATACCTTCGGGCGCGGTGGCCGAAAACAAAGATTATAGTACGGGGCGACAGTCATTTTGCATCGAAGGATTTTATGGATTGGGTCAGTGGGGAGCATAATGTCGGATTTATAACCGGATTAACGGGCAATGCAAAACTTAATGAACTGGCACGGGTTACCATCGAAAGCGCTCAAAGGGAATTTAATCAATATCGAAAACCTGTAAAGAGGTATCATTCATTTATGTACAAGGCCGGGAGTTGGGGAAACTATCAGCGGGTTATTGTAAAAGTCGAGGTAAGTGAGATGGGAACCAATATCCGCTATATTGTCACCGACCAGCATGATTACCGTACACGTGATATATACGAGAAAGGCTACTGTGCCAGGGGTTCCATGGAACTGCGCATCAAAGACCATAAATTGTATCTTAGATCTGACCGCTCGTCCTGTAATAAGTTTACGGCAAACCAGTTTCGTTTATTCCTGCACTCTATGGCATACATACTTATACACACCCTGCAGAAAGAGCTTCTCAGAGGAAGCAAATATGCCAATGCAACCATGAAAACAATACAACTCAAAATCATAAAGACAGCTGCCTGGGTCAGGGAAATGAAAACCAAAATTAAAGTTGAGTTACCCAGGTTCTGCCCGACAAAAGGTGAACAAATCAAAGGCTTTGAGATGCTGATGATACTCAGGACTTAGGGAAGCCGGTCGAAAATCTAACATATGCACTGACTACCAATAACATGCATGAGGAAGGTATGCCCTGGCGGCAGATTTTGAGCCCATAATGACTATTACATCACGAAAAACCAGGTCAACACTCCCCGGAATAAACCGGAAAACCGGGTTGAAGAATAAAATCAGTCAACTTACCGAAAAGAAAGAAGACCCAAAGGTGTATCTTTACACTCAATTATGAGTTTATGAATTAATAAGGTTAGATACAGTATTCCTGCCGCACGAGCAAATAAAGAGTGTTATTGCAAATAGAAAAATTCCCTTCATAATACTTGAATTATTATATCAGAGAAAACAGGATCGGGATTTTATTCTTTTGGAGTCACGACAATAAGTACAGGATTATCAGTTTCTTTGAGAGAATCAGCAAGTTTTTTAAGCTTTACTTTTCCTGCCGGATCACTCACCCGGGCACTCTTAAAGTCTTCGCCATCAATATATTTCTTTAATGTAATTGGGTCAATAAATGAAAAAAGCTTGCCACCACTGCAATAACTATTCATAAATTCTATACTAAAATCAGGACCTCCACATAAATCGTCCTTCAGTTTGCTATTCAGTTCGCTGTCAATATCCAATTTAAATTTTTCATTTGTCGCTTTGTCGAGTATAATTCTGTTTCGTGTTTCCGATATAGAATAATAATAAAAAACATACCTTGATGTTTCGAATATGTTAGCAATATAATTTGTATGATTACCCGATGTTTTCGATCCGCCTCTTACCTCAGGGGTTATTAGGGTACCATGAGAATTAAGAATTATTCGAGGTTTAAAAAAGTTGTTTTTAAAACTAATATAAAAAACAGTATCACTAAATTCTTCTTTAAAGCAAACTTCATTTCCAATCGAATAAACAATCGTTTCATTACCTGCCCGGTAATTCAATTTTCGAACCATTTCATATTTATAACAATTAGGTTTAAAATGAATTGTGTCACCAACATTGTTAATCAACAAACTTAATGTCGGTTCAGTTCCTCTCCATGGTGGGATTGCCAGAAAAACATTGTCTGTTTCAGGAACCATGCTTATCCTGAAGGGAGCCGGATCCTTTAGTGCTAATGACCTCTGAAAAGTAAAACCCGTATCGGAAATATCGTATATAAATATTTTGTTAAATGAAAGCATTGTAAGAGATTTATTATCGGAACTGACATCAAAATCTTCAATAGACATGTATTCTTCTGGTCCTCTTCCTATCTTTTCAATCTTGAAAAGAAATCTGCCATCAATATCGAAGCACATTATATTCTCCCTGTTCGTAATATAGATTCTTTTATCCATGTTTACAATTTTGCTTATAAAAGCACCTATTAATGAACTCTCCAAAGTCTGTAAAGGTATATAATCAATATTTGCAGCAAACTTAGAAAGATTTTTAACCTTGGACCCAGATTCTGAAAGGAGATCGATTTCTAAAATAGAGTCGATATTGTCTTTTTCATTTATGCTTTTTCTGCTGCAACAGCAGAAAATGATTAAAAGAAAGGCTAATAGTTTTATTCTCAGGATTAATAAATTGATTTTATTCATTTCTAAAACAGTATAGGATTCAATCCACAAACAGAAATCGTAAAAGTAAGGTATCCAATGGAATGTAATTAAACTTTAATGGAACATTTCAGAGGATACCAAAAACCAGGAGCCCAGTATTTTAACAATCATTACCTATAACACACCAACCACCAAGAGCTCTGCATATGTCCCATGCCATATCACAACCAGAAGTATTTATATGTGTTATAAAGCCATAGCAAGCGGGAATCCACCCTTCTTTATAACAACTATATGTTCCATATCCGCCTCTTAAAGTCATCAACTCTTCATTTTTCATCAATTTTTCCGGATTAATCTGTAATTTCCCAAGTTTTTTCATAACCATTAGTTTTTAAAATTAAGAAATTTTATTCAATTTCCTGGCATATCCTTTCACAGGCTGCGATCGTAGTCACGGAAAGTTATTATTTTCGCATAAGCATACCTCCTTTCTTATTTGAGAAAG
>CAZIRN010000252.1:0-3524 GCA_964541495.1 uncultured Rikenella sp. | reverse complement strand
GATATATATAAATACACTGAATTACGCTATTGAGCATGCTGAATTCGAACTTAATCCGGCATTCATTAAAAAGAATAAGGAAGACTACATCACTTATCAGTCAAAAGGCTATACAATAATGCCTGTATCAGTCAGATATCAAGTAAGTTATAAAAACATAGAAGGAAGATATTTTCTCAATCATGTAAGGGGCGATTTGAATTTCACTGCCCGGCATAAAAAAAGATTGTTTGGCATCCCCTTTAAAGTATTTTTTGAAATGGCAGTAACCGACATCAAAACAGAAAATGTTGTAAGATTCGAAAGGGAAGAGATTGCACCTCTTCATTCGGTATTCTCAAAGACTATCAAAAGTTACGACCCGGAATTCTGGGGCGATTTCGACTTTTTGAAACCTGAAAGCAATATGTTACAGGAATTAAAGAATATGAAAGCGCGTTTACAGGAATTTTCCAAACAATAATAAAAACTTCAAAAAGGACTTATTTACACTTCATAATTCGTAATTCAACATTACTGGGTTCTTGTTACTGGGTTCTTGTTCGATATTCCCTCAAGGTTCGAATCAATATTTATTAATCAAATTGTAAAGCTCCGACAGGTCGGGAGTTAATATGATTTCCGTTCTCCTGTTTTTCTGGCGTGCTTCCGGTGTATTTCTGTTGTCAACAGGTACATATTGACTTCTGCCTGCAGCAGTAAGCCGTTTGGGGTCAATTTTTCCTCCCTCAAGCAGAACCCTCACCACGGTTGTTGCACGTTTTACACTAAGATCCCAGTTATCCAATAACTGACCGCCGGAAGGTTTATACGGAACATTATCGGTATGTCCCTCTATAACAATCTGAATATCCGGATTCTTTTCCAGCACCGTTGCAAGTTGTCGGAGCGCGTTACGGCCATTTGCATCAACTTCCCAGCTTGCTGTCTTGAAAAGAAGCTTGTCTTCAAGTGATACATATACTTTACCGTCGCGTATTGTTACGGAAAGCCCCATATTTTGAAATCCCAGGAGTGCTTCCGATACTTTATTTTTAAGTTCCTGTACAATTTTCTTTTGTGTATCAAGGATTCTTTCAAGCTCAATCAGCTTTGCATTACGTTTCTCGAGCTCATACGACATCTCATCAAGTGACGCCTTTTTCTCGTCCAGATTTTGTTCGAGTTGACGCAATAAATTTTCCTTATTCTGAAGATTTGCCTGTGCAACCTGCAACTCCTCGAGCAGTCGGCGAGTCTCAGCAACATTACCTTTGATAAGTTCCTCCTGTGCATTCTGCAATTCGTTGAATTTCGACAGCAGTTTATTATATTCCTCTTTTAGTCTGTCGCGTTCGCTTACGACTGCTTTTAAATCAGCGTCAAGTTTTTTTGTTTCTGCTTCAAGCTCTCCAACCTTTGCTTCAAGTTCCTTCTTATCCATTGCCAGAGTGATATTCTCAGCTTTAAGTGCATCGCGTTCATTCAGGTACATTTTACCTGTATCCTGTAACGATTTGTATTTCTTAGCCGGCACACACGAAAAAATACAGAGTATCAGCATTACCATCAGCAGTTTTGATATAGCAAAATTTTTCATTCAAGAATTTTTAATGATTAATAACCTTAATTATTGCAGTTTTGTCCAACAAAACAAAAATAATAAAAACCATATATTATCGCTTGCAAATGAGGGCTAATAATATTTATTATCTTTGCATTGTGTTAAATTCATATACTGAATGGCACAAAGTTATCGCATTTTAACAACTGTTTCAGACCCTTCAGACCTTAAAAAATTAAAAAATGAAGAGCTGCCGGTTCTCTGTGATGAACTGCGGAATTTTATAATAGATTCTGTAAGTTCAAATCCGGGTCATTTAGGCTCCAGCCTTGGAGTTATAGAACTTACAGTAGCACTTCATTACGTTTTCAACACTCCTTACGATAAAATAATCTGGGATGTAGGGCATCAGGCCTATGCACATAAAATACTTACAGGCAGGCGGGATAAATTTCATACAAACAGAAAGTATAAAGGAATCAGCGGTTTCCCTAAAATGTCGGAAAGCGAGTTCGATGCATTTGGTGTGGGCCACTCTTCGACTTCAATCTCGGCAGCGCTGGGAATGGCAGTTGCGGCTCAAAGAAAAGGAGAAGACAGACAGGTAGTGGCGGTAATAGGTGATGGGGCAATGACAGCCGGACAGGCATTCGAAGGGATGAACAATGCAGGTATTGCAAAATCGAACCTGCTCGTAATCCTCAATGATAACAACATTGCAATAGATGCCAACGTGGGGGCTCTGAAAGAATATCTATTAGACATTACAACAAGCCGGACTTATAATAGGTTTAAAAACGAATTATGGAATATATTGGGCAAAATAAGCAAAATAGGACCTAATGCAAGGTCGTTTGTCGCTCAGCTCGAGTCAGGCCTCAAGAGTACAATCCTCGACCGCAGCAACCTGTTCGAAGGATTGAACTTCAGATATTTCGGCCCTATTGACGGACACGATGTACTTCATTTAGTGGAAGTTCTCAACGACTTAAAGAGTATTCCAGGTCCTAAACTACTCCATTGTATAACAGTAAAAGGTAAAGGATATAAGTTTGCTGAAGCAAACCAGACCATGTTTCATTCACCGGGTGTATTTAACAAAGATACCGGCGAAATAATACATTCTTCATCACCGAACGAACCGCCAACTTACCAGGATGTTTTCGGCGAAACTATGCTTGAACTGGCAAGAAAAAATCGGAATATCTATGGTATCACACCTGCAATGCCTAGCGGCTGCTCTCTTTCATTAATGATGAAAGAATTCCCTGAAAGAACATTCGATGTCGGAATAGCAGAACAACATGCAGTTACCTTTTCGGCAGGCCTTGCAACGCAGGGAATCATACCTTATTGTAATATTTATTCCTCTTTCCTCCAAAGAGCTTACGACCAGATAATTCATGATGTGGCTCTTCAAAATCTTCATGTTATTTTCTGCATTGACCGTGCCGGACTTGTTGGCCCCGACGGCGCCACACATCACGGATTCTTCGATATAGCATTTATGAGGAATATACCCAATATGATTGTAAGCTCACCCATGAATGAAGTTGAACTCAGAAACCTGATGTATACCGCCCAACTCGGGAAAATAAAATCACCAATAAGTATCAGGTATCCAAAAAAAACAGGAATCTTCCACGACTGGAGAAGACCATTTGAAGAAATAGAAATCGGCAAAGCCCGACTTATTTCCGATGGCTCCGATATAGCAATACTAAGCTTCGGGCACCTTGGAAATTTTGTGATCAAAGCATCAGAAATACTGAAAAAAGAAGGAATAACACCAGCACACTACGACATGCGGTTTGCCGCCCCCCTCGACACGGAAACGCTACATTCGGTTTTCCAGAGATTTGATAAAATAATAACGATCGAGGACGGAATCCTCAAAGGAGGATTTGGAAGTGCTGTTATCGAATTTATGGCTGATAACGGTTATAACGCAACGGTAAAACGCCTCGGAATCCCCGACTAT
>CAZIRN010000251.1:0-3528 GCA_964541495.1 uncultured Rikenella sp. | reverse complement strand
TCTGAAACAAAATTCCCAATAGGATCAAATACCAAACAATTCACTTGTATGGCAATCCTTTTATTGGAGGAGCAAGAGAAACTCAAAATAGATGACCCGATAAGAAAGTATTTTCCTCAGCTTCCTGATTTTGCTGATTCGGTAACTATAAAAAACTTAATGCAGCATACCAGTGGAATAATAGAATATAATCCTTTGCTATTTCTTTCCGGCATTAATAAAAATGAATGTAGTCTTACAAATCAGGATATAATTGAATTGATTTCGAAATATAAAAAACTAAGCTATAGAATCGGTGAGCAGTTTCTTTATACAAACAGCACCTATATTCTTCTTTCCGAAATAATTGAAAAAGTAAGTCAAAAAACATACGCTGAGTTTATTAAAGAAAATATTTTTATCCCATTAAAAATGGAAAACAGTTTTGTAGTTACTTCTTCAAGCGATTATAAAACTTCAGCTATGGGCTTTAATTACAGCGGCAATTATAAACCTGTAAATTGTCCGATGATAACAACAGGTGGCAGTGGAGTAATTACAACTTTAAAAGACCTTTGTAAATGGATTAAGAATTTCGATACGCATCAATTAGGCAAATCCGGTCGACTATTGGTAGATAAAATGCAACAAAAAGGGGTGCTGCAAAATGGAGATAGCACAAAATATGGGTTAGGCCCGTTTATTGATGATTATTGTGGTCAAAAAGTATATTGGCACGGTGGTAACATTACAGGCTACACAAGCAATATCACAATTTTTCCGGAACAAAAAACATCCATAATAGTTTTGTCAAACACTATGGAACTAATCCCTTATGAACACAGGTTTGACATTGCAAAGGTATTATTTGGTGCGTGTGAGATGCAACCATCAGATTTGTTTGCAGAAGATGAGTTACGAAAGTAGTTTAAAAAGAGAAAGTCGGAATTTACTGGTCAAACTGCAGATTTTTCTGAATATATTGGAAAATATACTGTTGAAGGGTTTAGTAAATACTTTGAAATAGTTGATAATAACGGCAAATTGATTGCAAAAATTGATAATCAAGAGTTTCAGTTAAAACAGGTTTTTAAGGATACCTTTGCGTCCCAGCCTATGATTTTTGAGTTTCAAAGAAACAAGCATGGTAAAATTATCAGCATTTTATTATCTGGTGAGAAATTCCGAAATCTTGAACTAACAAAGAATAATTAACTTAAAACTAACAAAATGAAAGAGACTTTCAAATTTGAGAAAGCTTTTGGTCCTGTAGCATCATTCTCAGGATATGTGATACTTATTACAGGATTGATAGTAACATATTTTTCGTTAACAGGTTTAATTTTGGTATTATTCGGTGTTTTTGTTGGTTTTACTAATTCTAGTACAACGATTGATTATGTGAATAAAAAAGCCAAATTCTCAAATAACATATTTGGTTTTATAAAAATTGGCAAATGGTTGGACATTAAAGATGGTATGAGTATAGGAATAAAGAAATCAAATAAGACTTACCGTACTTATAGCAGAAGTAACAGAATTCTTGACATTGCTACAAAACAGATTAAAATATACTTATTCGATTTACATGGCAATCCTATTATACCCCTGAAAACTATTGACACAGTTAATAATTCGGGAAAAGAACTTGAAGATTTGAATAAAAAACTTGGACTTACAATTATGAAACAATAACAACTGTAGCCAATAAGCGGTATTGCCAACAAGGATTTCAGCCTTTAGCAAAGATCATTATCCGTTACAGACTATCGTCCGGGCTGATAAGGACACAGTTTCTTTCCCTTACAGGACGTACCGCCGTATGTTAACAGTTATTAATTAAAGCAATTGAGAATGGAAACGTCATTTATTTTAACTAAATCACCAAAAAGTATTGGAGTTGCAATTCTTCTGACTTTTCTGTTTGGACCAGTTGGCCTTTTATATGCAAGCGTACAGGGGGGATTAATAATGATTTTTACTCCGGTATTTCTTTTGATACTTATTTTTGCCGGTCTTTTCCAGGAGAATCTCAACCTGATATTTTTGTCAACAGGACTCCTGGCATTCTTTTTTATTACCTACTGGCTGATAAATATTATATGGGCTGTCGTCAGCGTAAAAAAATACAATAAAAAGATTGAAGATGAATCCAAAAGACAATATGAACTGTGGGATATTTTACATAAAAGAGACCATCCTCAAATTGTGATGAAGATCAGTCAAAAACCCTCTGAAAAGAATACTTCAGAACAGGGAATAAATGTATCTGCGAAACCATCGCTCAGGGAATGGTTAAGAAATAATCCCGGGAGGTCAGTCAATGATTACTATTCAAAATTCGGAATTTAGCAAATAAGCCTCTGAATGCAACAAAAAGCAACAACCACTGACAAACGTTCAGGCAAATTTCGCCGGACCTGACCTTTTGCCAGCCGCTTGCCCCGCGGCTCCTGCATTTAACGACAAGTTGCCTGAACTCCGCACCAAACCGGCCTATGTCTTATCTTAATACAGCTACTCATTTAGCTGAACATCCGGTCAAAGCGTGTCTGAACAGCTGATTAAATACAATTTGGTCCCACATTTGCTGACTTTACTTTCTGTCATATAAGCACTACCGGAGCCGTCCTCAGTGCAGAGCCAGGTTTAACTCTGTGTTAGTGTTCATACTGTGAACCAAATTATAACAAACAAAATATATCTGCATGAATAAAACAGCCAGTCTGTCTGAATCAGTATTGTTAAGAGATGAATTCAAACGTAAATTCAGTTTTGGGGAATTGTACCGCTCTTTTGTATTTATTCCCGGAGCAATGTCAAAACTAATTGGAAACAGCAAAAGTAAACTGGTTGACAAACAATTTATAGAACGTCTGCAATTAGCCGTAACTGAGGTGAATGGTTGTGCGGCATGTTCTTATCAGCATACCCGGATGGCTCTGCAACAGGGAATGAGTAATGAGGAAATAAGCAGCTTTCTGAGTGGAGGAAATGAATTTATCAAGCCTGAAGAGACAAAGGCTATCATGTTCGCCCAGCATTTTGCTGACTCCAGGGGATTTCCCATGAAATATGCCTATGATGCCATTATAACAGAATACGGAGAAAAAAAGGCACAAATAATTCTTTCAGCAGTTCAGGTAATGATTGCAGGAAATATTTATGGAATTCCCTTTAGCGCATTTTTGTCACGTCTACAGGGGAAACCTTACAAAGGCAGCTCATTATTCTACGAATTAACTATGCTTACAGGCGGAATTATTCTTTTACCCATTGCAATGCTTCAAGGGTTGTTAAGAAGCCTGATTGGATTATCAAACAGAAGATTTGATAATAGTGTTGATCATGAGGACGGTAAGGAGCAAAATATATAAAATAATTCTTTAAGCAGTTAACATTACCTCTCTCATTCCCATCAGTTGAATGAAAAAATAGAGTTTACAGTCACTAACGACAAAACCGGTGTAAATAATAATGCAACAGACATAAGGTGGTGACAAAGTGAGGTTTGCAAATAATGAGTCAGGACATGCTTTATTTCAAGTG
>CAZIRN010000250.1:0-3566 GCA_964541495.1 uncultured Rikenella sp. | reverse complement strand
CGGTAAACACAGCGATAACTTCATATCATAAAAATCTGAAATACAGATATAATATTGATATTGAAGAATATACAACGACAGAAACAGGAATAGAAAGCTTTGAGGAGGATATGTTTACCACTGATGAACTCATCAGAGTTTTAAATGAGCTTCCGGCTGGTTACCGGATGGTATTTAATCTGTATGCCGTTGAAGGCTATAAACATAAAGAAATTTCAGAGATGCTTGGAATTGACATAAATACTTCAAAATCACAATATAGCAGAGCGAAAGCTGTTATACGCGAAAAACTGGAAAAACTGAGAACAATAAAGAAGAACTACCCGGCTTACGGCGACAATAACGATAAATAGGTGGGCAGCGAAAGAAAAAATATGGAAATGGAGGAGCTTTTCAGGAGTAAGCTTGAAAATGCAGAGGTTATTCCTGATGCAACGGTAAAGCAGACTCTTATGAAGAAGGTAGCTGTGAAAGAGTTTATGCGTTTCAATCCGGCAAAATTGAATATCTATTATCTGGCCGGTGTCGCAGTGGCTGTAGGTGCTCTGACATTCTTCCTTTTAACCGGGACGGGGAAAAAGCAAACCGAAAATAACAGGAAAGAAGATAATACGGAAATCGAAGCCGATTCTACTGCAATAATGAATATTCCTTCTGTTCAGCAGAATATAGATAGAAAAGATACTTATAAACAGCCCGGTACGTATAATGCCGGTAAAAATGTAAAACAATCGTCAGGCGCAACAGGTACTGATTTTATTAAAGCTCCGGCAGTATTGACCGACTCTATAAGAAAAACAGAAGCTGCCATGAATATACCGGAAGGTGCTTTGAAAACGAATCTTCGTATGAGCATTCCGGCCTGTATCGTTGCTTCTCCTTCAGAGGGCTGTATGCCATTGAAAGTAAAATTCAATAACATATCTGCAGGTTTCGATTCATGCGTTTGGACCTTTGGTGACGGCGGAACTTCATCCATGAAGGAGCCAGAATGGGTGTACAATATGCCGGGAGAATATATGGTCACACTTAAAGTATTCGGAACAGGAGGGACTTCTTCTGCCGCAACCGGAAAGATAGTAGTTCATTCAAATCCTTCTGCACGATTCGAAGCCCAGATATCAGGACAGGAATCTGCAGATAATGAAATAAGGCTTATTAACTATTCGGATAATGCTGTAAGATATAAATGGGAATTCGGTGACGGCAGAACATCAAATGCATTCGAACCTGTACATCAATATGAAAAATCAGGCAGCTATAATATAAAATTAATCGTGTGGAATGACAAAGGATGTGCAGATTCAGCTTCCATTACATATTTCTCGGGAGGTCTGTTATATTTTATTGAATTTCCGAATGCATTCATCCCGAATGTCGAAGGTCCGACAGGCGGATATTATACCGCCTCGAGCGATGCTTCCGGCCGTATTTTTCACCCTGTGGCAAACGGTGTTGTTGACTATCAACTGAAGATTTTTAGCAGAACGGGCGTTCTGATTTTTGAAAGCAGCGATATAAACATAGGATGGGACGGCTATAATAAAGGAAATCTCTGCGAACCAGGCGTATATATATGGAAGGTAAACGGGCGATATAAAAACGGCGAAACCTTCACGAAAACCGGAGATGTTATTCTTATCAAAGGTAAATGACAGCTTAAGGAAGTTCTTTCCATCTGAATTTTATCAAAGAAATTATACCTTTCGTCTAAAAATATTGAATATTTGTTAAAAATATTCAATTTTCTGTACCCTTTATTTAGAAATTTCGTTTAACAACATAGTATAAATTAAAACCAAATGATTACTTTCGTCATATAATATACACAATGTATACTGATTTGCTAAGAAGATTTAAATATTCTTTAATACTAATTTTTTATCTCCTGGCAGGTTATGCATTCGGACAGGATCCTACATTTTCACAGTTCTATGCTAATCAGCTCTATCTGTCTCCGTCATTTGCAGGCTCCACTGAAGATTTCAGATTAGGGATAAACTATCGTAATCAGTGGCCTTCAGTTCCGGGTGTTTTTCATACTTACAGTATTTCTTTCGATAAGGCAATGCCTAACTTCAGCTCAGGCGTGGGCTTGCTTGCCACTTACGACGTCGCAGGATCAGGCGAATTGAGCACAACAAATATCGGAGTGCTTTATTCGTACGATTTCAATATTTCACAGGACTGGCATATCAGGCCTGGCGTTCATTTCAAGTTTTATTACCTTGGTCTGGATATTTACAAACTTATTTTTGCCAGCCAGATAACAGGAAGCGGTACAACACCGCCGGTCACGCCGCCTCCTTTCGATAAGGTTGCAGATGTTGATTTTGCCACGTCAGCGCTCGTTTATAACGACCAGATTTGGGGAGGCTTCACCCTCGACCATCTTTTTACGCCCAAACAATCATTCTACGGAGACGAATCAAAACTACCCGTAAAATTCAATATGTATGGCGGAGTAAGAATAGTCGGTAGAACTCGTCTTATGAAAAAAATGGTGGAAGCATTATCTGTCGCTGTAAACTTTCAGACACAGAGTAGATTTTACCAGACAGATATCGGACTTTACTACTATAAAAACCCAATCATCTTTGGATTATGGTACCGCGGAATACCCTTTATGACCTCTCAGGCAGGTGATGCCGTAATCGGGCTGGTAGGCATCAAAACCGATAACCTGCACATAGGTTATAGTTATGATTTTACAATTTCGAATCTTATCTCATCTTCCGGAGGGGCTCATGAAATTTCAATTATTTATGAATTTACTTCATCTACTATAACAGGAAATAGAAGAAGAATCAAAGCAATACCCTGCCCTGAATTTTAAACTGTTGTTTTTTTCAATAGGCCACCAATATATTTATATTATACTTTTATTTTTCTTATTATTTTCTGACTTGCCTTTTTTTTCTATTATTATTTATATTTGCCAATGATAATTATAGAAAGAATTAATCAATATAGTGATGAAGAAACTGTCAGTAATATTGTTTGCCCTGCTGTTTGTAGCAGTAGCAGCTTTATATGTGTTGCATTTTACAGGTGAAAAAACAAAAAAAGGCAGAGAATCTGCCGGCAGTACTATAGTTGAACCAGGTGGTATTGTATTTGTTAACATAGATACAATTATTTTCAATTTTGACATGTTTGCCGACAGAAGGAACGATCTTCTTGAAAAACAGAAAAAAGCCGAGGCTGAACTTAATTCAAAAGGCTCACAATATGAGAAAGGAGTTAAGGATTACCAGGAAAAGGTAAATAAAGGTCTGGTTACCAGAGCTACTGCCCAACAGATGGAACAGGCGCTTATGCAACAGCAACAGGAACTGATTTCACTGAGAGATAAACTTCAGAGCGATCTTCTGGAAGAGGAACAGGTAATGAACAGACAGATAATTGATTATATTACAAGATTTCTTGAAGAAAACAAAAAAGAGTATAATTATCAGTTCATACTTGGAAAGAGTTTCGGCAGCCCTATATTATATG
The DNA here is from genome assembly GCA_964541495.1 of uncultured Rikenella sp. GTDB lineage: Bacteria > Bacteroidota > Bacteroidia > Bacteroidales > VadinHA17 > LD21. Next base: position 68 of record CAZIRN010000250.1, on the reverse strand, counting down.
GGGACAGCACACTAGACATTACTTATAATGTACTGAAAGCTCTTAATGATAAATACAGGGCTGAAAAG
>CAZIRN010000249.1:0-3568 GCA_964541495.1 uncultured Rikenella sp. | reverse complement strand
TGACTGTGATGATGATGGCATTTGTCTTAAGAGTGATAATCCCGATTATGTAGTTGATAATATTAATATTTCGAATTGTATAATCGCTTCAAACTGCAATGCAATCAAATGTGGGACAGGTAGCCGTGGCGGGTTTAAAAACATTTCAATTAGCAACTGTGTAATCCGCAGGCCATCGGAAGCTCCTAACAGAAGGTGGTCCCAAATGATTAAAGGTGTTTCAAGCGATACTACTGTAATTTCAGGTATCTCTCTGGAAGTTGTGGATGGAGCCATAATGGATCAGGTAACTATTAATAACATTACTATGACAGGCATTCAGACACCTCTTTTCATTAGGCTTGGAAACAGGAAAGGATTGGGATCGCTAAGGAACATTATAATCAGTAACATCACAGCTACCAGCGAGAGCCTGATTACCAGTTCGATTACAGGCATCCCTGGAAGCTACGTTGAAAACATTATTGTAAGAGATGTAATTTTTAACTATAAGGGAGGCGGTACAGAAAAAGAGGCTTCCGACACGGTTCCCGAAATGGAAAATGCTTACCCGGAAAACAGAATGTTTGGCTATGCTTTGCCTTCATACGGACTATATGCCAGACACGTCAAAAATTTCGTTTTTGATAATTTTCGTTTTAACCTAAACTCACCTGATGCAAGACCTGCCATTATACTTGATGATTGTCACAATATCAGGCTTAATAATTTCTCTGTTGCCAAACCTGCAGGCAACCAGCCTCTTTTGAGATTAATACAATCTACCAATATTTTAATCTCAGGTTACCAGCCGGTCGAATCTGTCTCAATATTCTTAATGGCAGAAGGAGAGAATTCCTCAGGAATAAAGCTGACAGGTAATGATTTTTCAGGTGTGAACAGGGTTATTCAACTAAGCAAAGGCTGTAAATCAGCCTCTGTTAAAAAAAATTTTAATTTTTGAAATACTTCCTGAATAATGAAAAAACTTTTATATAGTATCATGTTTTTTTGTCTGACAACTAACTTATATCCGCAGTCAGATTCAAATAAATCTTCCGGCTTTGTTACGGATATTGATGGGAACAAATATAAAACAGTAATTATCGGTTCGCAGGTGTGGATGGCTGATAACTTAAGAGTTACTAGATTCAATAATGGCCATGAAATTCAATTAGTATCGGATAATTTAACATGGTACAATTTAAATCAACCAGCGTATTGCTGGTATAATAACAGCAAGTCAGAAAAAAACAGACTTTATGGCGCACTTTATAACTGGCATGCAGTAGCTACTGGAAATCTTTGTCCTGCAGGCTGGCATGTACCGTCGGATAAGGAATGGAAGATTCTGATAGATTTCCTTCAAAGCTCAATTTCTGCCGATAGTTCAAACGATGCATACCTTAGTTCAAATTCAGAGGCAAAGGCAAGGGCTACCGGGAGTTTTGTCAGCTTCCCTTTTATCCCTGGTGGTGTCCGTATAGGGAATGGTTCATTTTCTCTTGAATGTTTTAATTATTGGTGGTCTTCTGATGAAAGCGGATCAAGTCGTGCATCAATAACATATATCTATGACGATGAAGGGAATATGAGTGGAGATAGATATGAGAAGAATTATGGTTTTTCAGTGAGGTGTTTAAAAGACAGTAAATGAAAGATTTGAATAATTTATACATGATATTGATTCATTTCTGTAAGAACAAGTATTCTGAGCCTATAATTTTAGATAAAAAAGATTGAATATCAATATAATAGATTAATTATTTTATTTTATAATTACATTAAAATCGAAAAAATGAAACACTCTCATCTTATTTCCATCCTGGTTGCAACAATTCTATCACTAAATATTGAAGCTCAGGAACTGTTGCCACTTTACAAAATTAAAGATCTTGAAAGCAGAGCGGCAACTGCTGAAAACGTCTATGGTGAAAAAGGTAAAGGAGGAATGACAAAGAAAGGATTGAAAGGGAGTCCTGCAATAAAGGATTTTAAAAAAGGTACAACTCAAACCATTTTTGATATAAAAGGTCCCGGTATGATAAGGCATATATGGATTACAGTAAGCCAATATAATCCGGTTAATTTCAGGAATATCATTATGAGGATGTATTGGGAACACAATACTATCCCAAGTGTTGAAGTACCCTTAGCTGATTTCTTCGGGATGGCACACGGGGCTGATGTTTTTTTTACGTCTCAACTTATTTCCAATCAGCCGAATCATGGGTATAACTGTGATATACCCATGCCTTTTAAAAATCATGCCCTTATAACAGTGACCAATGAATCCGATACCGATTTCGACTGGTTTTTCTATGAAATTGATTTCACTTTGGGAGATAAAATATCAAAAAATACAGGACGATTTCATGCTTCATTCAACAGAAAAAATCCCACTAAATATGGAGAGGATTATACAATAATGGAAACCGAAGGTGCAAAAGGGATTTTCCTGGGTTGCATGATAGGTGTCAGACCTCTTGTTTCTGGCTGGTGGGGAGAAGGTGAGATGAAGTTTTATCTGGATTCGGATTCAAAATATCCTACAATTTGTGGAACAGGGATGGAAGACTATTTCGGCGGGGCATGGGGACTGTCAGCTCATTGTACACCTTACAGGGGTGCACCTCTGGTTGAGCCGGAGTTTAATTCATTGTACAGATTTCATTTAACAGATCCGGTTTATTTTAAAAACAAAATAAAAATTACTGTCCAGCAGATGGGTACAGCAAATATAACTGATGCTAAAAACAAATATGGTGATTCACTTATTTTTATGAGGTTCGAACATCCAAGAAGGGATACCAATAAAGTATATTATCTGCGCTCAGATGATGTATGTTCAGTTGCTTACTGGTATCAATTTCCCCTAATAAAGCAAAGGAAACCATTGCCCGATAAAAGTGAAAGAAGCAGGGATCTGTATATCCGAAAGAAGGAAGAAACAATTAAGGCTCCCTTATAAAAAGTTTATATATAAGAAGATATCTCACTAAAATAAAGTTTTAAAGGTACAATTATTAAAATTAATAAAAATTTATTATGTCAAAATCATTATTTAAAAGCAGGTTGAAGAAAGCAAATTTGCGATCATTTAAAAATGACAAACTTGTAGGATTGTTACTTATCCTATCATTTGTTATAATTTGTGCATTTATTGACCGTCGCCCATCTGTTCAAATTATTAATCCATACGATGGCATTAACTGGAAGAATTGTCAACAATATAAGGCGAATCTTCATACCCATACTATGGTTAGCGATGGCTGGATGAATCCGCAATCGGTCGTAGAACTTTATCATAAATGGGGCTACAGGATTCTTGCTATTACTGATCATGCCAAAATGACATATCCATGGGAAGAATTTTCAAAATTCAGAATCACTGAAAAAACCAGAGGACGGATTGTAAACAAAACGCCTAAACCTCAGGAATCTGGATATATTTTAGCAGAGGATACGATATTTATTAATCTGAATCCATCTGATTTTGAAATGATTGCTGTTCAGGGAGCAGAATTATATTACGATCGCCATGATGTAAACAGTTATTTCAACAATTATGAAGGTACTGACAGAAATG
>CAZIRN010000248.1:0-3585 GCA_964541495.1 uncultured Rikenella sp. | reverse complement strand
AGACAATATCTTGTGCCGCCAGTCAAATGCGGTTTTTTTGTTAATGCCCAGGATAGACTTGATCTTGTCCAGACTGAGCTCCTGCTCCATCAACTTCAAATATTCACCTACCAACTCTTTCTTGTGGATGCCCGACAGCCATGTCCCAGTGTACTCTGTGAAGGTACGTTTGCAACTTAAACAATAGTATCGTTGGCTTCCCTTGTCAACCCCGTGTTTTCGGTACTTCTTGCTACTGCAATGCGGGCAACATCCAATCTTGTTGTTCAAAACTTTTCGTCTCCTGCCTAAAATTGGCGAGTGAAGACTCGACTCTTGCTCTACCTCGAATATCAGCGCCCGTCGCTCCTCTGGCGTAAGGGATTGAAGTGCCAATTTGATCTCTGCTTTATTCATGCGTTTATTTTTTAACAAATATGTACAAAATAATACGCTATTCTAAACTATAGCCATGGAAAAATATAAATTATTGATTTTTATTTGCATTCTGGTTTTAACGGCTGGAAATATGCAATTAGATTTAAAACCAGCAAAAAAAATAAATGAAAAGTAAAGATATCTAATATACTTAATGTAGACTTAAATGCCGGCGGTGGGATAGGGGCAAACCTTTTGTCGGAAGACGACAGTAAATGGATGTGCATCAATATATCTGTTGGGTTAAGATTACTACCTTTCGAAAAATTTTCCGAACTTTATCCGACCGCAGCAGTTCTTGTACTTTTTGCCGCTTCCACACGGACAGGGATCATTTCTGCCCGGCAAAGCAACTTTTACAGCCTGATTCTCCCTGTTCCTAATCCATTGCATTACATTTGCCGGAGCTCTCTTATTCTTCAGCTCATTTGCCATGAATTCCATATAAGGCTTCACGTGGTTGTAGAACATCTTGTATCCCTCGCACAGGTAATTTAGTCCCGATTCTCCATCATCAGTTACTGAAATTCTGTTTTTAGGACATTCACCGGTGCATGCAAATAATACTTCACATCGCAAACATTGACGCGGCAGACTGTTTCGCTTCCTTATACCGAAGTCGAACTGCTGCTGTGATTTGACCATTTCAATAAGAGGCTTTTCAAGAATGTTACCAAGGTAATTTTCCGGATATACATAATGGTCGCATGAAAATACATCACCGTTATGTTCCATTACAAGAGCATCACCGCAGGTTTCTGCGAAAATGCATACTCCCGGCATCTCTCCAACCCAGTTTGCAAGTGTCGAATCGAATATTTGCACATAATACCTTGCCACATCATTGCGTATCCATTCATCAAAAATAGTAATCAGAAATCTGCCATAATCTCCTCCATTAACCGACCATTTTGCCACTTGTGCCTTTTCACCATATTCATTTGATACAAGTTTTAGCCGGTCATCAGAAATATTGACGGCAATCCGTTCTACAACAGGCAGGAATTGCATAAAAACGCTGCCTGTTTTCTTCAGAAACCTGTAAGTTTCAAGAGCAAAATGAACATTATAATCGTTCACCACGCTCAATGTATTAAATTCAACCCTGTGCTTCTCAAGAAGCTCTATGCCTTTCATCACCTGTTTAAAAGTCGGACCTCCTGAAACTGTTTTACGGTAATGATCGTGATTATGTTCTTCACCGTCAATTGAGATACCTACAAGTATATTGTTGTCTTTGAAAAACTTACACCAGTCGTCGTTAAGCCTTGTGCCGTTAGTCTGGAAGGCATTTTCAATTCTTTTTCCTCCGGCATATTTCTTCTGAAGTTCGATTGCCTTTCTGAAAAAGTCAAGTCCCATCAGAGTGGGTTCGCCTCCCTGCCATGTAAAATTTATCACAGGAACATCATTTGCTTCAATATATTGACGGGTAAATTCTTCAAGAAGTCGTTCCGACATTTTAAAATTGCTCCGGCCGGGATATAATTTCTTTTTTTCGAGATAGTAGCAATATGTGCAATTCAAATTGCAAACAGAACCTGCAGGTTTAACCATCACATTAAATGCGGTAGGCCGCCTTAGTTTGAGAGCGTCGGTAAAAAGAAGGCTTGATTTATACTTCTGTGAAGGCATAAGCAACAATAATTCTATCTTCCACTACCAATTCAGTCACTCTTCGAAATAATGGAGGAATTCAGGTAAACCATACTCGTTACAGAGACCTCTGAATTCTTTAAGAAGGTCTTTACCAAAAGGCACGCCTTTGTCTTTTCTTTCAAGCCAGCGATAATATTCCTTTTCACCGGCAGTATAAATACGGTTTTGTCCCGGCATTTTGCGCGAAGCCCTAAGTTGTCTGAGAATATCGCCTGTTGTTTTTTTAAAGCTCTCAGGTTCAGTAAAAGCGCTTATGTTGATTGCAATAAAGAAATGGCCTACAGGAATGGGTACTTTTCCCCCATCTTTCACTCCCATAAGCATCTTCATAAATGAGCCCTGTTGTAAGGCTGAGGAAAGAATTTCCACCACGGTAGCATAACCGTAGCCTTTGTAGCCGGCTGTCTCTTCTCCTATTCCTCCAAGCGGAGCGAGTGCGGCGCGGCCTGCAATAAGGTCCTGAAGCACCTCTTGCGGGTTTGTTTTGCTCTCACCGTTCTCATCTATAACAAGTCCTTTGGGCATTTGTTTTCCTTCGCGTGCCAACAGCTCTATTTTCCCTCTCTGGATAATCGAGGTGGCGCAGTCAATCAGAAACGGGAATGGTTCATCGCTTGGTATACCAAAAGTGAGAGGGTTTGTTCCCAGCATATTTTCCACGCCGAAAGTAGGAGCGATGGAAGGCCTTGCGTTTGTGCCGGTTATACCTATCATATCTTCGCGTACAGCCATAAGGGCATAAAATCCGGCAATGCCGTAATGGGTGGAGTTTCGTACGGCTGTCATGGCCATCCCATACTTGCGGGCTTTTTCTATTGTCAGGTTCATGGCTTTGTATGATATCACATGGCCCATGCCGTTATGACCGTCAATCACGGCAGTGGTGGGCCCCTCTCTTACAATCTCGAAGTTTGTTATTGGATTAAGTATGCCGTCTTTAATACGGTCGAGATAAATCGGCTTTAGCCGGTTTACACCGTGGGAATCAATTCCGAGTTTGTCGGCCTGCAGCAAAACTTCTGTAACAATCCGTGCATCTTCTTCAGAAATGCCGGCTTTCATAAGCAAGCCGACCATTAATTTTTCAAGCACTTCAAATTGAATATATTTCTGTTCCATAATAAGATTTTTATTTTTAAAGAAAAGAAAAAAAATTATAACAAAGAAAAGGAATAAAAACCTTTAATAGATTTTGTATTGATTAACGCCGGTTAGTTCGATAAAATCCGCGCTTAAAAATCCGCGGAAATCAGCGTTCCATTAAATCTACCTAATCAGGCCCGAAAAGATTCACCACGGAACACACTGGCTGACACGGATTTCATTTCAGAATCCTCCGTGCGAACCCGTGTAACCAGTGGTGAATAAAATCACTTTTTGTGAACTTCGCGATTTTCCGGTTTATCGGAATTTTGCACAATTCCTGGATAAAATTCACAATTCAGACAGGCTACTACTTTCCGATACAAAATGTAAAGTAATACTGATTATCAGTTAATTATATATTTT
>CAZIRN010000247.1:0-3591 GCA_964541495.1 uncultured Rikenella sp. | reverse complement strand
CTCCCGATTCATATCTCCAGCAGGAACTCGAAGCTTCATTCCTGTATGAAGATACGCCCGATCAGCTCACTACTACTATTGATGTGAAAAAAGATATGGAATTGCCGCATCCTATGGACCGGCTGGTATGCGGTGATGTCGGTTTTGGAAAGACCGAAATTGCCATACGGGCGGCCTTCAAAGCTGCCGCCGACGGCAAGCAGACGGCTCTGCTCGTTCCTACAACGGTCCTCGCCTACCAGCATTACAGGACTTTCAGCGAACGATTGCATGATTTCCCCTGCAATGTCGAATATCTTACACGCCATAAAAAGCCTGCAGAACAAAAAAAGATTCTCGAAAAACTGTCGAACGGCCAGATAGATATAGTAATCGGGACTCATAAACTTATAGGCAACAATGTAAAATTCAAAGACCTCGGGCTTCTTATCATTGATGAAGAGCAGAGATTCGGAGTGGCAGCAAAAGAAAAACTCAAGAAACTCAAAGCCAGCGTTGACACTCTTACTCTGACCGCAACTCCCATTCCCCGCACTCTTCAGTTTTCGCTTATGGGGGCACGCGATCTTTCCATCATCAATACCCCTCCGCCAAACCGTATGCCTATCTTTACAGAACTTCATGTTTTCGACGAGAACATTATAAAAGAAGGCATTGAATATGAAGTGAGCAGAAACGGTCAGGTGTTCTTTATTCATAACAGAATTGATACAATATATGAGATACAGCAGTTAATCGGAAGATTATGCCCTAATGTAAAAACCGCAGTTGTGCACGGCAGAATGGACGGCAGAACCATAGAAGACACTATGATGGATTTCATTCGGGGCGATTATGATGTGCTGATAGCCACAACAATTATCGAATCGGGGCTCGATATACCAAATGCAAATACTATTTTTATAAATGACGCACATCATTTCGGATTGTCTGAGCTTCACCAGTTAAGAGGAAGAGTCGGACGTTCGAACAGAAAGGCATTCTGCTATCTGCTGGCGCCTCCTCTCTCCTCGCTTACCACTGAGGCAAAGCGAAGACTCAAGGCTATTGAAGAGTTTTCGGAACTGGGAAGCGGATTCAATATTGCCCTGCAGGATATAGACATAAGGGGCTCAGGCAACCTTCTCGGAAGTGAACAGAGCGGTTTCATTGCCGATATAGGATATGAAACCTACAGGCGAATCCTCAACGAAGCTATTGCCGAAATAAAAGAAACTGAAGGCATATCGGATAATTCCGTTATACCTCCTTCACCCACGGAAAATAAATCATTTCAATACGTTAAAGACTTTCAAATCGAAACCGACTTCGAAATTATGTTTCCGGATGAATATATATCGAATATCTCGGAACGACTTGCTCTTTATAAGGAATTGAACGAAGTTGAAACAGAAGAAGCTTTACTCGAATTTGAAAAGAGGCTGACCGACCGATTCGGACCTCTGCCCCCTCCTGCAAAATCACTTCTCGAAATAGTAAGAATAAAATGGACGGCTGTGAAAATAGGGATGGAAAAAATAATCCTGAAAAACAATATTATGATAGCAAATTTCATTTCCAACCCCGACTCGCTATTTTACCATAGTGAAGCCTTCGGCTCTGTGATGTCAAAAATAAACAAAGTCCCGGGCAGGATGAAAGTGAAGCAGAACGGTTCGAAACTGGTTCTTACCGTTACAAACGTAAAATCAGTTGACGATGCAATGCAGATATTGAAACAACTTTCCTGACCGAAATTTTATGGCATAACCCTCTTTTTATTACTTTTGAGCTCCGTTATGACAATAATTATTGATATTGACAACTTATAATTTATTTACTTTAAATGATTTACCACTGAGAACACTGGTTAACACGGATTTTATTGATGAAAATTTTCGTGCAAGCTCCGTGCACTCCGTGCTTATTAAAAATCTTTAATTTTCAGATATTTACTCTGATCTGTCATAATATTTTTTCGTATTCGAAAATTTTTAAGTAAAAAAGCCAATGAACCTCATAGTTGACATAGGAAATTCCGGAATTAAGCTTGCAATTTTCAGCGGGAAAAACAAAACGGCTTCAATAAGGCTCGAAACGCACGATAATGAGGTCTTAACTGAATTCATCAAAAACCGTAATATCGAAAAAGCTATTATCTCTTCTGTAAGGGATATCCCACCTTCCCTAAAGGAAATACTTCGCACGAATATTCCATTTATCCATTTAGTGTCGGACAAAACTCTCATTCCTTTCCCTGTAGATTATGAAACATCCGAAACGCTCGGCACCGATAGAATTGCAGCAATAGCAGGAGCATTTAAAGCTTTCCCCGGGAAAGATTGCCTTATTATTGATGCCGGAAGCGCTATTACCTATGATTTTTTGATAAGCGGAAGATATAAAGGAGGGAATATTTCGCCAGGAATCGAAATGAGATTTAAAGCATTAAATCAGTTTACATCCAGACTGCCGCTTGTAAAACCACGAGGCAAATTTTCATTTCCCGGCAACAATACACATGATGCTATCGAAGCAGGAGTAATCACCGGAGTTGTTTATGAAATAAATGAGTATATTCACGCGTTTAATAAAAATTATAAAGACTCAGTTTTTATTATAACAGGCGGCGACGGAAATTTTCTTATGGAAAGAATCAATGAAAATGTTATATATATCCCCGATCTGGTTTTAGAAGGGCTTAATTATATTCTGGAATTCAATGCGAAATAAAATAGTGTCATTTATTGTTTTAATTTTTCTAATTTCAACTGCAAAATTAGCAGGTCAGAAAAATATAAATTCTCCATACGCACGTTTTAACCTGGGAGTATTAAATACTCCCGGAACATTCAGAAGTCTGGCTATGGGCGGAATAAGCATAGCCACACGTGACAACAATACCATAACATTCACCAATCCGGCTTCATATACCAGTTTAGACACGTCGTCATTTGTATTCGACATGGGTTTGGATCTCAGCTCTCTCACAATTAAGGATGCAGAAAACAGTTATTCGTCAACCGACATGAATTTCAGACATATCCTTATGGGATTCCCTCTGAGCAAAAAAATATACGCTGCCACAGGCATTGTTCCCTACAGTAATGGATATTACTACATTTCAGAAACAATTACAAAAAACAACCCCGAATGGAATCCGATAACTGGAGATTATACTTCAGTACATAAGGGTTCAGGAAGTATTACGACTTTTTTTGCCGGAACAGGAATTGAAATAACAAAGAATCTATCGGCAGGGTTAAATTTCAATCTCCTTTTTGGCAGTCTGGAACGGTTGAACCAGTTTGAGTTTGCTGATTATCAGACTTCATTCCACCAGAGCTCCACGGAAAATTTCAAAATCAGCGGCTTTAATTTTGATTATGGAATCCAGTACACAGAAAATATCAAAAAGGATTACTTCCTGACAACTGGTGCCTCATTTACATCTTCAAAATATTATAAATCGGATTTTGAAATATTAAAGGAGAGATATTCGGTTTATGAGTATTCTCCATATTCACCCGATACGTTGTCACATTATAGCTCGACATCGAATGATTCCACCATGCTGCCCGCCACTCTGCGCTTTGGAATTACTGCAGGGAA
>CAZIRN010000246.1:0-3611 GCA_964541495.1 uncultured Rikenella sp. | reverse complement strand
CGTACTTTGAGACAAGAAGTACCTGGTACAACCATACTTCAATCCCACAGTCTTACTACAGTTGGATGAATGCAGCAGCTGCGGCAGGAAAAGACCTTGAATTTTATTATCCGGGAAATCTGTATCTGGACCACGACGGACAAGCTAATGCCTGGCCTTTTGACAAAAAGGGGCGCAATTTGTCAAAATACACCGATAATGCTTTTGGTAATGACAAATCCTACCATGTTGTGGGTATATACAAGTCCTTTTTCGGAGGATATTACCACTTTGCTGACTTTGGTTTTGGTCACTGGTCATTATATGACGAAATGCCCGGAAAAAAGCTCTGGTTGTGGTCTTTGGCCAGAAGCGGAGGTATTTGGGAAGATCTGCTCACCGATTATGATGGGCAGTACATTGAATTTCAATCGGGCAGAACATTTAACCAGTATCAGCCGTCAGCCTATATAAAAACGCCAATTACACAAATGGGATTCTCTCCTCAGACCGCCGATCAATGGACTGATATCTGGTTTCCGGTAAAAAAAACGAGAGGGATCACGGATGTCTCACCATATGGGATACTGCATGTTGTAAAGGGAAAGGACAATTATGAAATCAGAATCAATGCTCTTTCGTATGCAAAAGGCAAACTGATTGTCAGCACTCCCAGTAAAATATTGTTTTCGCAGGAACTGGAAATGAAACCCATGGAAGTTTTTATTACAAATGTATCAACCGAAATGGATTCCATTACTGATATACGTGTGGAAGGGATGGATCTTGAATATTCTTCATTAACGTCAACCGAGCTGAAAAGGCCATTTATCAGGAGCATCAAAACGGATGAAGAAAGCCCATCTTATTTTTATCAGGCTGGGATGGAGGCAATGAAATCGCGCAATTACGCAAACGCAAAAAATCATTTTCTGGAATGCCTTGCCAGGGATCCAATGCATATTCCAGCAATGGAAGCCCTGGCGATGTTCTACATCCGCAGGTGTGATTATGACTCAGCATTAACTTTTGTTAATCGTGCCCTCCAGATTGACACCTATCACCCGGGAGCAAATTATTGTGCAGGATTAATATACCAGGCAAAAAATGATTATGTGAATGCACTCGAATCCTTCGGATGGTCAGCGCGTTCAATGGAATATAGAGCCTCATCATACGAACAGATGGCTGCAATAGAATTCATATTAAAAAATTATGCTTTTTGTGAAAAATATGCCCGAAAGTCTCTGATGGCAAATCCTTTAAATCTAAATGCCTTGGAATTACTTGCTATTGTATACCGCCATCAGGGAAAGACTGATTCCGCTTACAATGTCCTTGCAGCAATCAAGAAATACTTTCCGCTGTATCATTTAGCAGACTTTGAATTATGGTTACTTAATCCGTCCAGTGAAAGACTGAACTCATTTATGTCAACCATCACCAATGAATTTGCCTTCCAGACTTTTCTGGAAATAGCGCTGACCTATTATTCTATAGGCTTAACCGATGAGGCATTATGCGCTCTGGAATATGCCCCGGATCACCCGTTAATTCTTATCTGGAAATCGTTTCTCAGAAAAGATCCGTCACTGATTCTGACTGTAGAAAAAAACTCACCAGCATTTGTTTTTCCTTACAGGCCGGAGACAATGAATGTGCTTAAATGGGTAATCTCCGTAAGCAACCACTGGAAGTTCAAGTACTTTCTCGCGCTTAATTATCTTGCACTCCAGAAAGATAAAGAAGCAGTAGAATTATTGAAATCGTGCGCTCAGATGCCTGATTTTGCTCCTTTTTATCTTCTCAGATCCGATTTATTGAAAGCATCTGATCCGGATGCTGCTGAAAAAGACATCGAAAAGGCTATTGCTTTGGATTCAAGAGAATGGAGGGCCTGGAATCGACTTATTGGGTTGTTTGAAAGCATGGGAAACTATACTAAAGAATTGCAAGCTTCAGAAAGAGCCTATTCCTTGTTTAAGCAGAATTACACAATTGGGCTACAGTACGCAAAATCTCTCCTGCTTAACAAGAAATTTAAAAACTGTATTACCATTCTGAATACCATACATATTTTACCGTTTGAAGGGGCTTCCCAGGGGAAAGAAATTTATGAGCAGGCATACATTTCATGGGGTATGGAACTAATGCATAAAAAACAATATTTGCAGGCCATCCGTCTGTTCGAAAAATCGAAAGAATGGCCTGAAAATCTTGGGTCGGGAAAACCATTCGAACCAGACACCAGATTGCAGGACTATCTCATTGTTTTATGCCATGAACAGCTCCGAAATAAAAAAGAAGCATCAGCAATAAGGGATTCCATTATTCAATATACTATGAACCATCTGGACTATCCTTCTATGAATCATATCCTCGGTATTTGGTGCCTCTATGATAACAATAATCCGGACCAAATAACCCATATTTCTGATCTTTTGGGACAATCAGTTTATGGAACCTCCCCTTCCATAAGAACAGTGCTTCGGCTTGCCTCCGGAAGCGGAGAAATTAAGAAAGAAGGTATGAGCAGCGCTGAAACCGACCAAAACTTTCATTTGATTATGGAAGTTTCTTCCTTCCGGAAACAGATACTTCCCTAAATGCTAAAACGTAGGGGAAATTATCCGGTATTCCCGGTACTGTTATTGCCGGTGATTATCAGTCAAATTCTGTTTAGATCCCGCAATGGCGTGGAGGAAAGTTCAATACGTAAATTATCAATTGCTTTTGAAATAAGATTGTAAACCGACTCTTTGCTGATGGACATTCTGTAAGATATTTCAGAATAATCAAGGTTTACGAAAAACTTAAGAAATATAGCTTCTTTCTGCCTCCGGGTAAGGCAGTCAAATGCCCTCGAAAGATAATATTCCCTTTTATGGCGCATCTGCGTAGCAACCAATACTTCCTCAGGCGATTCAGAAACATTTTTCTCTCCTGTTACCATATAAGTACTATTTACCGTGCGGGCCAGACATCTGATAATCCTCCTGCGCAAGGAACTTGCAAGATATGCTCTCACAGAATAAGGTACCGCAAGGTTATTTCGGCTTTTCCATAAATCTACGAACAAATCATGAATACAATCCATCACAAGCTCCTTGCTATTGCATATCAGAAGCCCCGTCTTCAGCAGGGCTTTAAAAAAACGACGATATAAGCTTTCGAAAGCTATTTTATTTCCGTCTTTAAAAGCTTTCCATAATGAAGCATCGTCATAGTCATCGAGTGGAGAATTGGAAGGAAAGATTGTATCCATTGAATTCTACCTTTGAATAAAAAGAATTATGAGTTTCTGCCTCTTGTACCCAGGATCATATAATTACAAAACAATACAAACAAAAATAATATATTTTTGAAAAATAAAATAACTTTTCGAAATTTTTGTATGCCTTTATTAAGGTATTGAAATATTGAAAAGAAAGATAATAATAATATACCCCTATATTTTCGGTCTATAACATTGAGTCTGCAAAAACCATAGTCATTTATTATCAGCTGTGATACGATTGGCCTCCTGATAAATGGAATCCTAAAAATTTGCGAAGTTTTTGAAAAAGAATACTTGTTATGTTAGAAAAAAAGAGAGGGTTGGCCCAGGCCAACCCTCGTCTCTTAAAAACCCT
>CAZIRN010000245.1:0-3627 GCA_964541495.1 uncultured Rikenella sp. | reverse complement strand
TGTTTTACAGGCTTTAAATGTAATCGCCGATTATAAAAGAGACTGATTAGTTACTCTTTATTATTTATTGTTCCAGTTTATATTTGGATCAATTTTAAAATTTTTAGTCAAGCAGTGCCAGGTAACTATTAAATTCTATTGCTGTTAATATTTCTTCCTTTAAATCAGAGCTTTTGTAAAACTTATCAGGTTTTTTCGAAAATTTTGTTATTTTTGTATTTATCTGTAAAATTACGAAGTTTGAACCGGATAATAAAGAAAAGGATATAATTGTTATTAACAATAAATCATCCATAAAAAATTTTAACCGGTATAACTATCAAAGAAAATATTTTTATATGCAATTAAGATGGTCAGATACAAGACCTTCTTTTTATGCCGGAATCAGGATTCTGTTCATGGCATTAATGCCATTGATTATTTTCGGCAATGTACTGTATTCGCAGGAATCCGGTGGCCGGCCCTCGATGCAATCGGCAATAAAAGTTTTCAACAACGGGCAGTATGAGCAGGCTTATGAACAGTTTCAGGAGCTTCTTTCCATTTATCCCAAAGATCCGCTTTACAAATATTACTGTGGCGTTTGTCTGGTGAAACTTGAAAAGGATCCTGAGGAAGCTGTAAATCTATTAAAGGAATCTGCAGAAACATCGGGAGCTATAAAGCCTGTTCCGTCCGATGTATGGTTCTGGCTCGGCAGGGCACAGCAGTTATGCGGCATGTTCGAAGAAGCTATTTTATCCTATAACAGGTTCACGGAACTTGCAGGGAAAAAAACTGCAAGGGAAATGGATGTACCTGCTTTTATTAAACAGTCAACTGACAGAGAAGGCAAGATTGTTGCTGAATTAAGAAAAAACGACTTAAGCGAATCTGATATGCCGGCGGCAAATGATGAAAAAACGGAATTGAAAAATTCTGTTAATGGAGGTTCAGGAATAGTTAATGAGCTTTCCGATACCAGCGAAAAGGAATATGCACCTGTCGAGGTAGATTCGATGCTTTGGGAGCTTTTGATAGAAAAAAAAGCAAATAAGGTAAAGGATGTTCAGCCTGAACCCAAAAAGGATTATGCGATTATTCTTGCCGCTCCAAAAGAACCTGTAAAAAAAACTGAAAGTAAAATTCCTGTTTTTTCTCAATTTGAAATAATAGAAAAACCTGATTTCAAGTCCAATTATAGTATTCCCATAAATCCTGATGTTCCGAAAGGTCTGGTTTACCGTGTGCAAATTGCAATATTCCGTAATCCTGTTCCCCCGTCATATTTCAAGGGATTGTTTCCTGTTCAGGGTTTCAGAAATGAAGGTTCGGATCTCACTATATATTATGCAGGTATTTTCCGTAAGGCATCCGATGCATCGTCGGCATTATTGAAAGTAAGGTCGCTGGGGTTCAAAGATGCGTTTATTGTTGCGCTGATGGACGGGAAGCAGGTTTCGATGGATAAAGCTGCCATTCTCGAAAAAGAATGGAGTTCAAAGCCGCTTTTTGAAACTTCGCGGCAGGAGGTTGTTGAACGCGATACAGTGCCTCCCACTCTTGTTTTTCGTGTGGAAATCACCAGATCGCTAAAACCTTTACCTAAAGAGCAGGTTGAAGAGATGAAAAAACTTGCCTCAGGAAAACAGTTTGACGTTCTGGTTAATGAGAAAAAAGAAAATATTTATTTAATGGGTGTATTTTTGAGTTTCGAAAGCGCATCGGAATATGCTAATTTGTTAATAAGGAACGGATACAGGGATGCAAGGGTTACCGCATACCTTGGAGTTAAAGAAATTCCGGTCGAATTGGCAAGAAAACTTTTTGAGGAATATTGATATGGAAGAAGAAGACCCTCGCAGAAAAAAGTCTGAAAGCACGGCTGATGAAAAATTTGTACTTGTATTGTACAATGATGATGTGAACACTTTTGAGCATGTCATAAAATCGCTTGTTGAAGTATGCGGCCATGATGATATGCAAGCCAGACAGTGTGCCGTTATTGCTCATAACAAAGGAAGCTGCCAGATTAAAAGCGGCCCCAGAGCGACGATGGAACAGATGAAGATAGGCCTTCGTTCAAGGGGAATAACTGCTGAAGTGATTAGAGAGAAGGTATAGTCTCGTCAGGAATTAGCCTGACTTCTCTGTCTGGAAATTTCATAAAGGAGTATTCCTGCGGCTACCGAAACATTTAAAGAGCCTATCGGGCCGGTCATAGGAATTTTTACCTTCACGTCGGCTAATGCAAGCACCTCCTTTCTTATACCGCGCTCTTCAGAGCCCATTATTACTGCAACCGGGCCTGTAAGGTCTGATTTGTAAACAATTATTCCGTTTTTTTCTTCAGCGCACACTATTTTTAAACCTGATTCTTTCAGGAAATTAACACCTTTGATTAAACTTTTGACTCTGCAGACAGGAAAGCCTGCAAGCGCTCCGGCCGACGTCTTTATCGCATCGGCAGTAATGCCTGCACAACCTCTATCAGGAATTACTATTGCATGTGCACCCATGCAGGCGGCTGACCTGACAATTGCTCCAAAGTTTCTGACATCCGAAACACCGTCGAGGCAAATAATAAAAGGTTCCTCTCCCTTTTCATAGATTGCCGGCACTATATTATTGATCTCCTGGTATTCGATAAGAGAAATAAATGCAAGAACACCCTGATGGTTCTTCTTTGTATGAAAATCTATTTTTTCAACAGGCACAAACTGGTAAGGTATCTCATGAGCTTTTATTTCCTCCATCAGTTCATGATAAATCTGACCCTGAAGTCCGTGCCTGATGAGAATGCGATCAATATCTCTTCCTTCCCGTATAGCTTCAATTACCGGACGGAGGCCATAAATGAGTGAGGTTTCTTTGGTCATCTATTAAATTTCTTCGGGATTGTCGAGTCTGAAAACTATACCTTTCCTCCACGACTGTACCGCCTTGTCCCAGAATGTGACCAGTGTTTCACTTCGGCTCAGATAGAAATCGTTATCCGAAAATACATTGTCTCTTTTTTTGAATGTAAAGAAAAGATAGTCTTCTTTTACCGAATATCTTGTTCCCCATCCTGAACGGACTACAGGTTTGCGATAGCCCCACGTTTCGTTTTCGTACGATTTGTATAGT
This sequence comes from uncultured Rikenella sp., assembly GCA_964541495.1. Lineage (GTDB taxonomy): Bacteria > Bacteroidota > Bacteroidia > Bacteroidales > VadinHA17 > LD21. The sequence continues at coordinate 519 of CAZIRN010000245.1, read as the reverse complement.
TTGTCGGGCGGGCCGTATATAATATAAATCATGCCGCGGTCGGTACGCCAACCCTCTTTCCATGATGTAAAGTAATAGTTGGCAAAAGTAGCTCTGGTATAAAAAATCCTTATCAGTTCGCGGGCTTTTTCGACATTGCCTCCTCCGCAGTTCAGCCAGAATTCGTCGAGTGCAACTTTAGGTTTAGGGGAGGCCACCATGCTGTCGGTCTTTTCCTGAGGCAAAAGATATACAAGCGGTTTTATCATCTCTTCAGGCTTGCTCATTGACGGAAAATCCTGACCGAAATTGAAAATGGTATAGCCTTCATTAACGTCTCTTGCCGTTTTGAACAGGAAAATACCCCTTTGAGGAAGCATAAGCGGCAAAGTATCCGAGTATGGGATTGCAACCACAGTGTCGGGTTTTGTTACGATACTTCTTTCAGGCAATATCATTGAAGGAGGATAAGGTGTTTCATTCGAAGGCTTATATACTGAGATGAACAGTGAATCTATCTTGTTCCGTCCGTAAATAACA
>CAZIRN010000244.1:0-3634 GCA_964541495.1 uncultured Rikenella sp. | reverse complement strand
TTCAGCCTCAGATTTCAAATACCCGAAAGCAAACCGGTATAAACGTCCGCTGTAGGCCCTGAATAAGGTATTAAATGCAATAATATTACCCTTTGATAAATTCCTTACGAGCAGACGTTCATTTTCAACCAATGGATATTTCATTCTTTGAAATACTTAAAACAGAATTTCCTGATTTTATCGCAATTTAGCAAAAAAATGATTTTTTCAGCGTTACCTCTATCGAGGTTGTCTATTATTTTATAGATTAACCTCAAATTTTCTTCTTACTAAATGATTATTTTTCTTAACTATTATTTATATATCTAAATATCTATATATATGTATGTATATAAAACAAATTTTTAAACAAACCAAATTGCCATTTTTACTTTTTTCGGATAATATGCTAAACCCGGACTAAGATAAATACAACCAGGATTTATAAATTTTGCATCGGTTAAATCAATATCAACTACCTTACTAACCGGATTGAAAATCAAAAAATTTTCTTAATGCCTCTGTATAAAAGATTAACGGGTAAAGGTATTCGTCGTACCATAACATTGCAAAATACAGGCCTATAGGTGCAGGGGTAATCTTATCCTGTCTTTCAAGCCATCGAAGCCCCTTTGTACAGATTTCTTTATGATCAGTGGCCAAAGCACAAATGGCCAGCGATGTTTCCTCTATTGTACCGGGGATACCCTTTCCACCACCCCAGCTCCCGTCATTATTCTGTTGTGAAATCAGAAAACTTTGAGCTTTTGCAATAAGTTGTGCAAGCTCATGCAAAAAATCGGATTCGGGTCGCTTGAAAGCCATACAATCACTAAGATAAGTACATACCTTTGCAGTGCCGTAAACAGGATTCGTCTTGTCATCTGTCAACTGATTACCGAACCATAACGGCACCCATGAGCCGTCTGTCCTTTGATTTTCTACCAGATACTCTTTTGCCCTTAACACGCTTTTGTCTATTTTCTTCAATAATTCAGACGATAACTTGCTATTAAACTGTTCTGCCGTTTTTAACAATGCTAAAATTGAATGTCCGGTAATATCGGCGCAGCTACTGTCGAAGGGCAGCTTACCGAATCCTTTACAAAAGGTTGGAAACCCGCCGTCTTTGTTCTGGATATCTATCAGCCATCTGTATCCGTTTTGTAAAGCTATTATCTCTTCTTTGCTTCCCGAACAGATTTCAAGTAGTGCCAGTATTGCGCCAGATGTGTCGTCCGCATCAGGTACTGAACCCGAATAGCCTGTCCATCCCCAGCCGCCGGGTTTAGCTCCGTTAAATGGATGCTTTGCCCTGAATTGCAGCCCGAGCAAATGATTCCTCAAAATATTAATCTCATTTTCACTTAATAACTCGTAAATATCACTCCCAAGGGCCTTAATTGAAAGTGTTGTAACCCATGTTGACAGATCGGTGTCGATAGGCCATCCGCCATCTTCACGTTGCTGTTTTCGCAAAAACTCAATTCCTTTCCTTATAGTTAAATTTTCAGGCACGCCAGCCGCAATAAGACACATGGAAACAAAACCCGTAAGAGGTGAGGCTTCCAGAAAACCGCCGCTCGGAGGAACAAGAGTGTTTAACTTATTAATAGCCGGTTTAACAAAAAATCTCCTGAAGGATATATTATGCAAACCACCCCTTTTGCGTAATGTAAATTGATAAATACCCACTGCTATCAGTGCAGGCAGTGCATAACTAACAACATGCAGATTAAAGAAACGATAAAAAGAGGGCGGTAAAAGTGCAAGTTCAAAAGGCAGTTTTGGAATCTTTCGTGCTGATGAAGGTGGAATTATGCCACAAATAATAAGCATCGAAAGAATTGGTATAGAAAATGTATAATCTTTCCCATAGAAATTCAAAATCGAACCGGTAATTGTCTCCTGACTGAAAGTTATCCCCTTTTCGCCAAGCCAGGCTTCAATACGCTGAATTACCGGTAATCCATTATCACCTGTCTGACAATAGCGTATCGCGGCATAGCAAAGTAGTGTTGTACTTACGTTGCTTACCGAACACGGCGTATCTCCATAACCTCCGTCAGCATTGATATTTCGGCACAACCAGTTAAATCCCAAATCAATACGTTCCCGGTCAGTTTCTTTTCCAGCAACTTTAAGGCTAACTATCGCCACAGCCGTTGCCAAAGCACTTGTAGCCAGTCTGCCACTCCAGAATCCTCCCTGGTTCCTTTCTTCCAGAAGGCGATCGCGTAAAGAAATATATTTATTGAATATTGCTTCGTGGTTGTCCATCTCATTCAGCTAATGCTCCAAGAGCAAGTAATCCATAAAATGTATATTCAATGTCGGGTTCCATGTCAAGCTCATTTCCATAGAAACCTCCGTTACGATACAAGGAGCCAACAAAACCCATACAATCAGACTTTATAATACTCAAATCGGCGCCTGAAAACTGCAATGCATATAATGCCACAGCCGTTGACAATAAATCCGGCAATGTTGTTCCACGGCCGGCAAAAAAACCTCCATGATTATTATAATATAACATCACATTTTTTTGTAACCTATCTATCGGTAAATTAAAGCATTGTCGAATAACCAGCATAGCTGAAATTACCGGACATGTAAGAGAAACGTCTTTGTCCAACTCCGGTAATTGTTTTCTTAACCGGTAAAATCCTCTGCAATCATTCAGGTAATAACAGGTCAAAAGACGTATAAAAATTTCATAAACAGGTTGCTTGCTCAATTTTATATCCTTTGCAGACTTAATCTCTTTTTTTAAAGATTTACTTAATAACTTTTTTCTACCTGATTTGGCAGCTAAAATAGCTTCACAATATAAATTCACTCCTGAAGGAATGGATTGTCTGATTTCTACTTCAATAAATCCTGCAACTGAAGATAAAATTTCTTCTAATCCAAGAGCCTCAGCGAGAAAATAACCAAATAATGTATAATAAATATCGGCCTTACCTGCTTTGTCAATAAATCCACCCGATGGAGCCTGGGAACTTCTTATATACCTTTTCAGGCTTTCCACAGCATAAGGTTCCATTATGTTCAAAGATTTCTTCAATGTTCTTTCCAGACTTCTTTCTTTGAAAGTCTGCATTTGTGGCAAATTAAGTAGCTTAGATATATTCATTGAAGGTTTTTCCCACAATCTCATGCAAAGCCAGTTTTAGACCTATGTTATGAAGGTTGCTCAGGCATAAATCAATTCTATGCAGGAATTCTTTGAGAAGGTTTGTTATTGAATCACGTATCATATATTTTTCCATAAGGCTTTGTAGCTGGGATATGTCATTTTGAAGAAACGCCTTCCTCATGAGCTTTACATCGCCGTTAACTTTTTCAGCCAGCAAAGAAATCCATATAGACGGATTTTCGAAAGAAACGACGCGGTTTTCTACTGTAAAATCCTCAAGGTCATCTTTTATCTGATATGCAAGTCCTATCAGAGAGCTGAACTGATCCAGAGCTCTGAGAGTTCTTTCGTCTGCGCCACCGGCAATAGCTCCCAAAAGAAGAGAAACTCTGAAAGCAGCGGCAGTCTTATTTTCAAAAACAGTTAAAATATCATTTAGTGAAAGTGTTTCATTATTAATACGACTCATGAGTTCCGCTCCCTGCCCTGTAGAAAGAGCTTTATGACCCTGCGATA
>CAZIRN010000243.1:0-3644 GCA_964541495.1 uncultured Rikenella sp. | reverse complement strand
GAAGACTGGATTGTTTATCAGGGAGAAATCAAATTTGTTTCATTAAGCAAAACAAAAAAAGATGCCAATTACAGGCACTTCTTCTGGATACCCGAAGAACGATTTACCGGAAATTCCGAACCAGATACAAAAGAGACAGATGGACTTATTTACAGAATGCCGACCTTTGCTACCATAGATGGTTATGAAGAAACATTTGATAGGCACGCACATAGAAACTTTGATTTTATTTCTGTCAGATTAAATGAAGGAATAAATCAAATGGTATGTACCCCAGAGCAAGCTCTGGACTCTCTTTCGGTGCAAGCACCGAGGAATTTACCTGACCTTCGCATCCGCCGAAGCTTTACGCGAAGGCGGATTAAATCAATTCACATTGAGCATACCCACTTGGAAAAAATCAGGAAGTGTAGAATTAATAGTTTCAAAAGATAAATCTAAATCAATTTTTTTAATTCCTGGGAAATATGATGATAAAACAGGGTTGATACTTGATGAAGTTGAAAATATTTTTTAACATTTATTTCGAAATATATCTTAAGTAATAAAAAACCATATACTATTATTCAATGGAAAGAAAACCTAATATAAATTTTTTTGTTCTTTTATATGCAATAAGAAAAATTAACACAGTTAACCCTATGCTGCCGTTTGGGAAAGTAAAAAAATACGGAAAACACGCCGGTATTAATTATACCGTACCTGACGGCACTTATTAAAATGTATGAATAACATTATTCTACCAATATAACATCCCTGACGGGACTGAAATAAAACCAGAACCAATAGAATCAACACCTTCAGGAATGAAAAATTAATAAAAATTGTAAACAAATTATAAATGCTAAGTTGTTTTATTTATAATGTTTTAAGCCCAAAATTCCTTTACCTTTCGTGGTGTATTTTTTAATTTTTGCTATGGAACGTTACAATAAAAGTAGCCACGTAGGGATGAAATATCGGTAGAAACAAATTACCCGTTTCGACATTAGGCCCCGTCAGGGACGAAATATTATTAAACGAAATTCAAAACATTATGGCAAACACATACACGCAAATTCATATTCAAACGGTTTTTTCCGTGCAAAACCGGGATTGTATAATCCATAAAAGCTGGAAAGATGAATTATACATAAAATCCGATCCAAATTTTTCAACACAACAAATTCTGGAAAAATGCGTGCATGCTTTTCCTGACAGCCAGTTGAAAAAGATAGCTTCAAAAGAAGGCTGGTCAAGAGAATATAAGATTTAACTTATACAAATCCAATGCAAAAACAAAATCAACTTTCACCTGAGAAATACATTATTACAAAAGGCCATCAACTTACCTTCCATGACTGCTTTGTGAACGAAAACTGGCAAGAGGAAGGTATGGCAACCGTCCTGGTAAGTAAAAAAATGCCGTCTGGAAAATTAATCGCCGGAATGTACCTGGTCGATACATATTGCCTCGGATTAAAAGATACTACTTATAAATTTGCTTTAGACGATATAGCTTTCAACGATTTTCTGGAGGAGCTCAATCATCAACACTTCATGGTTAAATGTGATCTCAATTTTGCCCATAATTTAATTTACGGGGCTATAGATTATGCCGAAACTTTTGGATTTTCGGCTGCAAAAGATTTCGAAATTACCGGACATTTGCTTGATCCCAGCCTGATAGATGACGGGATAGACGAAATAGAGTTCGGATATAACGGTAAACCATTATATGTTGCCGGCCCTTATGACGATTTTAAAAAGATAATTAATACCCTTGAAAAAAATGTCGGAAGCGAAAATTATGATTATATTTTGCCTGATGGAACATTTTAACCTTTATTACTGACACTTCCAGGTCTGACGACGATGGAAGGTCACAAAAAAACAACAAAAAATGATATCAGGAACCCACTTTAAGTTACCTGCATACGCCTGGCGAGCGTCGCTATTCGCTGGCGCTCGACCTGGCCGAGATATTTAAACCCATACTGGTTGACCGTGTGATATTTAAAGTTCTGAACAAGAAAGAAATACAGGAAAAGCATTTCGACAGGCAACTGAACAAATGCCTGCTGAACGAAAAGGGCAGGAAAATTTACGTGCAGTCGTTTGAAGAAAGACTGAACGAAACCATCCAGCACCGTTCGCTCAAAAGAAGCGTAAGTTATAAACACCTTGTAAAACTGGAATGTTATAAACTTGCAAAACATTTATTAGGTATGGAAGAATATAAGCCGTTTAAGATGTGGTGGTAAGTCGGCAACTTCTGTGAAGACCAATTACAGAGCCGCGACACGTGCCAGGTCACTGGCCGAGTTTTATAGTAAAATTTCAACGGCAATATAAGAAACTGATTCAGGCTACTTTGAATTCATTATTAAAGAAAAACCTATAGTCAATTAAAAAATTATACCTTTCGCTCATGAAAGATTTCAAAACTATAAAAGACACCTGCATCGCCAACAGTGAGATGTTTAGCCGTGTGGTGGAAGATTTTTTGTTGTACAATGTTGTAAATCCCAAAAAGCGGTACCGAAGTAAACATGCGTTTTACCCCCTACCGGCATATTACAAAGGAATTTCAGGATGGCTGGATTAACATGTTCATAATGCAATACATAATCCACAAAATCTTTAAAAGAGACGGATTAATCAAAAATTACCTGAACCACAGTGCTGTGCAGCGTCTCAATCAGCATGACCGAGACTATCTGCTCCAGCTTGCCTCCCACCCATGGAAGTTCAGCTTCAGTGCAATAACCGGCAAACCTGCCGAACATTTTTTTGAGATGGAAGACGTATTTACAGACGAATCGTTTTTGCTTTACTCACCGGGCATAGCCGATATTAACCGTGAGCAAAGAATCCTATTATGGTTTAACCTTATAGGTTACAATGGAGAATGCTGGCAAAGTTATGGTCCTATTGGTGCTTACCAGAGTTTTCAGCCCGATGATATTTTCTTTTTCGCTACCGAGTTGCAGCCAGACAAATGGATAGAGAACGGCCATGACGTCATGGACGATGTCGAAGAAAACCCTGTTCCCTACATGATGCTTTTATCCGGTTCTGTTTATCCTTTAACTTTCCACAAAGATGATCAGATAGTGGAGGTTGCTGCTGAATATGATTTTTATTCATTTGATCCAAAAGGCTTTGACAAAAATTTTAAAATTGAATATGCCGGCGATGTTTACAGGCTTTCACTAAAAAGGTGGGCTGGCCCTCCTCATTTTTCCATGGCATATTACGACGAAAAAAAGAAAGTACTGCGACTACATTCAATGACCGATCGTGGTTTTACCGAACTTGTAAACCGCCTGAACAGTTACGGCTACAATCTTTCTACTGAACCTGATATCCGTGTGAACACATCTATGATAGTTACAGCAGGTAATATATTGAAAAAGAAAATCATACTAAATGAATATGATTCTTTATTTATAAAGGAACAACCCGTCGAAGATAATGAACAATTAAACAAGCTCAACCGCCTGTTTGCGATGGCTATGCCAGAAATCAATGCCGGTCGTAAGCCCGATATTGAAACCCTTGCCCGTAAAGCCGGAGTTGAAGTTGAAACTGCCCGAGATTTACTGGAACAGGTTATGAAGAAACTGGATGATATGAAGAGACGCGGAAAAAAATTTAGAAGC
>CAZIRN010000242.1:0-3664 GCA_964541495.1 uncultured Rikenella sp. | reverse complement strand
AAAACAAATAAATATATTATGTTTTAGGGGTAGTCAGCGGAAAAAGGGAAGCAATAAAAGAGGGTTGCGATTCATTCAACAACCCTCTATCGCACTCGAAATGCAGCGTGGAAGCCTGTGAAAATAAAGCTGGACTTACATCGTGATCAGGCCTCGGACGATTTTGCCTTGCTCAGGCTTAAAAGTTCGTCGGCAATTATTTCGGTTATGTACTTAGTAACCCCAGTCTTGTCTTCGTAACTTCTATACGACAATCTTCCTTCGAGACAAACCTGACCGCCTTTTTTAAGGTATTTTCCTGCAAAATCAGCAAGGCCGTTCCATGCAACAATGTTGTGCCAGGTAGTTTCAGTAACTTTCTGGCCGTCGCCGTTCTTAAACGAATCACTTGTGGCTAAAGTAAAATGTGCCACTCTCTTCCCGCTTTCAAGTGTCTTGGTTTCCGGATCATGACCCAGATTACCGATTAATTGTACTCTGTTTTTTAACTTGTTCATGACTGTAATTTTTAAATAATACATTAATAAAATTTATTACATCAAATTTAAAATGGAGTAATCAGGGGTGTCGGTTTTTAATCAATTATAGACGTTTAAAACTTATTTATAATCATTTCTATTCGTTTGAAAATGTTTTTTTATATCTTTATCAAAACTTTACAACTGTGGAACGTAAATGTCTCGATTGCGGCGAAATTATCCGTGGACGTTCAGATAAGAAGTTTTGTTCCGACCAGTGTCGGAATAATTACAATAACAGACTAAACCGCGACAGTAATAATTATGTGCGGAATGTTCACGGATTGTTAAGAAAAAACAGACGTATTCTGTGCGATCTTTATAATGAAGGGAAAACGGTTCTCCATAAAGATGCACTGTTTGCACTTGGTTATAATTTTAATTTTTTCACACACATTATCGAAACAAAAGATGGGGTGAAGTATAACTACTGTTTTGAATACGGTTACTGTGAAAAAGATGAGGATTACATTGAATTGAAACAGAATCTTCAATACCTCGAATATCTGTAAGCGCTGATATTAAAAGGCCTGATTACATTATGGATTTCATTGGCGGAGCGGCAGGTGACTTGTAATCTTCGAGCGGAACTATTGTGCCATGATAATTCACCGTTTCTATATACGGATTAGTGATTGACACAGAACAGTAACCGTTGGCTCCAAGCGACATAAATAAGTCGAACTTGTCATTATCTTTAACTACTTCCATATTTATTCTGTAAACACTTTTTTTATCATCTGTTCTCATTTCATATCTGCCGGTATGACCGTTAACGTTAATTCCAGTTATCTGTCTTATTCCAAATGAGCGACCCAGATATGCCAGACTTATTGATGCCAGTTCGCCGTTTATTATTATGAAATTATTTCTGGGTATCAGTTCAACAGGATTACCTCTGGTTGGTATAATCCTGTCAACCATTATAACATATTTTCTCGATTCTATAGCTTTACGGATATCTGGCTGTTCTGCAAGTTTTTTTTCACCTGACGAACCCGAACCTGCCGATGAAGTTTTTTTTGATACAGAACAGGCCGGTAACAGGATAGCACTTATTATGATTACACACAAAATATTTCTCATACCTTTTATTTTATTAATAATCCTCAAAATTTATGCCGTTAAACGAAATAAAAAGCTTATAGACATTAAAGATTACCTTCAGAGCCTTCGGATTTATTAATACTTCAGAAAGCAAATTCAATCATTCAATCATTCAATCATCCATAATAAATTACTCATTTAAGCAACCTTTTTATAATGTTTCACGTTATATATCTGATTAATTTCTCAAGTCGAACTTAAAAGTATAACTATGAAAAGGTTTTTGATTATTCTTTTTGTTTTTCTTTTTTCAACTCCGATTTTTTCACAGATTAAATTTGGTTTGAAGGCAGGCGCCACAACGGCTGACGTGCCCACCTATAACCTTACTAGCGGCACAACAACTATAGAGGCTATGAAAAATGCTGCGTGGGGATTCCATGCTGGTCTTTTTCTGCGCCTTTCTCTTCTTGGTATTTATATTCAGCCCGAAGCAGTTTTTGCTTCTAATACTTATGAATATAATGTAAAAACTGTTTCTACAACTGAACTTAAGAAACAGACCTTTAACAAGATTGAAATACCTGTTCTTCTTGGCTTTAAACTTGGACCTATCAGGATTAATGCAGGCCCTGCAGCCGATATAATGATAGGCTCGCCAAAAGCGCTGGTTGAAGATCCGGATTTTGATGAATTGTACAGAAACGCAACTTTCGGATTCCAGGCAGGTATAGGATTTGATCTTCTTAAAAAACTTACATTTGATGCACGATATGGTGGCAGCCTCAGCGGTAAATTCGGAGATGCAGTAAACATTGGCGGCCAGACTTTCAAGCTCGACCATCGCCAGCCATCATTAATACTGAGCGTTGGTCTTATTTTTTAAATGAAGCATTCAAAATAAAAAACTCTCTCTTTTGAGAGAGTTTTTTTATTTTTACAATGTTTTGCTTTACTAAATGACTATTTTTCTAACAGGATTACCAAGTCTGGGAAATGTATTAACAGGCCTCTACATTATTACAGTTGTATTCGTTTGTTTTATTATTATTTTCCAGAACAGGACGCCATACAAAACTCTTTCTTGGGTGATGGTTGTTCTCCTTATACCAGTAGCCGGAATAATTTTTTATCTCTTATTCGGCCAGAATTACCGGAAACAAAAAATATTCTCCCATAAGAGTATTCTCGATGCTGAACAGCTAAGCAAAATTGCAGACTTCCAGGTAATTACACTTCATGAACGACTGTCGGATGCAAGTGAAAAAGTGAAAGAGAAAGAGCATCTAATCAAATTAATGCTTAATAATAATAAATCGTATCTTACTGAATATAATAAGGTAAACATTCTGATTGACGGTAAGGAGACTTTCCCTTCGATGTTTGAAGCCATAGCCGGGGCAAAGCGTTATATTAATATGGAGGTTTACAGATTTGAATCGGATATCCTAGGGATGAAATTCTGCGATGCTCTGGTTGAAAAGGCAAAAGAGGGAGTAAAAGTTAGAGTTATTTTTGACGACGTCGGAAGCTGGAATCTAAGCAAAAAAATAGTCAGATGGATGCGAAATAACGGCGTGCAAATTTATCCATTCATGCCCGTAAGCTTTCCATGGCTGACAAATAAGATAAACTACCGTAATCACAGGAAAATCCTTGTTGTTGATGGTGTAAAGGGTTATGTTGGAGGACTTAATATTGCCGATAAATATCTTCACGGTCAGCGTTCAATAGGCAATTGGCGCGATACTCATCTCTTTATAACAGGAGAGGCAGTGACATCACTCAATAACGTGTTTATGGTCGACTGGTACTTTGTTAGCAAGATTCTTCTTAACGATGCAAACCTTTTACCTGATGAGTTTAATGTCTCAGATAAATGCTGGATCCAGATTGCATTCAGCGGCCCTGATTCCGACTGGTCTAACATAATGCAAGTATACTTTTCGGCTATCGCAACAGCAAAAAAATATATATACCTGTGTACACCATATTTTTCTCCGGATGAGACAATATTGAATGCACTCTTTACAGCATCGCTTTCAGGGGTTGACGTCAGATTGATACTGCCCGGAAAATCGGATTCGCCGGTAGCATAT
>CAZIRN010000241.1:0-3666 GCA_964541495.1 uncultured Rikenella sp. | reverse complement strand
GACTTCACCGCACAGACATAAAGCATTTTCCCTCACTTCAGTTATTTCAGGTGCTGAATTAAAAACCGAATCAGCATCGAAACTTGCATATTTCTCTCTTATCTTAAGTCCGCTCGATTTTATCAAACCAAGTCCTCTCCATTCCGTATCCGACAGGATAAAAACCTCTTCGAGAATTGCTTTCGCCTTAAGATTACCCTGTGGAGTCACAGCTCTCGAATATTGAATTTCCGTTCTGAATCGCTTACTGTTTATTTGACGCACGAGCATCAGTACCGAAAGCATTATATCGGCCGGTTCAAAGCCAGAAATAACACATCCGAGTTTATACTTGTCCGAAATAAAACTGAAAGAGTCGGCGCCCGTAATTGTTGCAACATGTCCGGGACAGATAAATCCGTTTACAGCCGTACCGTTTACTATCAATGATTCAATTGCCGGCGGCATAATTTTATGTGCGCTCAGCACAAAGAAGTTATCAATCCCTGAATTGTATGCAGAAATTATTGCGGCTGCAGTCCCCGGAGCAGTTGTTTCGAAACCGATTCCTGGAAATATTGTCTTTTTACCTTTGTTATTGCGGGCTATTTCGACAGCATCGAGGGTGGAAAAAACAATCCTGATGTCGGCGCCTCCAGTTTTTTCTTTTTCGAGCGACGATGCAGAACCCGGCACCCTAATAAGGTCGCCGAAGCATGCAATAATAACATCTTGTTCCGAAGAAAGTCCGACAAGCCGGTCTATATAGCTTATCGAGGTGACGCAGACAGGGCAGCCCGGACCTGAAAGAAGCCGGATATTTTGAGGCAACAGAGATGGTATGCCAAAGCGATGTATTGCCGATGTATGACCGCCGCATACTTCCATAAACGAATACTCACCTGTGGCTTCTTTTCTGATTGTCTCACCCAGAGCCTTAACGACACTGGCCTCGCGATATTCGCCGATGTACTTCATCCCTGTTATTTATCCTGCAGAATTTCTGATCTCTTCAAGAAGCTGAAGTGTTTCCTGAGCTTCTTTCTCGTCAATCTTTTGAATTGCAAATCCGGCATGCAGAAGCACATAATCGCCAGGTTTAACATCATCCACAAGCTGAAGACCGGCTTTGAAGATAGTTCCTCCCACGGATACATCTGCCATGTCGCCTTTTATTTCAATAACTTTTGCGGGTAAACTCAAACACATATTTCCTTTGTTTTCGATGCAACAGCCAGTTGACCAAGGGCAATCCCGCCATCATTTGCCGGGACAAGCCTGTTGGTAAATATCTCGAACCCTGAACGTTTAAGAACCTCACAAGTTTTTTCAAGAAGATATTTATTTTGAAAAACACCGCCCGAGATCAACACTTTGTTGATTGACCTCTCTTCTCTTATTTTTTCAGCAACTCTGAGTGATATAACCGCCAGTGTGTTGTGAAATTTTGCCGAAATATAAGAAATATCTTTTTTGCCTGAATCGTAAATTATTGCCTCGAGGGTAGGGCTGAAATCAACTACTTCAGATAAGTTAAACGGATAATAATGATCTGTATCACCGGTAATTACTGATTCGAGCCTCATTGGAGCCTCAGAATCGAATGTGGAAAAGGCACACAGACCGAGCAAAGCCGAAACAGCATCGAACAGTCTGCCTGCTGCCGAACTAAGAGGTGAGTTGATATTTTTATCTATCATCTCAGCTATTATCTCCAGTTTTTTCTCCGGTATTGTTTTGAATCCGGGTATTTTCCTATAATCAATTGTATGTCTGAAGTACTTATACAGATATGAAAAAGCTGTTCTCCATGGCTCCTGAATAACTTTATCTCCTCCAGGAAGCGGCACATAGTCAAAGTGAGCATATCTTTCGAACCCGTCGAGGCCGGCAATCAGAAATTCACCTCCCCAGATATTGCCATCGGTGCCGTATCCTGTTCCATCGAAGCTTATTCCTGTGACTATCTCATCGAGGTTATTTTCTGCCATGCAGGAGGCAATATGGGCATGGTGATGCTGAACTCTGACAAGAGGGATTCCTTTCTCTTTATTCAATGTTTCAGCATAGAGTGTCGAAAGATATTCCGGATGCATATCGCAGGCAAGGAGCCGCGGGTTGAAAAGAAAAAGTCTTTTGAAATTTTCCACCGATTCTTTCAGAAAGTCATAGGAAGGAAGATTTTTAAGGTCGCCGATATGCTGACTCATAACAGCCTGACAGTCTTTACCTATGCAGAAACAATTCTTTTGTTCGGCTCCAAGGGCAAGAATACCTTCTGCATTGAATGCAAGGTCAACGGGTGAAGGAACGTATCCTCTCGAACGTCTGATAATACACGCTCCTCCTGCAGTAACTCTTATTACGGAATCGTCTGCTCTGTTCACTATTTCGCGATTGTAGTAAATAATCGCTCCTGCAACAGGCAAAAGTATCTTACGGGCTATAGAATCGTCTTTTATCACAGGTTCTTCCGAAATATTTCCGCTGGTAAAAATAATAGCCGGAGTGTTCAGATGCCTGAAAAGCAGGTAATGAAAAGGCATGTAAGGAAGTATGGCGCCGATTGTACCGAGCCCGCTGTTTATTTCTGCAGGCATTTCTTTTTTCTGATTGAGTATAACGACCGGCCTGTGCCAAGAAGTCAGATAATCCAGTTCGATCCGGTTTGCATGGCAGTATTCGAGGAGGGTTCCGGCATCTCTGAACATTACTGCAAAAGGTTTGGCGTCGCGGTTCTTGCGTTTTCTGAGAGTTTGAACTGCACCGGCATCAAGAGCATTGCAGATAAGATGATAACCCCCCTGCCCTTTCACTGCAATAATTTCTCCTGCATCAATCCTGTTACAAACTTTCCATAATATTTCATTTATGCCGGAAGTTTTACCAGAGCCGTCTTCATACGTATAAAAAGGCCCACAGTCATTGCATGCAACAGGCTCGGCATGAAACCTCCTGTCGTTAATGTCGTTGTATTCCTCATAGCATTTCCGGCACATTCGGAACTCTTTCATCGAGGTGGACTGGCGGTCGTATGGAAGTGATTCAATGATAGTAAAACGGGGGCCGCAGTTTGTACAATTGACAAACGGATAGTCAATTCTTGAAGGATCATTTTCCATATCTGAAAGACACTCAGGGCAAACCGCAATATCCGGACTTATTTCCGTTATCTGTTCACCTCCGTTAATACTGGGAGCAATCACAAAATCGGTATAACCCGCAAGGCTCACAGGCTTTGACTCAACTGATTTAACCTGTGATGCCGGCGGGGCTTTAATTGTAATTTCTTCCCTGAACTTCAGAATATCATCTTCCTGGCCTTCCACAATTATTAAAACACCGTTAGTCCTGTTATCAACCATACCTTTAAGGTTATGTGATTTAGCAAGACGATAGATGAAAGGCCTGAATCCCACTCCCTGAACGAGCCCCTTCACAGTTATTTCATATCCCCGTATAATACTCAAAAATTTTAAGTCATTTCAACTTGAGAGGATTATCCACATAATATATCACACTCTCGAGTTCGTCACAAAGATTAACATTATTTATTATAACATCGGCAGGAGCCTTCAGCAAAACAGGAGCAAAATTTATTATTCCCTTAATTCCACATTTCACCAGTTCATCGCATACCTGCTGGCCCGAAATCTCCGGAACCGTTATTATTGCCGCTTTTACCTT
>CAZIRN010000240.1:0-3668 GCA_964541495.1 uncultured Rikenella sp. | reverse complement strand
TGAATGTATTCCCATAGAAGTGAAATCATCAGATAATGTTCGTTCAAAAAGTTTAAATCAATTTGTAAAAAAATACAAACCAGCTTATTCCATTCGTATTTCAACTAAAAATTTTGGTTTCGAAAATGGCATAAAAACTATTCCACTTTATGCTTGTTTTTGTGTGAAATGAGCAAAAAAAATAGTCACAAGAAAACATGAATATTCTTATCCGTTTTCCCTGCCAGTTCCAGATCACAGAAGTCTATGGTAAGAGCATTTGGCTTGTCGCGTGAGACAACCATTTCAGAGGAAGATGCAATTTCAGTTTCATTGAAGGTTTCCTGCTCATCAATAGCGTAATCGGGAGCATCGGAAGCAGGAAAGAAAAGCAGAAGGCTTCCGGCAGGATACAGGCTGAACGTCGTTTCAATGCCGGTTCCTTTTTTCACGAAAGGATAATTTTTTATTTCACTATTGAGAGTATTCAGTTCAATTGCTGAAATACCTGAAATATTAAGTGTACCTGATACACTATTTTTTAGGTTCGAGTTGGCAAGGAATACAAGTATCCCGTCGTTCAGAGTCCGTGTGTGGTGGTAAAGGCCTTGCCCTTCCGTAATATTGATTCTGACAGTTTTGTTTTCAAAATAGTTTGATAATTCTTTATCACTTAATTCGGTGAGTTTGATGATATTATTTTTTCCGCCGTCTAAAAATTCTTTCAGTTCTGCATTTTCCGCTCCGTCAACCATAGAGGGTGATGAAAACAAAATAAGTCTGCCTCCTTTAGCAACGAACTCCCTGAGAAGAGTGAAAGTGGGCAGATCAAGATTTTCCATCATGGGAGGTATTACAACAGTATGATATGAGCGCACCCCTACAATAAATCTGCCTTTTTTCACCGAGCCCATATCTTTTATAATATTTTCCGACCCGAGGTCGAATTCCACCTGTTTCTTTTCGAGTGTTGTTACAAATGTCTGAAAGGCCTGTCCTATAACATTTAGTTTATTATTGGCTTTGATATAGGAGTCGTACATCCATGTTGTGGTTGTAGGTTCGAGAACAAGTATCTCATTTATCTGTTTTCCGGCTGAGAGTGCAAGAGACAGTCTTGTGTAATGATCGGCCAGTAATTTATAATTATCCCACCATGGTTCGTGATAGTCGAAAGTTGGAGGGTAGTCATATTTTCTTGCTCCTGCCATTGTGAAAAATGTGAGGTGCTGATTCATAAGGTTTACCCCAAGAGCATACTCCCAGTCGCCGTTGCGTTTCATTTCCTCGAATGTAAGATCCCATCCTGAGCCGCCGTATGTCTCGCTCAGTTTTCTTATTCTTCCTGATTGATTTGCGGCAGAGGCAAGTTCTTTAACTGAACGCACGTTGCCGAACTGTGCCCTCGAGGATGAATCATCGAACTGATTGAAAAGCATATCTATGGCAGGAACATGATGCCATACATACATTGCCATATTGTCGCCTCCATGTTTCATATTCGGCCATTCATGCTCCCAGTAGTGTCCGGTGAACTTAAGCCCTTTTTCATCGCAATATTTCTTCCACGGTTTTGACCATCTGTCTATAAAAAGTTGAAGTAGCGTTTGGGTATAATTATGCCTCACTTTCTTCCAGTCGCCGGTTTCTTCGAACAATGATGGAAGATTTGTTTTCAGGTCATAGTTCCATTTTTTGTAGAATTCATCGAATAGATCGGGAGTAAATCTTATGCCACCGGGAGAGTCAATATGCGGTTCATCTGTAAATGTTCCAGGAATCGTTTTGCCGAATTCCTGGCCTGTATATTTTTCATATCCCTGCATAGTAAGCTCGATAAATTTTTGAGTCACACCTGGAACGAGAAGGTCAACATACGAGAAGCCGCCATACCATCCCGATTTCTCATGGTACGTTTTCCAGAAAAGATAATATTTACTGTTTTTTCCTTCTTCTTGCGTCAAGGTTCCAGTTATATCTTTGAATGAACCGTTTTCTTCCTTAAGAATAAGGAAAAATTTATCTGCAGTATCCGGAAGTGTCTCTGTTTTTCTCATCCTGAGTCCCTGCCCCTGGTTGTACGACTCAGGCATATAAGCCGGAACATGACCTCCGGCAAACCCGCTTGGATAAGAATTTTCATCATAAATCCAGACCTTCATCCCGAGTTCTTTACCGCGGTCGACAGTATATTTGAAAAGGTCGAACCACTCATCTGAAAGATATTCCGTAATAAGCCCGGGTCTGGGATGCACAAAAACCTGCTTTATGCCCTGCTTATAAAATTCATTAAGGAAATTATCTATTTCGCTACGCGTTATTTCACCGTTCCATACAAAGAACGGTAAAGTTGTATATTCGGCAGGTGGTTCTTTGAACTCTGCCGATAGTGTTTTAAAATCTGGTACGCTAATAGGATCGCCGGTTTTCTCTTTGCATGATTGAACTGTAAAAAAAACTGACAGAATCATTACTGCTGAAATTGCTCTTATTAGTTTTGAATTCATAATCAAATTGTTTTTAAGGTTAGTTTATCTTGAAATTTACAAAGATTCTTTTTATCTTTTATTTCTTTCAGTCAAAGGTTCGAAATCGGTCGAGTCAACCCATCCGGCCGATTGTTTTGTGAGTTCGCCATTCATGAACTTGTTATAAAAATTGCGGTTTCCTTCCATACTGTATGGATATTTGTCAAAAATATCACCTTTACCAAGCACCCTCGGGTCTCTCTGCTCAAGAAGTAAATTGAACATTCTTTCCCTTAATTCCTGCCATACTGAGCTATAACCTGGATTATTGACGAGGTTATTCATGCATTCAGGGTCGTTGCCGATATTATATAATTCTTCTTCTTCTCTCATTCCAAAGCAAAGCTCCCAATATCTTATTTGATTTTCTGATCTCCTTAGACTTAGTATCCACGATTTTGTGGGACTTCCATCACAATTGAGATATCCTGTCTCTGGATTGCCTGCAGGCCATCTGCCCGGTTTATAGTTTCTAAGATAGAGGAATCCGTTACTTATGATACCTCTGATCGGGTAACCCTGGTCATAGGGCCGTCCGACGTCATGTCTCTCTTTGCCTGTAAGCACATAATTCCGTGTTTTGTCCACAATTTTGTTTTTGCCTGTCCGGAAGATATCTGCAAAACTTCTCCCCTGCATTTTTTGCATCCCGCTCTCGCTTTGACTTATGCCTGCCAGCTCAAGTATGGTGGGGGCAAAATCAATGAAACTGATGAAATCGTATATCTTCCTGCCCGGGTTTTTAATTCCTTTTTTCCACATTATGGCAAGCGGTATGTGATTGGAATATTCATAAGCCTGTCCTTTAACACGAGGGAAAGGCATACCGTTGTCGGCAGTTACAATTACGACAGTGTTGTCGAGTTCACCCTTTGATTTTAGCAATTCGAGAATTCTGACAAGATGGTTGTCGAAGTATTCTATTTCATAAGCATAATCGAGAAGGTCGGTTCTGACAATTTTGTTGTCGGGCAGGAAACCGAAAACATCCGGAATATCTTCGAGATGTTTACCACCTCTTTTAATGCCCGATTCGTATTCATATCCGCGGTGAGGCTCGTTCGATCCGTACCAGAAGCAGAAGGGTTTGCCTTCTGGTATTGAATTGAGAAATTCTTCGAAATTGCCGGTATAGTCGTTATTCGACATTCCGTTGGCAGG
>CAZIRN010000239.1:0-3678 GCA_964541495.1 uncultured Rikenella sp. | reverse complement strand
TTTTTACTTTATCAGGTTCATTTTCATCTATCCAGATACTTCGGTAATTCTTGCCGTTAATTTTCATGGAATTCCCTTTTAACGCTCAGGGGAAAAATCAATCTGCAAATTTAAAAAATATTGATTAAAATTTATCTTCAGGGGAGTTATAACTTTCTCAATAAGGCAGAGTTTTGTTTATTAATTTGAATATTAGACCGGAATATTCCAAAATTGTGATATGCCTGTTTTAAAGTTTTATATTTGTAATATGGATTATTGTTTTATATGGTTAATAAAGATGAATATAGAAAAAAAATCGTTATAACTGCCAGCCAGATATTCGGACGTTTTGGTTTCCGTAAAACAACAATGGAAGAGATTGCCCGGGCTCTTAAAATTGGCAAAAGTTCAATTTATTATTATTTTAACAGCAAGGAAGAGATATTCGAAGCAGTTGTCAATTATGAAGCCAATCTTCTTAGAAATGAGCTTACTAAGGCTATTAAGTCAGTAGATTCACCGATTACCAAAATGGAGAAATATATAAATGTCAGAATGAAAACGTTCGAAAAACTTTCTAACTATTACAATGCAATTTTCGATAAAAACCTCGACCATTTCGAATTCATAGAGAAAATAAGATCGAAATATGATCTGGAAGAGCTTGCCATTTTACGGCTAATAATATATGACGGCAAGAGAAAGAATGTTTTCAAGGTTGATGACAGTGAATATACCGCAATGGCTGTTCAGACCGCCCTGAAGGGACTTGAGGTTCCCCTTTTCTGGGAAAAACGGGAAGTTGATATTGAACACCGCGTAAATGCGCTGATGAATATTTTGTTCCACGGAATCGTAAGAAATCCGTAGGAGTTATTTTCTTTTCTTTGCAAGCCCAGGTTTTTTTATTTTCAAACTCAATATAAGACCCACAATACCAGCAATAATAAATGGGATACTGAGAAGCTGTCCCATATTAAGCAGCATGGTTTTTTCAAATTCAACCTGCGGCTCTTTGATAAATTCAATAAGAAATCTTGCGGTAAATACGAGTATCAGAAATATGCTTATCAGAAGTCCCTGGTAAACATCCCCCTTTTTTCTCCAGTACATCCTGTAAAGAAGAAAGAAAATAAGCAGGTAAGCGAGTGCTTCATACAACTGAGTGGGATGTTTTGGTACAGTTTCGTTATTCCTAAGGAAGACAAAACCCCAAGGCAGGTTTGTTTCGACACCATATATTTCGGAGTTCATCAGATTTCCTGTCCGTATAAGAGCTCCTCCCAATGCAGCCACAATGGCTAATCTGTCGAGAGCCCAAAAGTATCCTTTTTTTTCTTTCTGCTCGAAAAGCCATAATGCTATAAGTATGCCTATTGCACCCCCATGACTTGCAAGTCCGCCATGCCATATTTTAAGTATTTCAACCGGATGGCTCAGATAGTATGAAGGCTCATAAAATAAGCAATGCCCGAGCCTTGCTCCGACAACCGTTCCAATCACAATATATACGGTGAGACGGTCGAGAGTGATATCACTTTTGCCTTCATTGGCAAAGATTTTTTTCATAATAATATATCCGAAAAGAAATGCCGAGGCGAAAAGAAGTCCATACCATCTTATTGCAAATGAACCGATCCTGAATATTTCCGGATTGGGATTCCAGACGATAATTTGCCAGAACATAAAATTTATTTTTAATGCGTGCAAAGGTAGAAATTATTTGTTTGGGCACATAAGTAAATTCAGTAAATTCATATTATATACCGGAACAATACCTGATGCCATCACCTATAAAAAATTGATGTATGTTTGTACCAGATTATAATACAATTCATGATTAGAAGGCTGAAATCATCAACTATTTTCATTGTATCCGTCATATTTTTTATTGCCTCCTGTGCAAAAATTGTTTCTCCAAGCGGCGGGCCAAAAGACATTGAGCCTCCGGTGGTTATTAAAAGTGTTCCTCCTTCCGGTACAATTTTATTCAAGGGTAACATGATATCAGTTACTTTCAATGAATATGTTGTGCTCGACAAACTGAATGAAAAATTTATGATTTCACCTCCGATGGACCAAAAACCCGACATATCGCTGAAAGGGAAAACCATGAGAATACAATTCCGCGAAAAGTTAAAGGACAGCACTACATATACATTATATTTTCAGGATGCAATAAGAGATTTAAACGAAGGGAATCCTCTTGTCAATTTTCAGTTTGTTTTTTCCACGGGAAATAAAATTGATTCACTTTCGGTCACCGGAAATGTATTGCAGGCAGAAGACCTTAATCCTGCCGAAAATGTACTTGTGATGCTTCACAGCCGGCTTGCAGATACTGCTCCGCGAATGATTCTTCCGGATTATGTAATTGTTGCAGATCCTGACGGTTATTTCAGGATTAACAATGTGAAAGCAGGTAAATACAGGCTTTATGGCCTTATTGATAATAACAATAATAAAAGATATGATTTAGAGGATGAAATGTTTGCCTTTTCCGATTCGGTGCTCGACGTTAATCCTTCGAATAATTACATAAGCAGACAGGAAGACAGCCTTTATAATGTTCAGCGAAAAGATACTGCGATAAAGAATATACAAAGGAAGAGCCAAATCAGTCTTTTTCTTTTCAAATCTGCACGGATAAATTATTATCTCTCGTCTTCATCCAGAAATATGCCATATCAACTTACTTATATCCTTTCGATTCCGCCTGGTTCATATAGTTTTGACTTTGAGGGATTTGAACGGAATAGTTATTTCATTGAAAGGAGCAGGGAAAGAGATACAATGACAGTTTGGCTGCTCGACAGTCTGGTATGGTCCCAGCCGGAAATCAAAACGGTTCTGAAATATCCGTTTACCGACTCTGCAGGCAAAGTCATTAGCCGTACGGATACTATTTTAATGAGGTATTTTGTGCAAAAGCAGGCAGCAAAAGGGAAACAGCCAGCAAGGTCTTATAAACCCGTTGTAAATATTTCGGGTGGAACAATAAAACCTGCACAGAAGATTGTATTTACTTCATCTTTGCCATTCAGCCGCCCAGATACATCAAAAATAAGGCTTTATCAGACTGAAAAAGAAAAACGGAGCACAATTCCTTTTTTACTTTACCCCGACAGCATATCTTCCTTGAAATATTATCTTGAGGCAAAGCTTACAGAAGGCAATAAATACTTGCTTATAACTGACCGGGGATCATTCAGAAGTATATATGGTGATGTTTCGGATTCTTCAGGATACGTTTTTTCTGTCAGACCAACAAATGATTTCGGACACCTTACGGTTCATCTTCAGAATGTACCATGCAAAATATTAATCCGGCTTCTCGATAATAGTGAAAAAATGATTGATGAAAGAAAGCTGTCAGGGAACGGAGTTGTTGATTTCCCTTTACTTGAAAGAGGTAAGTATCGTCTTAAGACGATTTATGATTTCAATGGAGACAATAAATGGACTACTGGAAATTATGACATGAGAATTCAGCCTGAACCGGTTTCATATTATCTGGATGAAATAGATGTTAAAATTAACTGGATAATTGAACAAGACTGGGATGTTGGAACAATGTGGATAAAAAGCGAAAATCTCAGAAAGAAAAAAATAGACCGTTAAAAATGATGAAGTTCAGGAAATAATTTAATTTTGTCAGGAATAGAAAAAATTTCATCGAAATTATTTTAAGAGTTA
>CAZIRN010000238.1:0-3717 GCA_964541495.1 uncultured Rikenella sp. | reverse complement strand
TGTACTAACTTTATCTATTTGTGGATTTTTTTCAGACGCTTCCCATATATTCCTTACCTGTTCAAAAAAGCGTTTATTTTCTTCAGAACTGTCAATCCACTCTTTCAACAGAGAAGCTTCCTGAAAACTTGCTGTACCTTCAAGAATTCTTACAATTAATTGCAGAATGTCATCCTGATTTGTTATTCCCATGCTATTCATCATTATTAATAAGACGATTCAAAAAAAAAAAGCCACAATCAAAAGCGATAAAATAATCCACCAAGCTTAACTGATTATATAATGTGCATCTGATTTTCTATTAACATCTTGATAAAGCTTAAGATTATGGAAAATACTCTTTTAAATATTGTCGAAGGAGTTCTAGGGCCTTTCCCATACGAAACTCTATTGTTCTTACAGAAACACCCTGTATTTCAGCTATTTCATTATACTTCATTCCTTTATATTTATTCATCCGGAAGGCATCGGAAACAGGTTCGGGCAGCTTTTGTAATGCTTTCTCAATTTGTTCCTGTAGCTCCGAATGAAGTATATAATTCTCAGTATCATATTCAAAGAAAGGTTGATTGTTCATCATATAGTCATTATAAACCTGCCTGACTTTTATATGCCGGTACCAGTCAATACATTTATTCTGTATGAGCGTGAGAAGGTAAGATTTTAGTGAAATATTAATCGTCAGGGATTCACGTTCTTCCCATAGCCTTACAAATGTGTCCTGGACAATCTCTTCCGATTTATCCGTGTCGTGTGTAAATCTTGTAGCGAATATGACGAGATCTTTATAATAAGCGTAAAAGACAGACGAAAAAGCAGAATAATCGCCCGTTTTAAGCTTCGAGATAAGTACTTTCTCAACCAGTGAAACCTGATTTTTCACTTAAATCAACTGTTGTTAATCAAAGGTAATAAATCCTTCTGAAAATAGGGGACAGAACTTTTTTTCATTTTTAATGATAAAATGGAGACTATCCTTCATTCTACACGATTTAATTATTAAATAAAGTGAAATGCCAATTATCTATCAGCATTTCACCTCTTTACTAACCCAAACCTGACCCCTTTTAACCTTAAATCTTGAATAAACCTGGTTGCAACTTATCCCGTATTTTTATAATTGAACTTAATACCAGGGTTTATTACTTTTTAAAATAAGACGTTTCAGAAAACAAATGCCACAATAAGAAAATAACAAATTTTTTTTTGTGCAAAAGAAAATAAAAAATGTACATTGTTTAATTTACCGTTTACAATATCGTTGAACCTTTAACCCTTTGAATCATTTTCCGCCAAAAAACCATAATTTTGCAAAACAATTGTTCAGAATTCAGAATAATGAAAAAACTCGATCTTTTTGTTGCAAAATCATTTCTGGGTCCGCTGATCCTTACTTTTTTCATTGTTCTTTTCATTCTCCTGCTACAGTTCCTGTTTATGTACATTGATGATCTTATAGGCAAAGGATTGGATTTAAAAATCATGGCTGAACTGCTTTACCATTTCTCCCTTACATTTGTCCCGATGGCTCTTCCTTTAGCCATTCTACTTGCTTCGCTTATGACATTTGGAAACATGGGAGAATTCAATGAACTTACAGCTCTGAAATCATCCGGGATCCCTCTTCGCAGAATATTTGTGCCGGTAATAATTATTGTGGGTGTGCTCTCGATTGTCTCTTTTTTCTTTTCAAATAACATACAGCCTTATTCTTACCGTAAAGCAAGAACTCTTTTGTATGATATCAGACGCAAACGTCCGGAGCTCAATATTCAGGCCGGTACATTCAATAGCGACATTGACGGATTCAGTATTAAAGTAACAAGTAAAGACCCCTCCACAAATAAACTTTATAAAATACTCATATACGATCACCGCAATAAAAAAGGTAATGTATCGGTGACTTATGCCGATTCGGGTTTTATGAAGATAACCCCTGATGAGTCGGGCCTGATTCTGACTCTTTACAACGGTTACTCATATAACGAAATGACTGAGAACGAAGGATCGGTCAATCAAAAAAAATATCCTTTTCGGAAAGACCATTTCAAGGAACAGACTCTTGTTATAGGACTTAGCGGATTTGAACTCGAGCGAAGCAATGAAGACCTTTTTAAATTTAGTTCGGCAACAAAAAATATTTCCACGCTATCTTATTTCATTGATTCACTACGCAATATTAATGAACTGAAAAAAAATGCTTATTTAAACGAATTCAATACTGTCCACCTCTATTCACAAAGGAATTTTTATACGCCTGACGTTATTGTTAATGGTTCATCATCAAATACAAGTCTTCCTGTTTTTAAACCATGGGTTATTTTTGATACCCTGAGTCAAGATGAAAAAAAAGATGTTGTTTCCCGTGCGATAGAATATGCAAGATTCAGTTTAAACTATATAACACAGAAAAAGGAATTTATTCATAATGATATAAGAAATCTGCGCAACTACCAGATAGAATATCATAAAAAGTTCACACTTTCTCTCGCATGTATCGTATTTCTTCTAATCGGTGCTCCGCTTGGTGCAATTATCCGGAAAGGAGGGCTTGGAACTCCTGCAGTCATCTCAGTACTTTTCTTCGTTATTTATTATATTATTTCAATTTCATTTGAAAAACTGGCAAGGGAAAATCATATAGATATATTTACAGGCATGTGGGCAGCTTTCATAATCCTTTTCCCGATCGGCGTATTTCTTACCTGGAAAGCTTCTACCGACTCTTCATTATTCGACGTTGAAACATACACTCTTTTCTTTAAAAAAATTAAAAACAAGCTTTACAGGCTAATTTTCAATGTTAAATATGAAGACACCTTGGAGGAAGAGTAAATCTTTTGTCTGTAAATTGTGTGTGTTTTTGGTCAACATTATGGTTAATTTTTTCTATCTTTGCAACCGCTTAATTTTTATATAAAAGGTTAAATATTAACTTTATGCTTTTCAGGCTTATTATTTAGTTCCGGAAAGTAATTATTTTGTTTGTGGCAGGTTTTATGAGAATATTTTTCGCCTAAAAATAAATACCAGATGGCCTCCATAAAAATAAATATGAAATGGAAGAATTCAAATTAAACAGTATCGAAGAGGCAATTGAAGATATAAGAGAAGGAAAGCTTCTTATAGTGGTTGACGATGAGGACAGAGAAAATGAGGGAGATTTTATTTGCGCTGCCGAACTCATCACTCCCGAGATGGTTAATTTTATGGCAAAATATGGCCGGGGGCTAATATGCACAGCTTTAACGGAAGAAAGATGTGAGGAGCTCGACCTTGATCTGATGGTCGGAATCAACACTTCACTGCATGAAACACAATTTACCGTATCGGTTGATTTGATCAGCGAGGAAACCACTACAGGCGTATCGGCCAAAGACAGGGCGCTGACCATTAAAGCTCTTGTAGATCCTAAGACAAAACCATCCGACCTTGGACGTCCCGGACATATTTTCCCGCTTAAGGCAAGATCGAAAGGCGTATTGAGAAGAGCCGGACATACTGAAGCTGTAGTTGACCTTACAAGACTGGCAGGACTTAAACCTGGTGGCGCACTTGTTGAGATTATGAATGACGACGGTACAATGGCCCGCCTTCCCGAACTGACAGAAATGAGTAAAAAATTTGGAATCAAAATTATTGCTATACGCGACCTTATCACTTATCGTCTCCAAAGAGAATCTATCATAGAAAAAGGTGAGAGAGTTAAACTCCCTA
>CAZIRN010000237.1:0-3755 GCA_964541495.1 uncultured Rikenella sp. | reverse complement strand
AAAAACTCTTAAGAAAAATCAAAAGTTTTATTATTCAATAACCGGTACAATATTAAATAAAATTGGTTAAATAATTCAAAGTAAATGTTAAAAAAGCTTCGACAGATAATAAAAAATTGATATTCAATCAGAAAAAGTTTTCAAAAGTAATAAAAAATTTTCACAAATCAAAAAAATATTTGTTCAGTATATTGATAAAGAATATTTTTTTTATTAAAATTGTAGTGTTGACCGGATATCTACACTAAATTTTAAACCTGTCTGCCCATGCGTCAATTGAAAATATCAAAGCAGGTCACAAATCGTGATACATTGTCACTTGACAAATACTTGCAGGAAATAGGCAAGGTAGATTTACTTACGCCCGAAGATGAGGTTAATCTGGCCAAACGTATTAAATCGGGCGATAATGAAGCATTGACAAAACTCGTAAAAGCCAACCTTAGATTTGTTGTTTCGGTAGCCAAACAATATCAGAATCAGGGTATGACTTTGCCTGACCTTATCAATGAAGGCAACCTTGGACTTATTAAGGCTGCTCAAAGGTTCGACGAGACACGTGGTTTCAAATTTATCTCCTATGCTGTATGGTGGATTCGGCAATCAATATTACAAGCACTTGCAGAGCAATCGAGAATAGTACGACTGCCTGTAAATAAAATTGGATCAATCAGCAGGATAAACAGAGCTTTTGCACACCTCGAGCAGAAGTATGAAAGAGAGCCGTCGGCACAGGAAATTGCCGATATGCTTGAAATAGCCCCGGATGAGGTAAAGGATGCCCTTAAAACCAACGGCCGCACTGTAAGTATGGATGCGCCTGTGAGCCCTGACGAGGAAAACTCGATGTACGATATTATGCAGAATCCTGATGCCCTGAGCCCCGATAAAAACCTTATGTATGAATCGCTCTCTTTCGAAATTGAAAGAGCTTTAAGCACTCTTTCGGTTAGGGAAGCAAAAGTACTTAAGCTCTATTTCGGCATAAATATGAAACACCCTTATACTATGGAAGAAATAGGAGAGGCCCTTTCACTGACACGCGAAAGAGTAAGGCAGATTAAAGAAAAAGCTATCAAGAAAATTAAATATACAACACGCTGCAAAATACTTAAAAGTTATCTAGGATAAGCTCCTTATTAATTTTTTTACCAGATTTGCTGTTTCGAAAATATTTCTATGAAACATCTTATTGCCCCTTCAATCCTTACAGCAGATTTTGCCAATCTGCAAAAAGAAATTATGATGCTTAACAAAAGCGCCGCTGACTGGATTCACCTCGATATTATGGACGGCGTGTACGTTCCGAATATATCATTCGGTTTTCCTGTTCTCGAAAGTGTGAAGAAAATAGCAGAAAAGCCGCTTGATGTTCATCTGATGATTGCAAATGTCGAACATTATTTAAAACGATTCAAAGATGCCGGAGCAGATATACTTACTGTCCATTATGAAGCATGCACTCATTTGCAAAGGACAGTCACGGAAATAAGACTGCTCGGGATGAAGGCAGGTGTGGCTTTAAATCCTCACACCCCGGTAACTCTGCTTAAAAATATATTTCCATATATTGATATGGTGCTAATTATGACCGTAAATCCGGGTTATGGCGGGCAGCACTTTATTGAGGAAAGCTGGAACAAAATTCCGGAGTTGAGAAAAATGATTGATGAGTCGAAATATAATATATTGATACAGGTCGACGGCGGAGTCGATCTTAAAAATGCCCGATTACTTGTGGATGCAGGCGTGGACGTACTGGTAGTCGGGAATACTGTGTTCAGTTCCGACAATCCTGCTGAAACCATACTCAGATTGAAAAAACTGGAAGATTAATATTCACGGTCCAGTTCATCTTCGAGAAACTTTATTATTTCTTCTTTTGCGTCAGGATGAAACCATTTGATATCTTTCTCTTTTGCCCACCAGGTGATTTGTCGTTTGGCATATCTGCGGGTATTTTGCTTTATGAGATTTATTGCTGAAGCAAGGTCAATTTTTCCATCGAAATAATCGAATAATTCCCTGTAACCGACAGTCTGGAGCGCATTCAAATGTCTGAATCCATTAAGACTCCTGGCCTCCTCTTCCAGACCACCTGCCATCATCCGGTCAACTCTTTCGTTTATTCTTCGGTAAAGTTCATCTCTCGGCCTTTCAAGCCCGACTTTTATTATCCTGAATTCCCGACCGGGCAACTCTTTCTTTAGAAATGATGAATAAGGCCGGCCTGCAGTTTCACATATCTCCAGAGCTCTGATAATTCTTCTGGGATTTTTCAGGTCAACAATTCTATAGTAATCAGGATCCATAATCTTTAATGCAATCCTCAGACCTTCAATGCCTTCTTCACGAAAAAGTTTATTATATTTTTCTCTCACTGTTGGATCGACATCCGGAATATAATCCATGCCTTTACATACAGCATCAATATAAAGTCCTGACCCACCACACATTATTACAGCAGGATATTTTTCAAAAAGTGAAGGTAGAATGTTCAATACGTCCCTTTCATAAAGAAAGGCATTATAATAATCCTTTATTGAGATGAATCGTATAAAGTGATGTTTTATCCGTCTGAGCTGTTCATCGTCAGGCACGCTCGTGCCTACTTTCATCTCAAGGTAAAACTGTCTCGAATCGGACGAAATTATTTCGGTTTCGAAATGTGAAGCTATCTCAATTGAAAGGTCTGTTTTTCCCGAGGCTGTAGGACCAAGAATTACTAATAAAGTATTTCGCATTGCATCCTGGAGATATAATGGAGGACTTATTCCTCTTCTTCTCCTCCTTCCTCTTCTCCTTCATCCGGCTGGTCAATATCGCCAAAATCATCCAGCCCTTCTTCATCTTCGCCTTTGAGAAAGAAGTCATCGACACCTATGACTTCTTCTTCGTCGCTTTCTTCCTCGTCAATAACAAGAGGACGGAAGTTCTTATGGGTTCTTGAACCGAAAACAACCTGCTTTGGAGGAGTGCCCTTCGAGTTTATACATACCGGATATTCTTTTCCTTCTATTGCTTTTGCCTCTCCTGTGTACTCAATATATAAAGCCCTTTCATTGAAGAAATCGAAGACATAAAGAAGTTTCTGGTTTTTCTTGAATATTATTTCTTCTAAGACAGCATCTTCCATTGTCGAACATCCGGTACCCATATCGAGCAATGTAAATTCCTCTTCCTTCTCCCAGTTGTCATTGGCAAGATAAAATGATGCTATCTGCGATTTGTCGAACTCGAGTTCTTCCTGAAGAAGAAGATGAAAATCAAGTAAAGTCTGGTTGTCGAGAAACTCAAGCTCTCTTATAAATGATTCATCCTCATCCGATAATACAACAAATTTATAAACCATTACTCAATATTTAATCAGGCGACGCAATATAATATTTTTTATTTTACAATTTTCTCTCTTAGTTTTTTTTCAAAATAAATTGGATTGTATCTGTATTATCGGCATAATCCCACAATTCAGGCCACTGTGTTCTGCCGAATTCAACCATTCCCTTTCCGGCAATACACTGTATTTTATCCATATCCGACCCGATAAGTAATGAGAAATCCTCATCTCTTCTATAAAACTCATAAAAAATTACAGAAACAGGTGAAGCAAGCTCTCTGTCTTCTTTCAGGATAAAATGACTGCAGTCATCGAAGACTTCTTTGTTGATCATGTAAACAGCTTTATAATAATCGTAATTGTTGCCGTATTTTGCATGATTTATCAGACCGGAAAACTTTCCCCATGCTGTTTTTAA
>CAZIRN010000236.1:0-3767 GCA_964541495.1 uncultured Rikenella sp. | reverse complement strand
GATATCGCACGGCCACCAAGCTTCACCTGTAATGTTGGCGTCGTCATCATAAATCCCTTTGCTAGCAATAAGTTGCCCGCTGAGCGTAAAAATATCAAGCTCAACAGCATTCCACATTTGACTAAAATGATAAAAAAATTTGATTCTGTCGATGATTGAATCGTAAAAGATAAAAGATTGGGATGTCCCGCTACCATACCTGTATTCATTAAATGTCTCGATGTAATAGTATTGGTTACTGTCGCTTACACATATGTTTGTTGAGTAAAAATAGTCTTGATACCATGTATTATAGTAACTATATTCAACAGCAATAACATATTTCCATGCATTGACCGGGGCAATATTCCATAAAATCATTCCGATTGAGCCAGGGTATTTTGGGTGAATGCGGTGTTGGATCAGAACACCATTCGTGTCCAACATTAAAATATGTATATTATATCCACTACCAAGGTAACCTATTATTATTGTGTCGTGAATTATTGTACCTACTTCATTAAATAGAGATATTTCACCATAATATTTAACCCAAATAGTATCAAGATTAAAATTAAGCTTAGAAACAAATTCAGTTGCATTATTTCCATTTTTATTATATCCGATACAAATAAGTTTATTATCAGATGTTTTATGCATTACAAAAAGATGACTACCAGGCTTTTTAAATTGAATAACACGATCAATAATCGTATCACCTGAAAAATTTACTTTAATAATTCTTGGTGAACTAGAAACAAAGTATCCAGAATCATATTCAATTACATCATGAAAAGACTTCAACATGGTATATTCTCTTGAAAGATAATCAGGTTGGGCATTTGAAGTAAGGGGAAACAAATGCATCAGCAGAAAACCCAAAACGAAATTTAGTATTTTGTTTTTTTTCATGGTGAAAAAGTTATTTCTGATAATTCTATTAATTTACTCAAAACTACCGGTATTTCATCATCTTTTGGGTCAGAACCCTTCCATTTTGCAGCCTTGCCCTCACTAAGTACAACCCTTCAGGCCAAGTACGGATATCTATACGCAAAGGTTGTTCATTAGCCAGGGCAGAAATGAACATTCTTTGCCCGTTCATGGTATAAAATTCAATATCTGATAAAGGGCTTGCACATTTTACCCAGACTTCATCCCTGACGGGGTTGGGGAAAACCTCAAGCTCAGCTATCTGCAAGGATGCCGGCATTTCCTCTTCTCCTACCCAACATACACCCGGCGCCTCACAACCCAAACTGTCTACTACCAACAACCAGGCTTTGGTCCCCTGACCTACACTGGCCAAAAAATAATTTTCGGTTTCGGTAATGGCATACAAAGAGCCATTCCCTATTCCCGTAGTTTGTATTTCCTTATATTTACGAAACCAGTTCCATTCGCCATGAGGACCGCAGCGCATAATAAACCCTCCTTTGATATCCTGGTAAATTCTTTCGTACTGACCACTGATGACAAAACTCCCGTTTCCCAACATAGTCATACTGCGCGGCGACCAAATTTCACCTGTAATATTGGCGTTGTCATCATAAATCCCTTTGCTAGCAATAAGTTGCCCGCTGAGGGTATGTTCATAAAGAGTTACAGTATTCCACATCTGCGTGAAATGATAAAAATGTTTGATTCTGCCTGTTATATTGTCGTAAAAGATAAATGAGGTAGACGCCCCGCTTCCGTATTCATATTCGAAGCCTGACCAGAAATAATAATATTGATTGCTGTCGCTTACACATATTACTGGATCCCAATAATACTTCTGGTTCCATGAATTATAATACTCTCTTAAAATGGCTATTACATACTTTCTTGCATTGACCGAAGCGATACTATATATCGTCATACTATTGGAACCAGCGTATTTGGGATGAATGCGGTGCTCGATTAATTCGCCGTTTGGATTGAAAATTTGCACATGTATATTACTTTGTGCATCTTTCTTAATTACTGCAATTGTATCATTATTTAGGATAGGTCCACTAGCGTGAAGCCCTGGATAATATCTTACCCATAATGTATCTAGCATAAAGTTTAATTTGGAGATAAAAAGCATGGATTGTCCAGTATTGGAATTTTCAAATCGCCCGGCTATAATTATGTTTCCATCTTTTGTTTTTCCATGAAAAAAACTGTAAGAACCAGGCAATCTGCCCTGAAAACATAGAGATTTAAGTGTATCACCTTCAAAATTAACTTTGTAAATAGTACTCAAAGAATTATCTTGTAGAAAATAACCAGAATCGAACGGAGTAACAGAATAAAACACATTACAAAAACTATATTCTCTTGAAAGATAATCAGGTTGGGCATTTGAAGTAAGGGGGAACAGAAAAACAAATAAAAAGCACACTGTAAAAATTCCTGTTATATATTTTTTCATGGTAGATTAATTTTTAAGTATTAATAAATAACAAATTTAGAAGTAAGGAGCATGGTTTTGTTACCAAAGATCACGATTTTGTATAGTCCTGGGTTTAAATGCCGCACAGGCATAAAAAGTTCATCGACCGTTCGGGAGAGGGTTTGTTGTAATACAGGCTTCCCTTCGGCATTGTAAAATAGGAGTTTAGCAGGTAGATATTCATTATCAAGGTTATATCTCACAATTAGGTAATCCCGAGCCGGATTGGGGTAAATTTCAACAGTATTTTTAGCAAGGGTAGCCGTTTTGTTTTGAGAGAGATATTTTTCTCCTCTTTTTAATGATGGTTGAGGCAGCAGATAAGGTTCTTCGTAAGAGGTTAAATTGTTAGCCAGAAGAATATTAAGTGCTTGCAGTGATGCACGTGATCCACTATTTGAAGCTAATTGCCAAAGGATTTCAGCAATACTGCTATCAGCTAAAATAAATGGTAATCCACTATCGGACCTCGCATTAAACCAGTAATACAAGGTAAGTTGTTGTTCCGCCTCACATAAGTCTGAATTTTCTATATTAGGTAGAGTCGGTATTTGCTGGAGTATTTGTAGGCTTTGCTGAGGTAAACCTTGATAAAGCAAAAGAGAAGCAAGAATATACTTACCAACAAGAATGGGCTGATGTTGCAAAAAAGCTATTAGGCTATCGGTTGCAGTACTAACTTGGCTTGTATCGTAAATATCTACAATAGAAGAATATATATCCCATTG
The DNA here is from genome assembly GCA_964541495.1 of uncultured Rikenella sp. Classification (GTDB taxonomy): domain Bacteria; phylum Bacteroidota; class Bacteroidia; order Bacteroidales; family VadinHA17; genus LD21. The sequence continues at coordinate 641 of CAZIRN010000236.1, read as the reverse complement.
TTGTTTCTGAAGAGCAGACAGTTCAATTTCGAGCTGCTCTTTTGGGCCTGTAACTTCTCTGTTTTCCATTACTTCAGCTTTCATTTCCTCAGGGAATGGTTGCCAACGATAATCAAGGCCTTCAACAACTTCAGGAATTTTTGCACTTTGCGGATTTAATAACAAAATATCCCGAAGAGCGGGGTTGGGAAGCACCCATTCGTTCAAAACACTTTCTATAAGTGAAGTATCTGATAGATATGGGCTTTTACTGAGTAAAGATTGATATACTTCAAGTGTTTGGTTTGGGCCGCCGGTTGAAATGTCCATCACAGTTCCAGGGGTATCCCCTCCGTCAGTAAGCTGGGACAATTCAAGCTGGAGCAGGTTTATACTGTCGTTAAGTGTATAAAAATCAGATTTTAAATCCTCAGCATTTTTATCTCCTAAAAAAATTTCAGATGGGCAACAGGTTTCTTTATTAAAGGTAAAATTTTTTTCTTCATTTAACAAGTTACCTTCAGGATTAATATTAGGCTGTATCCGGTAACCATAGACATTATCTGGAACATTAGCATGGAAATATCTAATAAGATTTCCGATTACATCATAAAAGTTATAGGTTTGCGATAAGCCGCTTAAGCTAAAGATGTTATTTGCAA
>CAZIRN010000235.1:0-3782 GCA_964541495.1 uncultured Rikenella sp. | reverse complement strand
ATCTTCCACAATCCTCGAAATCCTCCAATTATTAAGTGTACCGTCATCCTGAGTCACAACATTACTTCCAATTTTAACGGTTATTCTTGAGAATTCCGATTTTCTGTTTGTTAAATCAAAACTCATTTTTAATATATGTTTTATATCATGATAAATATTTTTTTATAAATTTTGTCACAAAGATAATATTTTCCCTAAAGATTTTAAATTATTTGAAAGATTAAATTCTAACCTCTCCACGGACGCTGGCGCTCAGCTACCTTAGATAACACATCGAGAGCAATATTCACATCCTCAACAACCTGAAAATCATACATCCCAAGGCAGACGAAATCCGCACCATTATTAAAGGCATATTTAAGCCCTTCCTGAGGCATTATGGCTCCTGCGGCAAGTACTTTGAAAGCTATCCAGGGTTCGGAGAGAGTTGACATATAACGTATGGTTTCCTCAGGGTCGTAGTCAAAGATGTTATCGTTCCATTTCGGATTTCCCTGTGCCGACCAGTAATTATAACTGTGACATGTCTTCACCCAGAAATCAGGCTTCAAACCGTAATCAACACAAGCCTTTATCGCTTCAATCCGGTGTGCTCCTATCCCTGCCGGCTTCCCATATTTCCTTATCTCTTCGAGGCCAAGCCTTATTAGCTCCATGCGCTCTTCAACACTCCTCTTCTTAGGATCATTCCACTCAGGATTCGTAAAACGGTCGGTTATCTCACCCTGACAGTAAAGAGCATCCCAGTCGCCGGCAAGCGACATCTCTATCCCTTTCTGAAAATCAAGATTTGTCCCGCAATCGGATATAAATTTCATCTTCCCACGAAATTCTCGCCTGTATTTCTGAAAGATTCTTCCCATCTGCGGATTCGAAATTATTGCATTCATCCCGCATTTCTCTCCAAGGGCAAGTGTCTGCATTACTTTTTCGTCGGTATGATATGTCTTTACCAGTTTCGAAACATAGATAAGATCGCGGGCATGAGCCCATCCGCCTATTAGATTGCCTCCCATAAGCAAACGGCTTAGTTCGAACTCGGCAGGCTTGCCGTTAATATCCGTATATCTTATAATTCCCTTTGGAACCTGACCTTTGAGATCCTTAAGCGATAAATAATTGAATTTCAAAAGCGTGGCACTTGTATTGGCATCCATCCCCTCTATCTTGAGCAACCTCTCTTCATAACTGTCCCATTTTCGTTTCTTATAAAGAGCATAGGCAAACGCACCTACAGCCGGAACCGAAACAAGATCTCTCAAAAGTTCACGACGCCCTTTTGCAGGATGTTCATCCGAAAACTCGGGCACCGGCTTTCTTGCTCTCTCTTCCTTCCATCTCCTGTACAGCCTGTCGAGCCCGAAAAAATTCGACGGCGATATAAAAACAAACGAAAAAAGGATAAAAAATTCAATTAGGTTTCTGTTTACCCACAGGTAATTACCTTCTGCCGGTACGCCAAACATATATCCTGGTATTGGCGGATAGGCAATAAAATAAAATAGAAGCATAAGTGCACCGCCGGCACTTGCCCAGCGCGACAATAATCCAAACATCAAACCGGCACCTACAAGAATACTTCCCCAGATATTAAGAAAATCAACAACCGATACAATTGTAGGATCATTCGCCATAGCAGTAAACAAAGGCGCAAAAATCCATCTCGACCCTGCAAGGTATGGAGCTGAGCTCCAGTTGCCCACAATTAACTTTGCAATGCCTTCGTAAAGAAAATGCCACCCCACTGCAATTCTAACAATGGTAAGCAGCCAGCGACCAGCTTTATTCAAATAAAATCCTGATGATTCCTTCATAAACAATAAAATATGATTTTTCTCGCGTAAATAACGCTATTTATTATCATTATTAATTACCTTATCTCTTTCCCTGTTTTTCTTATTTCAATTCCATTTTTGTAACTGTTTCATCAAATTTTTTATCGAGAGCCTGACTGAAAACAGCCGTTTTTTTCCATTCATCAGAGCCGTAAACACCTGCCTCAGTGTAATCGAAAGGAACAAACTTTATTTTTCTTAAAACCAACTGACTCCTGAATCTGAAATCGAATCCATTGGGATTTATAAATAAAGGATCTGAAATTATCGAATGTATATCCTTCCCTGTTTTCTGCCACTCGGAAAATGAAAAAGGCCCGAATTTTATATCCCTTGTGCGGGTATCCCAATAACAATTATAATCTGTTAAAAGATTGATTTTATGCCAGTTGCTACTTAATAGAGTTCCACTGTCAAAATAAACGATGTTATTTGTAAATGTGAATGAACGATGTTCTTCGATCCTCGTTGCCTGCAATTGTGCCCTTATATTTAAGGCGAAGATATTATTTCTTATTATATTTTCCTTTCCATAATGCTGATGAAAACCAGAATTCTTGCAGCAATAAACCAGGTTATTTTCCATCGTTATTCCATAGGAACCTTCATCGGTATAAAGTCCCCATCCGCCATAGTCGAATGAATAGATATGATGAATAACATTGTTCGAAACAACTGTACCTTCAGACGCTCCAAGGGTATAAACGCCGCCCATATCGCAAAGTTCTCCCCATCCCAGATGATGAATATGGTTATAAGCTATAAGATTCCGCTTTGACGGACTATATGAATAACCCCAGACCCAGCCCACAGATATGCCTGAATAACGAAGGTTGGATATTTCATTATGGGTCAACTTGTTATCACTTCCATTGAAAATGATAATTCCCACGGCACATGGAAAGATATGACCTGCATCGGTAATTATGTTGTTGTCAACGACGATATGATTTGTTATTTCATCGGCCGACGGCCTGATGATCGTCTCTCCAATTTTCACGCCTCCACCTCCAAGGTCATGCATATAGCATTGATTTACCAGGCAATTGCCAACAGCTCTGCGAAACCACATCGCATAAGTGCCGGTATGTGCTATTTCACATTCAACGAAATCAATATTACGGGCAAAATCCAGAGTGACGGCCGCACTTAGAGGTGCAGCGGCCTGAGCCGGTTCATTGCCGTCGGCCGGAGTACGGTAACCCGAATATTGAAATGACAGGTTTTCGAACCTGATATTCGAAACCTTTTTATCCACCGATTCACCGGTTATTACTATCAGATCTTTTATTACCGGCGCAATGAATTTCGTATTTTCTATAGTCTCACCGTCCAGTGGTATATAGTAAAGATATCCTGATCTGTCGAGGTACCACTCCCCGGGTGAATCGAGAGCCGAACGATAATTTTCTATATAATATCTCGACTTACTGTTTAAAGGGTTCCATGGTTTCATTCCCTCACCGGCAATATATATCGAGGAAGTCTCTCTGCTGTAACCAAGAATCCTCTTCCGTGTATTATCCCAGTTATGATAAAAGACAATCAGGGCGTCACGATAATCGTCGCCTGAAAAATTCCTTAAACAGAGATAAGCCGAAGTATCGAGGTCGATTTTTTGCACTGCAATCAATGGGTAGCTTCCCATACCCTTTTCAATGACAGTTTCCGTAACATTTTTCACCTTAAAAAATCCTTCATCCGGAGTTCGTGCTCTTTTTGCTCTTCGGCCGTTCACATAAAGCTGCTCGAAATACGAACCATACCAGCCGACCTGAGGCACAAAACATCTCCAGAGCTTATCATTTACCTTCTCAAAACCTGTCAGTTCGACACCACCTTTGAATACTGCCTTTGTCCCCTTTTCTGCTTTGATAATAAGAGGGGATGTTTCTGTTCCGCTGTCATCAGGAGTTAACAAAAGAGGCTGCATCATAAAATATTCAC
>CAZIRN010000234.1:0-3794 GCA_964541495.1 uncultured Rikenella sp. | reverse complement strand
ATAATATACCCTTTACGTAAAGAATATGTTCTGCCTTATGGAAAATACTCAATAAAAATCAATTATGTCGGAATTAATCTCGGTAATCCCCAGGATGTCTATTATATGACAAAAATGGATAACTGGGACAATCAGTGGTCGGAAGAAAAAGCTGACAGAGAAGTATTATATACTCTTAGTGACGGGCATTACCGCTTTAATCTGATTTCATTCAGTAGTGATGAATTATCTGATAATATACCTGTTACAGTTGATTTTTACATAAAAACTCCTTTCTGGAGAACATGGTGGTTTATTTTATTTGCTGTAACATTTCTAACATCGGTAATAATAATTTTTATCAAGCAAAGGGAAAGAGCCCAGTCCAGAATAAATAAATATCTTGAGGATGAGCTTGCCGTCAGAACCAGTGAAGTAGTAAAGCAAAAGGAAGTAATTGAGCTCAAAAACAATGAAATTACCGACAGCATTAATTATGCCAGAAGGATACAGGCCAGCATTCTTCCTGATACAAGCAAACTTAAAGAAGCATTTTCCGATGCCTTCATTATTTTCTACCCGAGAGATATTGTGAGTGGAGACTTTTACTGGTTCGACAGGATTGACGATAAAAGATTCATCGTAGTATGTGCCGACTCAACCGGTCACGGTGTCCCGGGTGCATTTATGTCAATGATCGGGGCAACTTTGCTTCAGGATTTAATATCAGGGAAAAAAATTACAAAACCCTCTCAGATTCTTACACTTCTTGATAAGCAGATTTTTTCGACTGTTAACCAGAATGTTGATATAGGAGTCTCCAACGACGGGATGGATATGGTCGTATGCGAAATAAATATACCCGAAAGACATGTAAAATTCGCATCTGCAATGCGCCCGGTAATTATAATGATGGGAGGCGAATCGTATTACATAAAGGGAAACAGGTGCTCAGTTGGAGGAGAATCTGTTACGGAAAAATACTTCGACGACCAGGAGTATTATCTTGGAAAAGGAGACAGTATTTATATGTTCTCAGATGGTTTCCCCGATCAGTTTGGAGGAACCGACGGCAAAAAAATGAAGATATCAAGGCTTAAATCTCTTATTGAAAGTGTTCATCATCTGCCTATGGATGAGCAGAAAGAAATAATTACAAAATTCTACTTCGACTGGAAAGGAAGCTACGAGCAGGTTGACGACGTTCTGATGATTGGCATCAAATTCTGAACTTCACTGTTTTTTATATATTCCGTTCGATGCGACGGGTATCTGGCAGGTGCGTTCGATATTACTTTCATGGCCAGCCCTGTCCTTTACATGAAATTCATAATAAATTGTATCCGACTGAGAATAAAATAAATAGATAAAAGTAATTTTTATTGTTCCTTTCTGAATCTTGTATTGACCGCTGTTTTCCATATAGGGGATCCTGTATCCTGAAGGTTTAAGGGGATCATCTGCCGGTGCAGGAACTATATCATTTCCCGATTTTCTAAGCAAAGTCATAAAAAGATTTATTGTATCGCCATTTGACAGATAACCCTGAGGTGACAGACCCAGATCACCGTCACCGTCTTCAAAATCGAATAACAATCTTCCCCCCTTCGAGCTGTTGCCAAGGATATCAACCGTGTCGAACACCTCGAAACTTCTAAATGCTATTGCCGGCTCCGGCGGAAGCGTTTTGATCTTCCTGCACGAGAAGGAAAGCAGAATAATTATAAACAAAACTGGTATGCGTCTAATTGACATTAGTGGGAATTTTATTTTTATCAGCAAAAATCAAACCAAAATAAATCATTTTTTTCTGAAAAATATTTTAACAGGCACACCCCTGAAATCGAAATTTTCCCTGATACGGTTTTCCAGATACCTTTTATATGGCTCTCTGATATATTGGGGAAGATTACAGAAAAAAGCAAAAGAAGGAGAATATGAAGGTAACTGGGCAACATATTTAATTTTAATATTCTTGCCCTTAACTGAAGGAGGAGGATACTCTTTTATTACCTCGAGCATTATGTCGTTAAGATGTGAAGCCGGTATCTTCCTCCTGCGATTATCATTTACCTTCGTCACAAGATCGAGTATCCTGTGGATTCGCTGTTTGTTAATAGCCGATATAAACAATATTTCATAATCGGTAAAAGGAGCCGTCCTGCTTCTTATCTCCTTTTCAATTTTTTTTGCCGTGCCGGAATCCTTTTCTACAAGATCCCATTTATTGACCAGAACAATAAGCCCCTTGCTGTTTCTCTGTATTATAGAAAAAATATTTATATCCTGCGATTCAATTCCACGGGTAGCATCAATTATAAGAAGGCAGACATCGGAATTTTCTATTGCCTTTATTGCTCTCATCACTGAATAAAATTCAACATCACCGGCTATTTTGCTTTTTTTCCTTAAGCCGGCTGTATCTACAAGCAGGAATTTATAATTGTACTTGTTATAAAGCGTATAAATCGAATCCCGCGTTGTACCAGGAAGAGGTGTTACAATATTTCTTTCTTCACCGAGAAGAGAATTCAGCAGAGAGGATTTTCCCACATTAGGCCGGCCTACGATTGCAACTCTGGGAAGTTCAAGCTCTTCGTCTTCTTCGCCCGGAAGCAGTGATTTCACCAGATCATCAAGCAATTCTCCAGTACCGCTGCCATTAATGGAACTTACCGGATAAGGATCCCCAAGCCCCAGATTGTAAAATTCATATATCCCGCCAATTCGTTCATTGTTATCAACCTTGTTTACGGCAAGGAGAATTTTCTTGTCCGATTTTCGCAGAAGTGAGGCCACCGATTTGTCAAGCTCATGTATTCCGGCGGTCACATCGGTCATGAAAATAATGGCATCAGCTTCTTCAATTGCAAGCAATACCTGGCGGTTGATTTCTTCCTCTAAAATATCTTCCGACTCCTCCACATATCCGCCTGTATCAATAACCGAAAAAGAAATGCCATTCCACTCGACTTTTCCGTAATTGCGGTCGCGGGTCACACCGCTCATTTCACTTACTATTGCCTCTCTTGTACGGGTAAGTCTGTTGAAAAGAGTAGATTTACCCACATTCGGTCGTCCAACTATTGCTACAATTCTGCTCACCGGAAATTATTTAATAACCAAATCTTTTAAGCATGGCAGGATTATCGCGCCATTCTTTTGAAACTTTAACATAAAGCTCGAGATATATTTTGCGCCCGAAAAACTCTTCCATCTCTTTCCTCGCCTCGGTGCCAACCTTCTTCAACATACTGCCCTGGTGCCCTATAATGATTCCCTTCTGACTTTCCCTTGTAACATGAATTACTGCTTTAATTTTACTCAGGTTTTCGAGATCGTTAAAGCTTTCTATTTCAACTTCAGTGCAATAAGGTATCTCATTTCTATAGTTCAGGAATATTTTCTCTCTTATTATTTCCGAAGCGAAGAACCTTTCTATTCTGTTTGTAACCTGGTCCTTTGGAAAATATGGAGCTCCTTCCGGCAGGAGTTCGAGTATTGTCTTTAGAAGGGTGTCAAGATTGAATCCGGTGATTGCCGATACGGGCACAACCGGCGAGCCAGAGAACCATTCTTTCCATTTGATCGAAAGCGATTCAACCTCAGGCTGTGAGGAAAGATCAATTTTGTTTATTACAATTATTACCGGGATATCGGATTTCTTTATCTTCACAAGTATCTCATTCTCTCTGTCAACATTTTCGACAACATCCGTAACATACATTATTATATCGGCATCTGTAAGGGCACTTCTGACCGACTTCATCATTGCCTCATGAAGTTTATATTTCGGTTCTATTATGCCGGGTGTG
>CAZIRN010000233.1:0-3799 GCA_964541495.1 uncultured Rikenella sp. | reverse complement strand
CGATTGTTCAATTATATGGCACGCATGATTTTTTTCCTGAACCAATTGTTGATAGAGTCTATAAAGCTACTCCGGATGGGTATCTTGAAGAAATGGATGATGATTATGGTTGTATGGCGGCATGGTATGCTTTGAGCGCAATGGGCCTTTATCAGATCTGTCCAGGGAATCCTATTTATCAGATTACTTCTCCGATTTTTGACCAAATAACTATTCATTTTAATAAAAGGATTTATCCGGCAAAAACATTTACGATTAAAGTAAATAATCTCAGTAGAGATAACTACTATATTCAGTCTGCCAAATTGAATGGAAAACCACTCAGCAGGTCATGGATTAAGCATGAAGAGATTATAAAAGGAGGAGAGCTTGTTCTCGAAATGGGTCCTGAGCCCAACAAACAATGGGGAATTGGTATGTGAATGAGTTTTTATAGTTAAACTGATTGTTCCTGATTTCTACATTGATTGATTGCAAACAGGATTTAAAAATTCCTTATCAAGGTTTGAGTGTATGAATATGGATAATAAATCAATTGCTAAAGTGAATTTTGCCAGGGCAATAATTTTTTAGAGGTATGCTGGAAGATATAACCAAATTATAAAAAATTGGACGAATTCAATTTACAAAAAACTTTATTATCAGAATTAACAACTCAGGATACAGACCGCAAGAGTTTTTCATTTCTGCTGCTATGAAGTCTTTTGGAGTCAGTTTTGTTGTTTGCAAATACAGGGAACCTAAGGCCACAGCTAAAGAAGAAGCAAAAAAAATGAAATAACTTAGCGAAAGTTATAATGAAAAAAACCAAAAGTGATTGCAAATGTTGAATCGGCAAAATGAAGTCTTACCATGTCAAATGCTAATGGGTATGATTGGGTTAAACAACCAGGCAATCTTCATTTGTTCAAGTTTCCGCCCGAAGTTATGAAAAGCTTTAAGAAATCACATACAATTTGGGGAATAATTTGTGATGAACTGGAACATATATAAATTTCCCGCGATATAATATTAACGATGCGTAATCAAGGTGTTGAGCTTGCAAGTTTGGCCGAAACGAATGGTTTGGGCTTCAAAATGGCAGATAAGGCTGTCTATAAGGAAAAAAATCACTGGCTGATGAGTGTAAAAAGTATGGTGCTCAAAAAGCGCTACCTGAATATGTCTGGCCGGTTCTTTTTCACAAATTTGACCGTGCAAGAATTACTCAGGCTTATAAACAAATGAAGGAATACTGGTCAAATGTTTGGGCTGTCTATGCAATGAGTCATTATATACAATATGATAAGCAATTATGGGCATAGCTCGATTTATTGCATCACAACACATTTTCAGGACACTCATCTCAGGAATTACGGACCAATCTATTATTTGCCTATTGGGCCGGGGTTGATAAGGCTTATATCCAAAGCATTGGTAATCAAACTTATTAAATGGGCGATATCAATAATATCAGGTTGAAAGAAAAAGGAGAGCTATTGCGTCTTTTTCAAAAGAGTATTTACATGATAATCCATGGCCATATAAAATCTGGATTTTGAACCTCATAATGGCTCTTTCGATTTTTGTGAAGCAGTTAAAAGCGATATTCTTTACCTCACTAACTTATTGGCCCGTTTTTTTTCTTAAGAAAAGAACATGTTGATACAATTACTTTAATTTTAAATATTTCTAAAAGAACAAATCATATAAATACTTAGGATTTTTTTATTCATCGTTAAATGTGTAGCATTTATGCATTGTCATCATAAAAAGTCACAAGTTTTAGCAATGACTGCCTGAAATTTCTGAAGAATTTTTTCACTAAAAGAATTATACTTTTTATGAATACTGTATGTAATCAATTAGTCGGTATTATAAAGAAAGATTATACTTTGTCTAACATAGCAAAATATTCCTGACAATGAAAAGAATCTGGTATTTTTCATTTATACTTTGTTTTTTATTGGCTGGTTTTTATTTCAGAAATAATGATAATAGGTGGGATATATATCAAAAAGGAGATATAATTGGAATTAAAGCGGGACTTATTGAAAAAATTATGATTTGTGATGAACGGATATTTGAGAGTTCGAACTTAATGGTCAACGGGAGAGAAATCGATAAAAAGGGACGCGAAGAGATACTATTTACTATTACTAAAGCTTCTCCAAATTGCAAACCTGAAGGAATCAGGAATGAAGAAGGATTCGGTATTGAACAGGCTGAAGCTGAAAGTAATCAGACGGATGCATTATCTGTTATAAAGAGGGAAGGGAAGAGGTTACAAAAGGTACAGTGGGTAGATTCAATAAAAATTTCCCGAGAATCCTTTGGTAAAATTTTTAATAAACATACTTCCCAGGTCTTAAGACCAGATAAAGATATTAGAAGGTTAACAGTAACATTTATCTCAAATAAAGTTCTGAAAGGTATTTATGTTGAGGTTAATTATGAAATATATTCAGGTTATAGTGCAATACGTAAATGGGTGAAAATTAAAAACACAGGATCTGATTGGATAAAAATTTCCGGGCTACTGCTGCAACAATTTAATTTAATGGATAAGTTTTCAAGGGTCACATTGTTAACGCCTTCTGCTTATGGTATTGAGTCGAGTATGATAGCGTTCAGCGATAAAGAAGCTTCAACCGGGATAATCCTGGCAAGCGAAATTCCTTCGAAATTGAGGACACTATCAATCGATGGAACCTGTGGTTACAATCAGGATCTTTTTGAATGGGTTTTAGGTCCTGATGAATCATTTACCTCAGAACCGGTGATTATATACGCGTTCAGTGGTGCGAGTTATCCCACAATATCATCAGTTTCGACTGCTCTTGATCGATGTGTGGAAGGTGAATTTCATGCATTCTTAAAGCAGTATGTGTTACGCCCTGTTAACATGGAGAAAAGCATTGTTCCTGTTTTCTGTACATGGACTAATTATAATGCCGGCATTAATGACAGCAATATGCGTATGGCTGCGGATATAGCTTCGCGTATAGGTTTTCACTGTTTTCAGATTGATGCAGGCTGGTCAGATGCAGGTCCAGGCGGAGGATGGTCTGTTTCATCGACTAATCCTGATACAATTAAATTCCCAGAATTCGAAAAATTATGCAATTATATCCAGTCAAAAAACATGAAAACTGGTTTATGGTATTCGGTTTTTATCAATGAAAAGAATGCCGGAAGTTCAGAAAATGAACCTGTTTTATACAGTCTTCCACATGTCAGGAGAGCGGGAGGGCTGGGTCTAAGTTTGTGTTATGGTCCATCGAGAGAGAAGTACATTAGTGATTTGGTTTATCTTCATGAAATATACCATGTTGAATATTTTAAGCAAGATTTGAGCAATATCTGCTTTGGCGACATTGCCTGGGGCCATGAAAGTCGCACTTTGAAAGAATCCTATCTGAGAGGACTCAGGGGACTATTTGAAATACAAGATGAAATTCATAAACGTGTACCTGAAATATGGCTTCAGTTATCCCATGAAATCTACTGGGAGACACCAGGGCCACCAGGTGACCTAGCAGTTCTGAAACATGCAGATTCGTATCACATATCGCCCAATGAATATTGGGGTGCCGGTAACAGAAGCAAATTGGTAAATTCTTCGTGGAGGTATAATGTGGATAGTTTAAGATTTATGTTAATCAAAGGTGCTTTCCGTGCGCGGGAGTTTTGGTATTCACACAGAGGGTTGCCACTGGACAGAATTGAAGTATTTGGCGCTGTGACAACAAATATTAAAGGAAGTCTTACACCCGAAATTCAGGACCGGCAGATATGCAGCTGGCTGATGGGGGCACCT
>CAZIRN010000232.1:0-3802 GCA_964541495.1 uncultured Rikenella sp. | reverse complement strand
ATTTTAAATAAATTAGTGGCTTAATAAATTGTCCAGTTTTTTGTTGCAGGTTCAAAATAAAAAAAAAAAAACAACGTTTCTGATAATAATGTAGTTTTATACGCTGTTTGCTGATTTTAATTTTTATGAAAAGAACAATACTTCTATCAACCGGTATTCTTTTCTTGTTTCTGATCAATGCATTTTCCCAGGATAAACAGGAGCCATCTTTTTATCGAAACCAGATCGGTATTCAGTTTAATCCAATTATTAATGAACGGTTGTTGAGTAATTGGGGTTTTGGTCTTATTGAGACTGTTTCTTCATTACGTTATGGGCGTAGAATTACCAAGAACTTCACAACAGGTATGGAACTTGTCTGCAAATTTCCTATTCTTACAAATTCATCATTAAGAGAACAGTCCCAATTATATAACTACTTTATTTATAGCATCGGTCTTACTGAAAGATACTCCATTTTTTCAGATAAAAGACTCCAGGTCTTCGCTGAAGTATCTCCTTACTTCGGACACGCTTACAAGGAAGTGTGGAATTCTGGTGACCCGGCTCCATACAAGAATGACGAATTCGGATGCTACGCTGCACCCGGTGTAACTTTATACTCGAAAAGCAGAAGAGTCAGCTTCGATCTATACTATGAAATCTTTTTTACCGGTCATACAATGCTTTCCTATAAAATCAATTACAATTTTTAATGCGTCCCTTTCTTAACGCTCTGGCGCTTTTTGCTATACTCACCTCTTTTCAGTCGTGTCAGAAAGTTATTGAAATAGACCTTCCGCCGGCTGATTCAAAAGTTGTTGTCAATAGCTTTTTTACAGATGGCAATCCGATAAAAGTTCATCTGTCGAAGAGCATTGGAGTACTTGATAATATAATCCCGGAATTGAACAATGCAACAATCATTTTATTGATTAATAACGTTAAAACCGATACTCTTTATGAGGATAACGGATATTATTATTCACACATTCCGGCCGAGAGAGGGAAGAAATACTCTCTGATTGTTCACGTTGCTGATATGGATTCCGTATTCTGTGAGGATATCATCCCCGAGAAAACGATTCTTCAAAACTGTATTTGTACTGATTCAGTTTTAATTGACGAAGATGGATTTATAATTAATGAACTAAAGCTTGATTTCCAGGATTCTGCCGGGCCTTCCTTTTATGAAGTACAATTGTCCGCAAAATATATCATCGATAATAATTTTATATCAATTTGGTTTAAGAAAAACTCTGACCCTATAATAACATCGACAGGGCTTCTTGATTATAATCCGAAAACCCTGATTTTCACCGATAAAATGTTTGATGGAAAACACTGCTCGGTAAGAATATATTTCGCTACACAGGCTTACGCCGATTATAATCTTACGATCACTTTCAGATCAGTTTCTGAATCTTACTACAAGTACAAGGAAAGACAGGTGGCATACTTATTTAGCCTTGAAAATGATATTTTCAGCGGGATGAGCGAGCCGATTAACCTTTTTTCAAATATTACAGGTGGTTATGGAATTTTTGCCGGTTATTCATCAGATGAAAAAATAATTACAGTCTCAGGCAAATGATAAAGAGGTTTATCATATTTCTGTATCTTTTTACAGTGCTTATTAACGGGTACTCTCAGAAGATTTACATTAGCGGTTATGTCAAAGATGCAGCATCGGGAGAAATAATAGCCGGGGCAACAGTAACAACTGACGACCACCTGAATTATGCGATCACTAATAGTTATGGTTATTATATCCTTACATTGAACCTATCAAAGGACACCGTAAAAATTCATGCCTCTTTTGTTGGCTTCTCACCCTCAGACATTTCCATAATACCACGTGAGAATCTGACTGTCGATTTTGCATTGATAAACACCAATATTCTTAAAGAAGTTATTGTAAGCGCCGAAAGAACAACTACTTATGAAAAACGAAGAGAAATGAGTGTTGTAACCGTGCCAGTTTCAAAAGTTGTAGCTATGCCGTCTCTTGGAGGAGAATCTGACGTCTTGAAAACCCTACAGCTTATGCCAGGAATCCAATCAGGTAATGAAGCATCAAGCGGATTATATGTCCGAGGTGGAAGTCCCGATCAGAATCTGATGGTCATCGACGATGTTCCGGTATATTATGTCAACCATTTGGGTGGATTTGTATCAACCTTTAATTCTGATGCAATAAACAGCATGAAGCTTGTAAAGGGTGGTTTCCCTGCTCATTATGGAAGCAGGCTTTCCTCGGTTGTTGATATTAAAATGAAAGAGGGCAATATGAAAGAGTTCCACGGTAATGCCATGATCGGGATGCTTGCCTCAAAGATTATGATTGAAGGTCCCATCAGGAAAGACACTACTTCTTATATGATTTCGTTACGGCGATTCATGTATGATCTAATCACAAGACCATTAACAAGAGCAACTTCATTTAATGGCACTTCGATCGGATATAATTTTTATGATCTGAATGCGAAGATTAACCATATTATCTCGCCAAAGGACAGGCTCTATCTGAGTTTCTATTCAGGAGGAGATAAAGTACTTACCAGGCAAAAAACTCAAACGGACTTAAACAAGATGATCCTTGAATGGGGAAATATTTTAGGTTCTTTCAGGTGGAATCATCTTTTTGGAGACAGGCTTTTTTCTAATCTTACTTTATATTCAACGAGGTATCGCCTGGCAAATGATTTCACAAACACTTTTACTCATAATAGCATTAAGGAAAAGACATCTATGAGGTACTGGTCGGGTATTGTTGACATCTCATTAAAGGCTGATTTCGATTATTATCTTAATCAGAATTATAAAATAAAATTTGGCGGCTCTTCAGTTTTTCATCATTTTAATCCTAACACTACAACATATCATTCTGCAGAAAACAGTGCAGCCGTTGATACCAGTATTGGCAGCAGGAAGCAAAACGGCCTTGAGAATGCAGTATATCTCGAAAATGAAATTTCGATAGGTACAAGGTTATTTACAAATTTTGGTCTCAGGGGCACTAATTACCGGATACAAAACAGGAATTATTTATCATTTGAGCCACGATTCCTCACATCTTTCATGATAGCTGAAAACACTTTCCTGAAAGCTTCATATGCATCAATGAATCAATATATCCACTTACTTACAGGATCCAGTCCGAACATGCAGAATGATATATGGGTTCCTGTTACCGAAACTGTTGCACCCTCATTGTCTAAGCAGTATGCCATCGGGCTGGAAAAAACCTTTAGAAACGGGATGTATGAGTTAAGTTTTGAGGGTTACTATAAAACAATGAATAACCTAATAACATATAAAGATGGCGTAGCTATTCTCTCATCTGCCTCCGACTGGCAGACACAAGTTGAAACTAACGGCAAAGGAAAGTCTTATGGCTTGGAATTTCTCCTGCAAAAAACAAAAGGCCCGGCAACAGGCTGGATAGCATATACATATTCTAAGACAACCCGCCAGTTTGAGAATAAAAATAATGGAAAACCATATCCTTTCAAGTACGACAGGACACACGATATCAGCATTGTGTATCAACAGAAGATTAAGAGCAATATTCAATTTTCCGCAACATGGGTATTTGGAACCGGCAATCCTTATACCATTGCAACGGGAAAGTATAAAATGATGCCAGAAGTAATCAACGAATTAATTAATGAGAGCAACTATTTAAATTATGGACAGGTATATAATGATCTTAACTCATACAGGATGCGGGCATATCACAAGCTCGATATAGGAGTTAATTTTTATAAGAAAGTAAAACGAGGCGAGAGAACCTGGAACATAAGTATTTATAACCTCTATA
>CAZIRN010000231.1:0-3884 GCA_964541495.1 uncultured Rikenella sp. | reverse complement strand
TTTTCGATATAATTTCAATTTTTTGGAAAGGGATTAATTAGTTTTCTTCATAGGCAAAAAATTAGGTTCGACATAGGTTAGTAAGTTAGTAAAAAAAATTTTCAAGAAATAATATTTACTCATAAATTTACATTTCCACGTTAATTTCAAAAAGTGGATGCAATACTAATAAAATATAATGAATTATAAAAATATTTTTTAAAATATTTAACTATTTTTAACTATTATCATTACTTTTCAGCATCTTATTTAACTGCGAAATTTGAGTAACATTATTATTTTCCTTTCCCCTTAATTACAATGAATAAAGTATAAATCAGAATTTTCAAGTCAATAAGTAAACTCATTTTGTCAATATAGATAAGATCATATTCTAATCTTTCAATCATTTGATCTACATCCGATGCATAGCCATATTTAACCTGTCCCCATGAAGTAATGCCGGGTTTAACTTTTAAAAGCCTCATGAAATAGGGCGCTTTTTTGACTATCAGATCAATATAGAATTGTCTTTCAGGCCGCGGGCCAACAAGCGACATATCACCCTTCAGTACATTTATAAGGTTGGGAATTTCATCAAGTCTGTGCCTGCGCATAAAATAACCGACAGGCGTAATCCTGCTGTCATTTATACTTGAAAGTACAGGCCCGTCAGGCTCAGCGTTGACATACATCGTCCTGAACTTATAAATTATAAATGGCCGTCCATTCTTTCCGATCCTCTCCTGCTTGTAGATAACTGGTCCTCCACTCGATAGTTTCACTGCAATCGCCAATATGGCTATCAAAGGTGAAAGAATTATAAGAAGCATAAAAGATATAGCAAAATCCATTATATTTTTGATATTCAACTGAAAAGGAGAAATGGTACTGTTAGGAATTTCAAGAAAAGGAGTGCCGTAAATAGCTGTATTCTCAATTTTCCCGGTAAGAATATCTTTCAATGAGGGTATTCCTTTTATGGTTACATTGGTTAACTGCAGTTCACCTATTATTCTAAGAACCTCATCAGAATCATCATCTTCAGTAGCAATAATTACTTCTTCTATTCCATTTTCATTTATGACTTCAATAATATCTTCTGCATTTCCAAGACATTTCAAATTATTAAATGTCTGGCAATTATCATTGCCACTCATTTTTATATAACCATATATAATATTACCGCTGCGTATTTCTTCCCCTTTAATCCTTTTGAGAATGTCGGCTGCTTTTTTTCCGGAACCAATAAGAAGCGTTTTAAATCCAATTTTTCCCTTATGAACTCTGCCGGCTATAATTGTCGTGATTATAACTCGCGGAATATATGTAAAAAAAAACTGAAGAAAAAAGAGCAATAAAAGTGAATTTATATATATTGAATTATCTGTCAGATATTTACTGACAATAAGAATTAAAAAAAGAATAATTACTCCGGGAATTGTTATTGCAAGAGAATAAAATAATTCCTGAAGTCTTGAACGTTTCAGGGAAACAATATAAAATCCTGTAAGAAAAAAAATAAAAACCCAGGAAATTGAAATAAGCATTGAAGTTTTTAAACGGGGCCAGTTTAAAACATTGATAAATGCTAAATCCTTTTCACCAAACAAACCGGTAATTGAACAAAAAATGATCCAGGCTGCCGCCGATCCGATCAGATCAAAAAACAAATATGCAATTGCTGGCTTCCATTTTTTCATGATAAAATAACGGCTTCAGATACTTAATAATTGTTTTAATCGGTCAAAACCCTTGTTAAAAGGAATTCCTTTTCACTCCTTCAAATATACAAGGACAATTTTCTTATTTTTGTTTTTTATTAAATCTATTTATTTTACATGAACGATTCATTCGAGGCTAAGGGACTAAGGGAAAAACTCATTGAAAACCTGAGGCTTAAAGGGATTGATGATGAGGAAGTTTTGAGGGCAATAAGAACTGTTCCTCGTCATTTGTTTATGGATCCTGCATTTCTTCATCATGCTTATACTGACAAAGCCTTTCCAATTGCAGCCGGACAGACAATCTCACAACCTTATACCGTTGCCTTTCAAACAATCCTTCTTAATGTAAAGAAAAGGGATAAAGTGCTTGAAATTGGAACAGGATCAGGATATCAGGCGGCAATACTTGCCGAAATGGGAGCAAGAGTGTACACAATCGAAAGATGCAGGGAATTATACCTTAAAGCACAACAAAATATCGCCGGACTTGGATATAATATTCATTTTTTTTATGGCGACGGATATGAAGGAAAGCCACAATACGGGCCTTACGACGGAATATTGATAACGGCCGCTACCGGTGAAATACCGCCAAAACTCCTTGAACAACTTAAAATAGGCGGAAGACTTGTGGTCCCTCTCGGAGGCGACGATTTTCAGGTTATGACTCTTGCAATCTGCACAGGAACCAATACTTACGAATACTCCTCTCACGGTACATTTGTTTTTGTTCCTATGATTAAAGGCACAACAGATTAATAATCAACCAATATGAAAATATACAGAAGGGTATTTTCACCTATAGAAGTAAATACTTACGTTATTGCTGACCCTACAGGTGATTGCATAATAATAGACTGCGGTTGCTATGATGATGAAGAGTTCCGGATACTAAAATCCTTGTTGGAATCTAAAAAACTGAAACCTGTTCTGCTTCTTAACACACACTGCCATTTCGATCATGTTTTTGGAAACCACTTTATCCTTGAACATTTCAACTTGAAAACTGTATGCAATGAAGAGGAAATTTCAAACCTGAAAGATGCCCCTCTGTTTGCAGAGATGTGTGGCTTGAGTATGAATATACCTCCCGAACCCGACCACTTTATAAAAGATGGCGAGTGTATATCGGCAGGTGATATTACTTTTACAGCCCTTCATGTTCCGGGGCATACTAAGGGAAGCATGGCTTATTACTGTAAGGAAGAATCGTGCATTTTTACAGGAGATGCTTTATTCGCAGGCCAGATAGGACGTTGCGATTTACCAGGAGGAGACCAGCAGATGCTTATTAAAAGCATTAAAGAGAAAATTCTTACTCTTCCTCCTTCAACTATAGTATATCCAGGCCATGGGAAACATACAACTATTGAAAATGAGTTGATAAATAATCCATGGCTTAAATAAAACTTAATCGCTTTTCATGACATCAATTGATTAATTTTACTGTTCAGATAATGCTCGTATAGATTTTGTAATTCTTACTAATTAATTTTAAATCAATTATATAATGATAACTGAAAAATTTTCTGAACGACATATTGGTCCACGTGAACATGAACTTCCGGTAATGCTGAAGACTATTGGAGTTGATTCGCTTGATAAAATGATCGAAAAGGTCATACCGGCTTCGATAAGGCTGAAAAAACAACTCAATCTCCAGCCTGCCATGACTGAATACCAGTACCTCAATTATTTAAAAAAACTTGGCTCAATGAATAAACAGCTAAGGTCTTTTATAGGTCAGGGCTATTACGGAGTTTCTGTTCCATCTGTTATCTTACGTAATGTACTTGAAAATCCTTCATGGTACACATCTTACACACCTTACCAGGCTGAGATTTCTCAGGGAAGACTCGAGGCGTTGCTTAATTTCCAGACGGTTATAATAGAACTCACCGGTATGGAAGTTGCCAATGCTTCTTTACTTGACGAATCTACTGCAGCAGCCGAAGCCATGATAATGATGTTCAATACTCGTTCGAAAGAGGCGGTAAAGGCAAATACCAGAAAATTTTTTGCGGATGAGGATATTTTCCTTCAGACCATTGATGTCCTTAAAACGCGTTCAGCTCCTCTCGGCATCGAACTGATAACAGGCAGATTCGATGAAACTCAAATAGATTCCTCATTTTTCGGAGCTCTGGTCCAGTATCCTTCTGCATCCGGAGAGATACA
>CAZIRN010000230.1:0-3900 GCA_964541495.1 uncultured Rikenella sp. | reverse complement strand
ATAACAAAACCTTCAATTTCAAAATCACAACTTGTCTTTTTCCTTTCATGCTTCCAACCAGCTAACCATTCGCCATGCTCTTGCATCAGATTGAATGTCTTAATTCTATCGATTCGAGATTCTTTAAACATAAAATCGCTTACATGGATAAATGACATCAGGTTGTTTTCTATATTTCCGAGAAGGGCAATTTCATTGATTGTTTTATCATAGTTCTTTCGTTCCTGTTCAGACAAGTGGGTAATAATTACAGATCGGATAGCTCCTTTTACAGATGAACCTGGAATATAGGGAACCCTTACATTTCCTGAAGGAGTAGTAATAAGAGGTAAAACTTCATCGTTTGGTTCGTGGGGTGACTCAATTTCAGCAATTTTAAATTTTAGAGGATCAAACTTTCGTTGCCGGAGATAATCATAAAAATCAGTTGCTTTACCCGCAGCAAGCTTATTCAGAAAAAGTGATCGTTCGTTTTCCTGCAGGCTCAAAAAAAATCTTGATACATCTACGAGAATTATTTTTTTTGTTTCCTTCGGATAAAAAAAGTCAATGTATTTCTTTAGTTTTTTTTCTTGTCCTGCTCCGACATGAACTGGTGTGATAATTTTTGCTTCGATTTCGTAATTCATATCCTACAATTAATCAGTTGTGCAAGGAATAAAAAAACCAAGGCCTGTTCTATATATGGGATGCATTAATTTCTTGGGTGTTTCATGAGGTGTAAGGTCAGCAATTTTACCAAGCACTTTAAATTCAGAACTCCCTATATGGAACAAGGACCCTTCGGTAAACATATATACAGAGCGCTTTCTATAAGATTGATATGGTTCACTTATCCATCCCCCTCTTTTAACGAAATGATATCGTGTTTTATCATCAATCATTCCATTAAGCTGCTGAAGGTTTTCCGGGCAAAACACGGAAAGGGAAACTGCGTGGCTTGAATTTAAGGGAAAGGGAATTGACATAGAACCTTCTTCCAAAACAAACCTACCCATGCCAACAGATCGGTCAGTACCAAGGCCTTCATCCTGAAGAAGACGGAAGGCGGCCATTAAACGCTTTTCCCATTTTTCGCTTGCATAATGAACCATACAAAACAAACCTGCATTTTCTCTATAAATTGTCTTTTCAACATAAAAAGGCCTGCTATCTTCAAGGTCGTTTCTTGGCCTCATAATACGTGGGACAACGTGCTTAGTGTATAAAGGAAAATCACTCTCCTGCAATTTTTTTGAAAGGAAAACTCCATGCATGTTTTCATCATTAAATATTTCCAGAGGGTGATGCAATCTTTCGGAAAAAAAGTCCAAATCGTAATAGTTTAATTTTTTGAACTTTTTAACCAGTTCCTGGGGTAAATCATTTGAACACTTATCTTTTATAATTTTTGGGAAAAAATAAATGTAATTGCTTCCGTCTTTTTTGACAAACGGGAATAGGCTGGTCAGGGCAAAAGAACTTTCCGGTTTATCAACAAATTCTGCAATCCATTCCTGTTTGCCAAGGAGTGCCCACATTTGCATTACAGCAGCAAACAATGTATCGGAACGGATAATACTTTCGCCCTTTCCGTAATCTCCTCTAGAATTGCTGATATGAACTGGTTCTTTAAACCAGAAATGTATAACATGAAAATCCATTTTTTTATGATTCTGTATATGAATTTACATCTTTAATTTTAATCTTCTCCCAGTCAATTTCAAATTTAACCTGTCCGTATCCTCTGGAACCGCTGCCACCCAAATAATCATCCTCCAATAAGCGTATCCCTTTCTTTAGGAGTTTAAGATAGCCATCTTTTTGCTCATCAGCCTTTTGATCATTGGCATCCGGAGTAACAACATTAATAATGATCTCTACATTAAATTCCGCGCCAGCAGGTATACGTTCAATCTGACGGGGGTGTTCGGCAGTTCCTTTAATTCGGTTGATTACGTTTTCAAATTTCAACTCGGTGAATGGCATGTCAGTAAAATCAGATGTAGCTAATTTGTCAGCCCACTCATCAGTAAGGTAGGCATCCCTAAAGATTATACGTGAAGGCAGGCCATTGTCTCCGGCAGATCCAAATAAAGCAGGAATTAGACTTTCAGAAGGATATTTTTTGAAACTGCTGTCGGCATTCACTCCTTCGGCAATTTCGAGCAAAGAGCGTATCTTTCCCTTTAAAGAACTGCCCGGAATGTAAGGCTGATTATTATCTTTTCTCCGAACAACAGGAGAATCCACTCCTCCGATATCAACATTTTCTTTACTGTCACCAATATGAAGACCGGTCAAAAGCTTCATTTTTCCGTGGATCAGGATTTTTTTATGTAATTTCATAATCAATTTATTTTATGGGTTATACTTATTTACCACCTTGGGCTTTATGGTAAGCAACAATAGCTTCAACTATACTTACAAAATTCCGGAATCTTTTCTCGTTTTCATTTATATTTCTAATTAATGGAGAAAGAGCTTTATAAAAATCTTCAAGTTTCGAATTCTTATCATCTTTCCCAACGGCATAAGCCAGTTTGGGCTCAAGCAGGATAATTTCCCCCTTCAGGTTATCAAAATCGGCCTGAATTCGTTTTAGCGCACCAAAGAATCTTCTGATCTGAGAAGAAGTAATAGGTTTCTTCTTTCCTTCGTCTTTTGCAAGAAAACGTCCAAATTCTTCAATAGGTTCTAAATCTTTAATTCCCGTATCGAGAATTTCTATACTAAATTGAATCATAGTGATAATATTTAAGGTTAGCTTTCTTTCATATTGCGTAAAGTCAATTCCGCCCAACGGCATGCAACAGCAAAAGCGTCAAATCTTAATCTATGCTCATTTACCTCAGCAAATAAGATTTGTTTAAGTTCTTCCAGTACAGCAAATGCACCGGGATTTGATTCTTTTACCAGTTTCTGCCGGCGTGCTATGTTATAGGCTGCCTGCCACTTCCAGTTGTGGTATTCTTTAGTTTTAGCGTAAGATGTATTGTATTTCCATGCTTCGTAATATCCAATAAGCTGCATGAGCAATCCTTTGCTGATGTATTTTTTTTCTACCCAGTCTACCAATTTATTTTTTAAATCTACGACATCCTTCCATTCAATATCCCAATTGAGCGGCACTCCAAATATACACACCGAATTTTTTTTCATTTCAACACCATTGGCAGAAAGAATCTTATGATTTTTTGCCTTTTCTTCTGCGACACCAGCAATTTCAGCCCCTTTTGCAATGGGAAATTTGGCGCCAACTAATTCTATTCCGGCTGAAACGGTCAAATCATCCCTTCCTGTAAACTTTTTGAATTCTTCTCTTATATCCCATGCGAAAGCAATTACCTTTTCCCAATATCCTATTGCAAAAATATCATCACCACCTGAATAGAGAATATTCACATCGTCTTTGTACTTTTCTCTTAAGCTATTAAGATAACCGCTGAAAAAGAGATCGAGAAAATTGGAAAAGGTAGCATATGCCGAAAAACTTGCCAGATCAGAGGCCTGTTGGTCTTCGGTAAAACCGTAACGGAACAAAGTGCCCAGCCCGTCAACGTCCATTCGCAAAATGGCAAGTCGCTTAAAAGGATATTTGTCCTTACCCTTTTCATCACCATAACCTGCCAGATGTTCAAAAGTTGCTGGCTTATGATTTTCCAGTATAGCCACCCTGGAACCGCCGAAGAATCTAAAACCTAATGCCTGCCTGTTTCCGGGAGGCATTTCAACAAGATCGATCTTATCTTGAACTGTTTTCAGCATGGTTGCCTCATCATATGAATTTACCTCCCGGACAATATGAATAGAAGTGCCACCAGGCAAATTAATAAGATCTCCTGCCT
This sequence comes from uncultured Rikenella sp., assembly GCA_964541495.1. Classification (GTDB taxonomy): domain Bacteria; phylum Bacteroidota; class Bacteroidia; order Bacteroidales; family VadinHA17; genus LD21. The sequence goes on along the minus strand of CAZIRN010000230.1, from coordinate 73 downwards.
TTGTTCGGGCTGTTGGAATAGCAATAAATCTGTGATTTACAAGCTGTTCTCCAATCCTTATCTGCTCATATGC
>CAZIRN010000229.1:0-3901 GCA_964541495.1 uncultured Rikenella sp. | reverse complement strand
AATGACGAATCTGTAAAAAATTGAAGAGATGGATTTGAATTCACTCACTGCAATTTCACCCGTTGACGGAAGGTACAGAAAAAAGACTTCCGAACTGGCAAATTTTTTTTCCGAATATGCGCTTATGAGGTACCGCACTCTGGTTGAAGTGGAATATTTTATTTCTTTGTGCGGCATTACTCTTCCCCCTCTTAGTGATATTGATAGAAATAAACTTGTCACATTGAGGAATATCTATCTCGATTTTTCAATGGTGGATGCATTGAAAATCAAGGAATATGAAAAAACCACCAATCACGATGTAAAGGCTCTTGAATATTTCCTGAAGGATAGATTTACAGAAGCAGGCTTAGGTAAATGGGAGGAATTCATCCATTTTAGCCTTACTTCACAGGATATTAACAATACTGCCCTTCCGCTTTCGATAAAGGATGCAATGGCACAAAGCTATTCACCGCTGCTGCTCGAGATAAGGGAATCGCTTTCATCTATGGCTGACGAGTGGAAAGATGTTCCGATGCTTGCGCATACTCATGGACAGCCTGCCACGCCTACAAGGGCAGGGAAGGAGATTGCGGTTTTCATCTCACGTCTCGATGAACAGACAAAATATTTTTCCCAAATTCCTTTTTCGGCAAAATTCGGAGGCGCCTCCGGCAATATGAATGCTCATGTTGTTGCATTTCCACAAATTGACTGGAATGAATTTGCCGATAATTTTGTAAATGATGTGCTTGGTCTGAAAAGATCTTTTCCCACTACACAAATCGAGCATTATGACAATCTTGCCGCTCTGTTTGATAACATGAGAAGGATTAATGTCATTTTGATTGATTTTTGCAGGGACATGTGGATTTATATTTCAATGGATTATTTCAGACAGAAGGTTAAGAAGGGAGAAGTAGGTTCTTCGGCTATGCCACATAAGATTAATCCAATTGACTTCGAAAATGCTGAAGGTAATTTTGGAATTGCTAATGCCCTTTTCGGTCACATGGCTGAAAAATTGCCTCTTTCGAGGCTTCAGCGCGACCTGACCGATTCGACAGTTACCAGAAATATTGGTGTGGCGTTTGCTCATACAGTTATTGCATTCACCTCATTATTGAAGGGATTGAGCAAACTGATAATAAATGAGGAACGAATGAAAGCCGATCTTGAGAAAAACTGGGTTGTCGTTTCTGAAGCCATTCAGACAATCCTTAGAAGGGAAGGTTACGAAAAGCCTTATGAAGCGCTGCTTGAACTGACAAGAAAAGAGGATTTTGTTACTAAAGCCGACATTCTGAATTTCATTGATTCGCTAAATATAAATGAAAAGCTGAAAGATGAGCTTAGAGCTATAACACCATTCAATTATACAGGGATATAACTTTAATTATACCTCATGAAAACAATAAGGCTGCTTTTCAAACTTATTAAACCTTATAAAGGTCATGCTGCTCTGAATATCATTTTTAATATTCTCAGCGCTTTCTTTGCCCTTTTTACTTATACTCTTATAGCGCCATTTCTCAATGTGTTGTTCAAAGGTGTGAAATTTTCACCAGCACCGGGTGAATTTACTTTAAATGTCGACTGGTTCTCTGCTTTCGCAAAATATAAATTCTACTCTTTTGTTTCAACAAATGGTGAAGCTAAAACGCTTTTAATTGTATGTATTGTAGTTGTTATTGCCAGTCTTTTTAAAAACGGATTCATTTTTCTCGCAAATAACAATATGGCCTACATAAGGGCCGGAACTGTACGCGACCTTCGGAAAAAAATGTACGATAAAATTCTCAGACTTCCTCTTTCTTACTTTAGCGATGCAAGAAAAGGTGATATAATGACACGTGTATCGAATGACGTGCAAGAAATCGAGCTCTCTGTAATGTCGTCGCTGACAATGATGTTCAGAGATCCCCTTTATATCATCATTTTCATTACTTATCTGATGATAACCAGTGTTGAACTGACGGTTTTTTCAATCGTTTTAATGCCTGTAAGCGCATGGCTTATCGGAAAGATAAGCAGAACTCTCAAGTCATCGTCTTATGCCGGCCAACAAAGTTTAGGCCGACTTCTTTCAATTGTCGAGGAAACTCTTTCGGGTTTAAAAATTATAAAGGGTTTCAATGCCGAAACGAAGATGACCAGACAGTTTTCTAATAACAATGAAAAATACTCGAAGATTTTCAGGCGCGTCACAAGGAAGTCTTACCTTGCATCGCCTCTGAGCGAATTCATGGCAACAATAGTGATAGTGATAGTGTTGTATTTCGGAGCTACACTCACTCTGAGCGGAACGGGCAAGATGACCCCTGATAAACTTATTACTTTCGTTGTGGTATTTTCCCAGGTTATTCCGCCTGCTAAAAATATAACCACAGGTTATTTTATGATTCAGAAGGGAATGGCCTCTATCGAAAGGCTAGATCAGGTACTTGAAGCAGATGAGATAATCATAGAAAAGGAGAATGCAATTCCTAAAAAATCATTTGATAAATATATTGAATTTCAGAACGTATGGTTTTCGTATAACACAGAGCTTGTTCTTAAAGATATCAATCTTAGAATAAATAAGGGTCAGACTGTTGCAATAGTAGGTAAATCAGGTGCAGGAAAATCTACACTAGTTGATCTTATCCCTCGTTTTATGGATGTTTCTGACGGAAGGATACTTATCGACGATGTGGATATCAAGGATTTTAAAATAAAGGATTTGAGAGGACTTATAGGAATTGTAAGTCAGACTCCGATACTGTTTAATGCTTCATTTACTGAAAATATTGCATTCGGTATGGAGAAATATTCAATGGGGGAGGTCGAAAATGCAGCACGTATTGCTCATGCGCATGAATTCATAATTGAAAGCGAAAATGGATACGACACTATAATAGGAGAAGGAGGATGTAAGCTGAGTGGCGGACAAAGGCAGAGAATAAGCATAGCAAGGGCTCTGATGGTTAATCCTCCGATACTTATTCTTGATGAAGCAACATCATCGCTTGATACAGAATCGGAACGTTATGTTCAGGAAGCTATTGTTAAACTGATGAAAAACCGGACTTCAATCGTCATAGCTCACAGGCTTTCGACCATTCAAAATGCCGATACAATTATCGTTCTTGACGAGGGCAGGATAGTTGAAGTTGGAACCCACTCGGAACTCCTGAATAAGGAGGACGGCTTCTACAGGCGGCTGCACAATTATCAAGCAATTTAATTTGTATTACCATTATAAATATTAATTGAAACACTAAGAGAGCAGAGAGTACAGCTATATAATACATAAACATAGAGCGACTTTTCTACAAAATTTATGTTTTTATTTTTTAAGGTTTAGTAAATTACATAATATGAAAAGAATCTTTTTATTTTTGACTATTGTTGGGTTAATGATTTCCTGTTCGGTTAAGAAATCCGAATTTGTAGATCTGGTTAATCCTTATATGGGCAATATAAGCCATCTGCTTGTTCCCACTTATCCCACAGTTCATCTTCCAAACAGCATGTTGCGCTTTTATCCCGACCGTGCCGATTATACATCATATAAAATGGCGGGCTTCCCGCTTAATATAATATCTCACAGGTCGCGCGGAATTTTTAGTTTAACTCCTTTTACCGGAAAGCCAGAGGAAATTCCTCTATATATTACATATACGTATGATAATGAGACCGTAACGCCTTACAGCTATGAAGTAACACTGTGTGAGCCTGGAATAAGTGTCAGATTTACACCATCAGAAAAAGCAGGTTTTTTCATGTTCAGCTTCAACAGCTGGGAGGAGAATGGCATTATGTTAAGAACCAATGGAGATGGAGAACTGAATTATTCCGATAATAAAATTACAGGTTTTGATACGTTCAATGGAGTAAAAACTTTTTTATGTCTCGAGTTTGGCGAAACTCCTCAGAA
>CAZIRN010000228.1:0-3933 GCA_964541495.1 uncultured Rikenella sp. | reverse complement strand
ATCCTGTTTCCGTAACTTTCCCGTCGCTTACCGAATAGACCGGAGTACCGACAGGTGCTGCATAATCAACTCCGTAGTGCGGCCTTACAATTCTTAAGATAGGATGCATCCTTCCGGAAGAATATCGGGAAGATATACGGCTGAATTTAAGAGGAGCCTTAAGAAAAGCCCTGCGAAGGCTTGTCCCATCGGCATCATAATAATCTCTTCTCATATCCTGTATAAGAGGAATAGCCATGTATTCGCGGCTGCCCGAGATGAATGATGCTCCGAAAATTGTTCCGGGTACGATAAAATTGTCGTCAAAAACTTTTTCTTCATAAATAACTTTGAATTTGTCTCCTTTTTGTAAACCGAAAAAATCTACTGTCCATGCAAATATCTCTGAAAGAACTGTTGCAAGTTCGGGATTTACGCCGGCTTTTTCTATTGCATCCCACAGTGAGGTTTCAATGGTAAAGGATGAAAATTTGATTAAGGATTCTGGCTTTGTAATATATGGAGTAATATTCAAGGAATCGTTGAAGCTGAAAATATATGAAAGGCCCGGCTCATGTTTGTAAATGAAATATCTTGGCCGTGATGTTTCATAATAATCCGTCATAACTATATATTCGTGATTAGCTCTGATTTTTCTTACGTCAAATACATCTCTCGAAATTCTTACAAGTGAGTCAATAGTATAAGATGAAATTCCGTAAGAAGACAGCAAATCGGATAAAAAAGTATTAGGTTTAATAATTCCTTTGCTAATATTAAAAGAATCGGTCGGTATTCCATACAAAAATATAGATTCCGGTTTATTTCCATTAATAATGGTGTCCTTTACCGGCAATTGACTGGAATCTTTTCTTTGTATATGGGTACAAGATAATGTGTTAAGTAAAATTGTAAAAAATAAAAGGCAAAATATTGTATTATTAAAGCATTGACTTATTTTATACGTCATTGGCAGCGGCATTATGCAATGATTGTTATTTGATTACCACGTTGACAATTCTCCCGGGCACTACAATTACGTTATCCGGTTTTTTGCCTGCAAGCCATTTTGATGCTCGCTCATCTGAAAGCACACGTGCAGCTATTTCATCTTTATTCATCGAAACAGGGAGCTCGAGCTTAAACCGCAATTTTCCGTTAAAGGAAACAGGATATTCGAACATGTTTTCTCTAAGATACTCTTCATTACAGACAGGCCATGGTTCATAAGCAAGAATTTTCTCGTGACCGAGCAGGTTCCAAAGTTCCTCCGAGAGATGGGGTGCGAATGGGGATAGTAATTTTATGAAAACTTCGGCGCTGTTTTTCGTTATTTTACCTTTCCGGGTTGCAAGATTCAAAAAAATCATCATCGCAGAGATTGCAGTATTAAACCTTAACCCTTCTATATCTCCTTCTACTTTTTTGATCGTCTGGTGCAATCCTTTAAGTATTTCAGGATCTTCATCTCCTTCGGCAATATTGTTCTTATCGGAAAAAAATCTGAAAGTCCTGCCTAGGAATCCGAAGACGCCTTTCACACCTTTTTCGTCCCATGGCTTGGTCACTTCGAGGGGGCCCATAAACATTTCGTAAAGTCTCAGCGAATCGGCGCCATATTTACTCACCACATCATCAGGGTTGATTACATTCTTCAGGGTTTTTGACATCTTTGCAACTATTTGTTTAAGTTCCTCGCCAGTTTCTTTATGGTAGTATTTGCCATCTTTTTCGACAACCATATCGCTCGATACTTTTGCTCCTTTATTGGTTTCATACGCAAAAGCGAGTATCATACCCTGATTGAATAATTTTCTATATGGTTCATCGGTCGAGACAATGTCGAGGTCATACAACACCTTATGCCAGAAACGGCTGTATAGCAGGTGAAGCACTGCATGTTCAGCTCCTCCGATATAGAGGTCAACAGGCATCCAGTATTTTTCTTTTGCAGCGTCGAATATTTCATTGTCGTTTTTCGGGTCTATAAATCTCAGGTAATACCAGCATGAGCCTGCCCATTGAGGCATAGTGTTGGTTTCGCGTCTTCCTTTCCTGCCGTTTGCGTCAGAAACAGTAAGCCACTCTGTAGCATTGATCAGGGGTGATTCTCCTGTTTCTCCAGGCTGGTAATTTTCAAGCAGCGGTAGTTCAAGGGGCAGTTCGTTTTCATCGAGAACCGAAATTTCACCATCCTCCCAGTGAATTACGGGGAAAGGCTCACCCCAATAGCGCTGGCGACTGAACAACCAGTCGCGCAATTTGTAATTTACTCTTGCTTTGCCCAGTTTTTTTTCTTCAAGCCAGGCAATTATTTTTGATATACCGGCCTCCTTGTTAAGGTTGTTGATGTCAATACCGGTTACGCTGCTGGAAGAATTTATGTATTTGCCGTCTTCCGTCCAGCATTCCCGGCCTTCGAGTATCCGTTTTCTTTGTTCCTTATCACCGGTATCTGGGTCCATTATACAGATTATGGGCAACCCGAACTTAACAGCAAATTCAAAGTCGCGTGTGTCATGGGCAGGCACACCCATTATTGCTCCTGTACCATAGCCGGTGAGCACGTAATCAGCTATCCATATAGGTATTTTACTGAGGTTTACAGGATTGATTGCATAACTGCCTGTAAACACACCGGTTTTTTCTTTTGAGAGATCAGTGCGGTCGAGATCCGATTTAAGAGCAGATGCCTGTAAATATTTCTCAACATTGGCTTTCCTTTCTGGTTTTGTAAGTTTCTTTACCAGAGTATGTTCAGGGGCGAGCACCATATAAGTTGCGCCAAAAAGTGTATCAGGTCTCGTTGTAAATACTGTTATTTTCTCATCTGTTCCGTCAACGGTAAAATCGACATCGGCGCCTGTAGAGCGGCCGATCCAGTTCCTCTGCATATCTTTGATTCCTTCAGGCCAGTCGAGTGAGTCAATGCCTTTAAGCAGTCGCTCGGCATAGAGAGGTATGCGAAGCATCCATTGTTTCAGGTTCTTTTTTTCAACGATAGTTCCGCATTTTTCATGAGAGCCGTCAGAAAGAACTTCCTCATTGGCACAGACTATCCTGCAATTGGGACACCACCAGACCTGGGCATTATCATAATAAGCGAGTCTTTTTGAGTCAATATATTTTCTTATTGCTTCAGCGCCTTTCTCCTTTATTTCTTCAGGTATCGGCAATTCAGAAACAGGTCTTCCTTTTCCCGCTTCCTCGTCGAACCATGTATTAAAAATTTTGATGAAAATCCATTGAGTCCATTTGTAATACTTCGGATCGGTAGTATTTATTTCCCTGTCCCAATCGTAGCTTAATCCAAGTTCCTTTATCTGTCGGCGGAATGTATCGCAATTGATTTTTGTTGTTATTGAAGGATGTGTGCCAGTCTGAAGTGCATATTGTTCTGCCGGCAGTCCGAAAGCGTCCCATCCCATTGGATGGAGAACATTATAACCTTTCATCCTTTTATACCTTGCAACTATATCGGTAGCAGTATAACCTTCGGGATGGCCGACATGAAGGCCCGAACCTGAAGGGTAAGGAAACATGTCGAGAACATAATATTTTTTAGGATTTGAAGTATCCTCGTAGGTCTTGAAAGTTTTGTTTTCTTCCCAGTATTTCTGCCACTTTTTTTCTATTTCCTTGAAATTGTAATCCATTTGATTTTTGTTTTTAAGAAGGAAGTCGGAAGCCAAGAGTCCAAAGTCGTCTTCTCTCTTCATTCAAGTCTGCGAAAATAGAAAAACTTTGGCATATTTTCTTTTGTGATGAATATGCATTATTAAAAGGATTTTAAGATAGTATATGTTAAAACCGGCCTTTCATGTTTGGAAAAAATTGTTAATGATTGTATTTTTGCAGTATAAGTTTATTTTGACGACATAATGGCGTTGCATTTGGATTGGTCCCGTAGTTCAATGGATAGAATGACAGATTCCGGTTCTGTTGGTTGAGCGT
>CAZIRN010000227.1:0-3964 GCA_964541495.1 uncultured Rikenella sp. | reverse complement strand
GGATTGGAAATTATCTTGCCGATGAATGCGGGATTATAATTCATAAAGAACCTTACAGAGTAAACTTCAACGGTAAGAACTTTTATCTTGCACACGGTGAAGGACTTGGTACAACCAACACTATGTACAAAATACTCCTCTGGATTTTCCGGAACAGAACATTACAGCATCTTTATTCAGGGCTTCATCCTACCCTGGGCGTGGGTTTTGGCCACTGGTGGTCGAATAACAGCAGACTTGCGAAAGGTGTTTCACTCGAATTCATGGGAGAGGAAAAGGAAGACCTTTTCAGACACACAAGGAAAGTGCTTGAAAATGAAAAAATAGATTATTTTATTTACGGCCATCGTCACCTGCCTATGATGACCACACTCGACAGCAGTGCGGTAGTGGTAATACTCGGCGACTGGATTCAAAAGGGAACCTATGCCGAATGGGACGGCAATACTCTCGAATTAAAGGAGTTCGAAGGCATTTAGCCATCTGTATCATTATGCCGAAAAAATATCTTTAACAATCTTACGCTATATGATAATCTCAGCCGGCCCACCCGTCCCTGTCGAGGTTTCTGTAGTTAATAGCCTCGGATATATGATTTGCCATGATATTTTCCGATTCATCAAGGTCGGCTATTGTACGGGCAACCTTAAGTATCCGGTCGTAAGCACGGGCTGAAAGACCTCTCATGTCCATAGCGGTTTTGAGAAGACGCCCCCCTGTTTCATCGAGATAACAATACTTCCTCTGCAGTGCAGGAGTCATCTGTGCATTGGTATAAATGCCGGGAATTCCTTTAAATCTTTTTGCCTGTATTTCTCTTGCCTTTATCACTCTCTCCCTGATTGAACCGGAGCTATCCGCATTGATACTACCCGAAAGTTTATCATATTTCACAGGCACCACTTCTATATGGATGTCTATTCTGTCGAGCAATGGGCCTGAAATTCTGTTAAGATATTTCTGAATCATGCTGGCTGAGCATGTACAAACCTTCTCTGGATGGTTATGGAATCCGCACGGGCATGGATTCATAGATGCAACAAGCATAAAGTTGGCAGGATAGTCAACGGTGAATTTTGCACGCGATATGGTTATAACTCTATCCTCGAGAGGCTGTCGAAGAACTTCGAGAACTGTTCGTTTGAATTCAGGCAGTTCATCGAGGAATAACACGCCATTATGGGCAAGGGATATTTCACCAGGCTGCGGGAAAGTACCCCCGCCAACAAGTGCAACATCCGAAATTGTATGATGTGGCGATCTGAAAGGCCGGCGCGTCATAAGTGAAACACTGTCGTCAATTTTGCCTGCAACGGAATGAATTTTGGTTGTCTCAAGTGCCTCTTCGAGCATCAGAGGTGGTATGATGGTCGGGAGCCGTTTTGCGAGCATCGTCTTTCCGGCGCCTGGCGGTCCAATCATAATCACATTATGCCCTCCCGCTGCCGCCACCTCAAGCGCCCTTTTGACACTCTCCTGACCTTTTACATCTGAAAAATCAATATCATATTTGTTAGCTTCTCTGTTAAAAAGCTCATTTATGTCCACCTTAACAGGTTCGTGACTATCGCCTCCATTGAGAAATTCAACGACATCCCCAAGAGAAGCCATACCATATACATCTATTCCGTCAACAACCGCTGCTTCACGGGCATTCTTCTCCGGTACGATAAGGCCTCTAAATCCCTCGTCTCGTGCCTTAATGGCTATTGGAAGAACACCTCGCACAGGTTTCAAAGTTCCATCTAGCGACAGTTCTCCCATCATGACAAACGAATTGAGAGCATCCTGAGAAATCTTTTCATCTGCGGCAAGTATTCCCGCTGCAAGAGGAAGGTCATAAGCCGACCCCTCCTTTCTTATGTCTGCAGGTGCCATATTTATCACCACCTGTTTGCCGGGCCAGTGAAACCCAAGAGACCTGAGAGCCGACTCGATTCTCTGCTGACTCTCCTTCACAGCTACATCGGGTAACCCGACAAGGAAAAAACGGACACCCCTTGAAACATTCACTTCAATGGTTATAGTTACTGCGTCAATGCCTGTTACAGCACTTGCAAATGTCTTTACCAGCATTTTGAAGCACTTTTGAGGAAATGCATACCCAAAAGTAAACAAATAAAGATAAAAGACAAAAAGAGAGAGAAAAATAATTAATTAATCCCATAATTCATCGAGGCTCAGATACCTTTCGCCTGTATCATAGGCAAAACAGAGTATTCTTAGAGGCTTATCACTTTCATTTACCAGAATTTTCACAGTGTGCAAAGAAGCTCCAGATGTTATACCCATCAATATTCCCTCTTTCTTTGCCGCCTCGCGTGTCATTTCAAGTGCCTCTTCGGTTTCTACCGTAACTATTCTGTCGGTAATATCTTTCCGGTAGATTACCGGTATAAAACCGGCTCCAATTCCCTGAAGTTTATGTCGCCCTGCACTTCCTCCACTCAGAACAGGAGAATCGAAAGGCTCTACGGCAACGATTTTTATAGACGGATATCTTTCTTTCAAAATAGCTCCGACTCCTGTTATATGACCTCCTGTGCCTACGCCTGCTACCATATAATCAAATCCTTCCGGAAAATCGGAAATAATCTCGAGTGCGGTTGTTCTGGAATGAATTTCCGGATTGACGCGGTTCTCAAACTGCGACGGCATCCATGCACCCGGAATTTCAGCAACCATCTTCTTTGCTTTTTCAACAGCACCGGTCATGCCGTCTTCTCCTGGTGTAAGGACAAGTTTTGCGCCATAAGCCTTTAGAATTTTCATTCTTTCCACACTCATCGAATCGGGCATAACCAGAATAACTTCATAATTCTTTATAGCCCCTGCCATTGCAAGTCCTATACCGGTATTCCCTGAAGTGGGTTCCACAATGACACCACCTGATTTCAGTTTGCCCGACTTTTCTGCATCCTCAATCATTGCAATAGCAATCCTGTCTTTTAAACTGCCAGCCGGGTTTCTTCTTTCATCCTTTATCCAGACCTCATGTTCAGGAAAAAGTCTGGATAACCTTATGTGGGGAGTGTTTCCAATAGACTCCAGAATATTATTGTATTTCATAGTGAAATTAAATTTTATGGTTGTTACTTCTTTCTCTGATTTTCATTACATTTTCATGATAAACAAGGGAGAACGGTGGTACAGAGGAAGTAAGCCATACATTACCACCAATAATGCTGTCGTGTCCGATAACCGTTTCTCCTCCAAGAATAGTGCTTCCAGCATATATAATCACATCATCCTCAATAGTCGGGTGTCGTTTTATACCGGCCATATCTTTACTTACGCTCAGTGCTCCGATGGTAACTCCCTGGTAGAGTTTCACCCTTTTCCCTATCACTGCAGTCTCTCCAATTACAATACCGGTGCCGTGGTCTATAAAGAAAGGAGTTTCTATAGTAGCCTTAGGATGAATATCTATTCCTGTCAAAGAATGGGCATGCTCGGTCATTATCCTGGGTATAAGAGGAACTCCTGCACTTGCAAGCCTGTTTGCCAGACGGTAAACCAGTATCGCATAAAACCCCGGATATGTCAGAACGACTTCATCAACGCTTGTTGCAGCAGGGTCGCCTTCCATAATAAAAGTAGCATCAGCATCGAGATCTTCTTTAATAAGCGGAATGTTACGTATAAATTCTTCAGCTACTTCTTCAGGAGAACATGGCAATTTTGAACACACACTCCTCAAAAGCCTGCACAGATCCTTTCTTGTCTTGCTTTCTGAAATACACGAACGCTTTTCATCCGCAAGCGAAGGATAAAGACAAACCGTCAGGGTTTTTAAAAAACCAATTGTTTCTCTCCTGGAAGGGTATTGTGAGTTTTTCATCTTAAAATTCTTTTTGTCCTGCATATAATTCTAATTTTTATTTATTGTTTCTGATTCCTTCTACAAAATTCTTAATACTTTCATAATCTGTTCCTTTTTCTTCAATCATTTTTATAAATGCAC
>CAZIRN010000226.1:0-3975 GCA_964541495.1 uncultured Rikenella sp. | reverse complement strand
AGAAGAGGTATTGCCCCTACGGTATTTATGGCAGCCATTATAGCCACAGCCATTACTATATAACGCCAGACGTGGTTCTTTCCTGAAAATCCGTATTCAAGGTGGTTCATAAATCTAAAATTCAGAAAATGAGTGCTTGCTTCTCGGATAGTCAATAGTATAATGAAGTCCAACACTCTCCCGCCTGTTTTTTGCCATTTTGATTATCAGATATCCTGCATTGATAAGGTTTCTGAGCTCACATATCTTCTTTGAAACAAGCGATTTCTTATAAAGTTCTTCGGTTTCCTCATACAGAATCCCAAGCCGTTTAAGAGCTCTTTCGAGACGAAGGTCGGAACGCACAATACCTACATAGTTGCTCATTATCATCTGCACTTCCTTCGTGCTTTGAGTAATAAGAACCATTTCTTCGAGGTGTTTGGTTCCCTTATAGTCCCAGTCGGGAATTTGTTCTTCGAAATCAATATTTTTAATTACCGGACCTGCATCCTCAGCCGCTCTGTGAGCAAAAACCGCTGCCTCTATGAGAGAATTCGAAGCAAGCCTGTTAGCTCCATGCAATCCTGTGGAAGAGCATTCGCCCACCGCATATAGTCTGTCTATCGAGCTTCGGCCATTTTTATCCACTTTTATACCTCCGCAACAATAGTGAGCTGCCGGAACTACCGGAATCATATCTTTTGTTATGTCTATTCCTCTTTCGAGGCAGTGTTTATAAATATTCGGAAAATGATATTTAAGACCTTCGGGATCAAGATGTGTACAATCGAGCCATACATGGTCATCGCCCCACATTTTCATTTCATTATCTATTGCTCTGGCTACCACGTCGCGCGGGGCAAGTGAACCACGGCTGTCGTACCGCTTCATGAATTTTTCGCCTGCAAGGTTCTTCAAAACGGCGCCATAACCTCTGAGAGCTTCAGTTATCAAAAAAGAGGGCCTGCGACCCGGATCGTAAAGTGATGTGGGATGGAACTGTATAAACTCCATATTTTCGACTATGCCTTTTGCCCTGTAAACCATCGTTATTCCATCGCCTGTTGCAGTTTCCGGATTGGTGGTTGTGAGATAAACATTCCCTACGCCTCCGGTAGCCATAACCGTTACTCTCGAAAGAAAGGTTATAACGCTTGGGTTATTAAGGTCGCATACATAAGCACCGTAACATTTGATATCTTTTCTCCCTCTTTTCACTTCTACTCCAAGATGGTGCTGGGTAAGAATTTCGATTGCAAAATGATTTTCCAAAACTTCAATATTCGGATTCCTCCTCACGCTTGCCACAAGTGCATTCTCCACCGCTTCCCCTGTATTGTCCTTATGATGCAGTATCCTGTTCTCGGAATGACCTCCTTCTTTTGAAAGGTCGAATGTTCCGTCAGGCTTCCTGTCGAAATCAACACCCAGTTCAATAAGGTCCTTTATTCTCTCGGGCGCTTCTTTTACTACCATTCTGACAATTTCCTCATTGCAATAGCCATCACCTGCAATCAGTGTATCCTTTACATGTTTTTCGAAATTGTCTGTTTCGCTGACAACTGCCGCCATTCCGCCCTGTGCATATTTTGTATTCGATTCTTCGATAGATGATTTGGTTACAATGGTTACTTTACCATATTTTGAAGCTTTCAGGGCAAACATCAGCCCCCCGATGCCTGAACCTATTACAAGAAAATCAGTCCTTTTCTTCATTGTCTTCTAAATATTGAAATTGTAAAGATACGAATAGATTAAAAATATTATTTTTAACTCAGGCCGAATTATTACGATGAAGGGAAATTTGAAAAAACTGAATTTTAAATTACTTTTGCCCTCCTGTTAAACGATTATCACAAAATAAGATGGCTTTAGAAGATGTTTTTAAGAAACTTGTTTCGCACTGTAAAGAATACGGATATGTATTTCCTTCGAGTGATATTTATGACGGATTGAGCGCAGTATATGATTACGGGCAATATGGCGTTGAACTTAAAAACAACATAAGAAAATACTGGTGGGACAGCATGGTTTTGCTGCATCATAATATAGTAGGAATAGATGCGGCAATTTTCATGCATCCGACAACATGGAAAGCTTCAGGCCATCTTGACGCTTTTAACGATCCTTTGATTGACAACAGGGATTCAAAGAAAAGATATAGAGCCGATATGCTCATTGAAGAGCATATTGAAAAGCTTGAAGAAAAAATTCTTAAAGAGATCGAGAAAGCAAAAGAAAGATTTGGAGAGGCTTTTGATGAAAACAAGTTCAGGAGTACTAATCAGAGAGTGCTGGCATATCAGGCGAAAATCAATGAAATACACGATCGTTATAAAAAAGCAATGATCAATAACGACCTGGCAGAGCTCAAACAGATTATTCTCGACAACGACATTGTATGCCCTGTGTCAGGAACACGTAACTGGACAGATGTCAGACAGTTCAATCTTATGTTTTCAACCGAAATGGGTTCTTCGCCCGATGATGCTGTAAAGATCTACCTGAGGCCCGAAACTGCACAGGGCATTTATGTAAATTTCCTGAATGTACAGAAGAGCGGAAGGATGAAGATTCCTTTTGGAATAGCTCAGACAGGAAAGGCTTTCCGCAATGAAATCGTTGCCCGTCAGTTTATCTTTCGCATGAAAGAATTCGAACAGATGGAAATGCAGTTTTTTGTTGTGCCCGGAACAGAATTCGAATGGTTCGCCTACTGGAAGGAAAAAAGGATGAAATGGCATCAGGTTCTTGGATTCGGAGCTGAAAATTACCGTTTCCACGATCATGAAAAACTTGCACATTATGCCAATGCAGCCTGTGATATTGAATACAAATTCCCATTCGGATTCAAGGAAGTTGAGGGAATACACTCGCGAACCGATTTCGACCTGAAACAGCACCAGCAATACAGTGGAAAAAAGATGCAATACTTCGATCCTGAAAAAAAAGAATCATATATACCTTATGTGGTCGAAACTTCAATCGGGCTCGACAGAATGTTTCTTCAGGTTATTTCAGCGTCATACGCTGAGGAAGAACTCAAAAAAGGCGATGGTGAGAATGACAGCAGGGTAGTATTACGCCTTCCTTCTTTCCTTGCTCCGGTCAAGCTGGCAGTTCTCCCTCTCGTTAGAAAAGACGGACTACCGGAAATTGCCGAAAAGGTAGTTGACGACCTCAGGTTCGATTTCAACTGCCAGTACGACGACAAAGACTCGATCGGCCGCCGCTACCGCAGACAGGATGCTATCGGCACACCATACTGCATTACAATTGACCATCAGACTCGTGATGACCGGACAGTCACCATCAGATACCGCGACAGTATGGAACAGGAAAGAGTACCAATAAACGCTTTGAGAAACATTATATCGGAAAAAGTCAGCATAAGAACGCTGCTCGAAAAACTTTGATATGAACAGTGTTCTCATTATCACTTACTACTGGCCTCCGGGCGCCGGCGCAGGAGTGCAGAGATGGCTCAAGTTCTGCAAATATCTGCCCGATTTCGGATGGGAGCCACTTATTCTAACCGTTGACCCACAGTACGCCCAATATCCTGCAACGGATGAATCTCTTCTGAAAGATGTCTCTGAAAATTTAAAAATATTTAAAACACCGGCTGTCAATTATTTCAGACTTGCTTCCAATAAAAAGGCCGGAATCCCTTCCGCAGGTTTTGCCAATCAAGGCCGAAAAGGTCCTGCACAATGGCTTATGAGATTTATCAGAGGTAATTTCTTTATTCCCGATCCACGCAAAGGGTGGAATAGATTCGCTTTTAAAAAAGCTTGTGAGATAATCAATAATGAAAATGTGGAAAGGATAATCACAAGCGGCCCTCCACATTCAACACATCTTGTCGGTTTGAAACTAAAGAAGAAATTCCCTGATATATTGTGGATTGCCGACTTCAGGGACCCATGGACAGATATTTATTATTACAAGGAGTTTTATCATACATTTCCTGCAAGGCTTCTCGACAGGCAT
>CAZIRN010000225.1:0-4010 GCA_964541495.1 uncultured Rikenella sp. | reverse complement strand
CGTGGTCTGCACGACGCCGTTTTACAGCCCCGAGTCCAACGGGATGGCCTAGGCCGCCATCAAGAAGTTCAATCCGGATTATGTCGATGCCCATCCGCTCTACAATGCCCGCTACGTCCTGGAGCAGCTGCCGAAATGGTTTGAGGATTACAACGAGCATCATCCGCACAAGGCCCTGAAAATGAAGACGCCGCACGATTATCGGAGATATGCGGCTAAGTTAGACGAGTGTTCAAGGAAATAGGGGCAACTCCAAATAATCGATTGATATAGCAACGATAATGACACTACGTCTCTGCATCGACACTCTGGACGAACAAGCAATAACCGTACAATGAAATACTTGAGTCAATAACTTTCTGATATCACAGGCATTATTTCTTTATAGGCTCCGGCTTGGCGCGTAAGGGATTTGCTTAAAGTGTAGGATTATTCCTTCGTCAAAAGTGGCCAATTCTTTTAAGATATTTAAATATCTTATAAAATATGTGAAGGGTTATTTGGCATTTTAGTCACGAGCATAAAGTAGTCAATATTGAGCATTATTAAAAAAAACCAGCCTGATACTCCAATAATCTTTTTTCATATAAAATCAGAAACCTACACTCTATAGTTGCAGCAGCACATTAGATTTACCCCAGGTGTCGTGGACCCCGATGGGGGATTGATTCAGAGCCGCACCCTACGGGTGCGGATGCTAACAAATTCAAACAGCCCCCTACTCACCCGCTTATAAGGCGGAATGAATAAAGATATCGCTAGATAACAGATTATAAATAAGCACAGATATGCAATTGATAGCATACTTGTACTTTTTATAAATGAAGGACTAAAGCAGCTTATAATTAATATCAAACCGATTGCCAGAAGAAATGGTGAATATAGGTTAAAGATTTCTTTTAACAGTGCTTTATTATCATAGCCGAGATTGGACAAGACCATAGACCATATAGATGTCGCTAATGCAAATGCGGCAATGCACGTTCCGATCGCCACACCTTCGATGCCTAAGCCCAGTTTAATTAATATAATCGCGACTGTAGCATTTATTACTATTGAACTTATGACAAGTATAAATAATATATTCTGTCGGTTCCTTGCAACAAGATAATTCACACCGTTACCAATTAATGCCACAAAAAAGAAACCCACCATTAATATCTGAGCCGAGAGAAGTCCCGGCTTGTATTTGGGGAAGATATGCGAATAGATTAGTGGCAAAGTAATTACCAACATACCTGAAATTAAAGGTATTATGATACTTAAGATCCTTACCGGAACAACAACAAGTATTGATAAACCCTTGAAGTCCAGTTTTTTTCCTATCCCCTCGTTGATTTTAGGGTACAATACTTTGGCTATCGCCTGTGGAATAAGTAACAACGTCCCAACAACGCTGATTCCAAGGCCATAGTATCCGGTCTGAGTCTGTCCTAACATTGAAGAAGATATGACACGGTCCAGGGAAGTTTGAAAAGCAAGTGCCCACCATACAATTGTGATTGGAAAACCAATTTTCACTGCTTCCCAGATATTCCTGACAACAAAACATGTTTGTATATTTCCGCAATATTTAATGCTCATTAATACCAGAATCATACAAATAGTGAGTTCTGTAGCAAGGTAACCGTATACAGCGCCATCAAGACCCCATAACCACGCGAAAGAACATACAAATAGAAGAGTTATAATAGCTCGAACCGTGTCTATGATACCGTATATTCGGAAATGTTGATGTGCAGCAAAACGGTGAAAGAAGAATGCCGCATAAAGACTTAACGCTGCCGCAAAAATAATTAATCTTATTTGCTCTTTGAATGGATCTATAGAAGGATAATGGATTAGCCACTGAGAAGACAGACTCAATAATATCAAAAAGCTCGATGAAATTACTATTGAACTGAATACGGATCCTTCTATCTCCTTTGCTTTAGCGAACTTACCTTCACCGATATAATAGGGATATTGTCTTAGCAGTGCTTCTACTGTCCCCAGTGCAATTATTGGTGAGTAAGACACGATTAATAATAAAATTACCCACGTCCCGTAATCCTTCGGTTCAAGTAATTTCGGAATTGCAAAAGAAGTAAAGGCACCAACTATTTTTGACAGTGAAAAGGCAGTCAGCAGAAACAATATATTCTTTAGCGTTTTATTCATCCAATTTTTATATGAAAATCACGACTTCTGGAGACAATTTTAGTATGCTTTGCCATTCTGTTTCCCGGGGGTCGTGCCATTTTTTGTGGTGAAAAACTTCTTATCCGAAGAGGAGGCTGACTGCCACTTTTTTTAACTGAACCTGTTTGGGAAGATCCTAACTTCTACACTTCATAGCCCCATGGGTCCCTGAAAGATCAAACGCCTTACGAGGTCCTGCGGTTATATCTCAGAAAATGAAATTATTGTCGCCCGAGGTCCGGAGTATCACAGTTGAGTTTATACTTTGATCCATATAGATAGTTTGGGTTCATATTTTTTAATTACTTTAGCTGGTGAACCTGCTGCAATTGAATAATCTGGTATATTCTTGTTTACTACTGAATTTGCACCGATAACGCAGTGTCTACCTATTGTGACACCCGGCATGACACAAGCATTTTGACCCAACCATGTATATTTACCTATTTTCACAGGTGCAATTTTATCAATCCCTTGGAGACTAATTGGACAATTTATTTCTTCATACTTGTGTGAATGATCAGAAATGTAAACATTTCTGGCAGTAAATACATATTCTTCAATAATAATACTTTGCGCTGCAGATATTGTTGCGCACATACCAATCGATGAATAATCTTTTATTACAAGTATTGGATCAGTTACGTCCTTCCCATTTTTTAAGTACGCCTGTATCCAACAATTCGAATGAATCGTCACATTTTTACCAATAGATATTCTTGATAGGTTTGCAAATCTTAATGGTGGACTTATTGAAGTTTTCTCTCCAACAGAATAAAAGCATGGCTGTAATAATATTGTAAATAGTTTTGATTTTGTTCTATAATATTTATTATAAATCTTTTCTAATAAATATCCTTTCATATTTCGCAGCTTCTTTAATATCCGAATTCAGTAATGACCACCATAGACTACGCTTCGAATGATTGAAGCGTAAAGCACAGTCCCTTTTCTCTTATACGTCTGAACTGTGAAACTCCGGACCTCGGACGACAATAATTTCATTTTCTGAGATATAACCGCAGGATCTCGTAAGGCGTTTGAACTTTCAGGGACCCATGTGGTCTATGAAGGTTATAAAAATCTTCCCACTGTGTCAATTTCCGATTCAGATCCACATCGTCTTTGTAGCTCAGCAGCTGATAGAATTCCCGTTCGTCGGTTCCGTGGGAACGTTCCACCTTGCCATTGAGTCTTGGTGTCCGCGGCTTAATATAGACATGATCGATCCCCAGGTCTGCGAGATACCAGTGAAACTTGGCTTGGAACTCGTGACCGTTATCCGTCCGGACCGTGTGAACCCGAAAAGGGAACTTGGATAGGACATAATCGATGAACTAGTGTCGTGTCTCTGAAATATATTGACAAAGTCGTTTGATCTTTTCGAGGATCGACTCCGCCGTGGCGGTCCAGACAAAAGGCCGGCAGCGCCTGTGGTACTGTTGGACGAACTGCTCGATCCGGGCGACGAGTTCCTTGACACTTTTGAAGGTACCCCTGCGAATGGCCCGCTGGGTAATAAGGTTGAACCAGATCTCGACCTGATTGAGCCAGGAGGCATACGTGGGCGTGAAGTGCACGTGGTAGCGGGGCCGCGCCGCCAGCCAGCGCTTGACAGCCGGATGCTTGTGCGTGGCGTAATTGTCCGCGACCAGATGAACCTCCAGATCGGCCGGGACACAGGCGTCGACGCGCTGGAGAAAAGCCAGATACTCCTGATGCCGATGACGCTTTTTGCAGGCCGTCAGGACTTGGCCGGTGGCGCTGTTCAGAGCGGCGAAGAGGGTCGTGGTGCCGTGGCGCACATACTCATGGGTGACCCCCTCCAC
>CAZIRN010000224.1:0-4010 GCA_964541495.1 uncultured Rikenella sp. | reverse complement strand
GGAAAAAATGCTTCTGTGATTGGTGAAATAACAGAAGACAGAGTCAAAGAAGTAATACTTAAAACACTTTCGGGCGGGAATCGTATTCTTGATGTTTTTTCGGGCTTGCAACTTCCGCGTATATGTTAACTTAAAGAGAATCTGATGCATGAACTATCTATAGCTGAAAACCTTTCAGAGATTGTCATTGAAGTTGCTGAAAAGGAAAAACTCTCAAAAGTCACAAGGGTAAATGTCAGCTTTGGGAAGATGGTGCAGATAATTCCGGAGTTTTTCGAAACGGCATTCAGGGCTGCCGTGTCCGGTACAATTGCAAATGATGCAGAGATAAACATAGAAGAAGTTCCAGTCACAATCAGATGTAATAACTGCAACTTCGAGATGACTCTTGATGAATACAATTTTGTGTGTGAACGATGCGGTTCTTCCGATATAGATATTGTAACTGGAAGAGAGCTATATGTTAAAAGCATAGAAGGAGAATAACGATGGAAATATAAATTATGAAAAACATCCTCGATAGCAACCAGAACAGGGCAGAGGAAGTGAGGTCGGTAATGAAAGAAAAGAATGTTTGCATGATTAATATTATCAGTTCGCCTGGTGCCGGAAAAACAACATTGCTCGAAAGGATATGCGAAAAGCTGGCCGGCCGGCTAAAGATTGGGGTGATTGAAGGAGATATTACCACCGACCGTGATGCACAGCGGCTGAAAAGGTTCGACATACCAATTGTTGTGATAAACACAGGAGGAGCGTGTCATCTCGATTCCCATAGCATTTCGAAAGTACTGGGTTATTTCGATCTCGACGATCTTGACGTTCTTTTCGTGGAGAATGTCGGCAACCTGATTTGTCCGACATCCTTCGACCTTGGTGAGTCGTTCAGACTTGCCGTAATAAGCACTACCGAAGGAGATGATAAACCGGCTAAATACCCGATGATTTTCAGACAGGCAAAAGCGCTGGTTCTGAATAAGATCGATCTTATTCCCTATACAGATTTCAAATATGAGAACTTTAAAAATGATATCAGGAAACTGAATCCTTCGCTTCCTGTATTCAGAGTTTCAGCTATACGCGGCGACGGAGTGAATGAGTTTACTAAATGGCTTGAAGAACAAATAGTACCAGAATAATCCGGAATCAGAATCTGAACAAATTTTTGATTCCAATTGTTTAATAAAAGGGGAAATAATATAACTGCATAATTTGGAATATATTGGAAACTATACATTTAATAATAAAACGAGAATTTATTTAATAAATCTTTGAGTCATGATATTAAATAGTTTTTTTATTATAAATTGAAATTATCTTTGCCCCTTATTTTAAATTGAAAAAATTTTTAAATCAAAAAATATTATAAGATGTATAATTACGGAAATTTAGTAGAAGAATTAACTGAGAAACATGGGAAGAAGAGGGACAGCTTGCTTCCCATTCTCCAGGGTATTGTTGAGAAGTTCAACTGGCTTTCCGATGAAGTGATGGTAGAAGTAGCTAAGGAACTTGAAATTTCCGCTGCCGAAGTTTATGGCACCGCCTCGTTTTACTCATTTCTCGATACTCAACCCCGTGGTAAATATATTATAAGGGTTTGTAAAACAATCACATGCTCGATGAAAGGCAAAAATGATATTCTGGAAACGATTGAAGATATGTTAAAGATTAAGGTTGGCGAGACAACTTCAGATAATCTGTTCAGTCTTCTTGAGACAAATTGCATAGGTTGGTGTCATAAAGCGCCTGCAATATTGATTAATGAAACACCTTATACTGAACTAACTTCGGAAAAGGTTGTTGATATACTTAAGAGTTATATGAAAAAATAAACATCTTTTATCTTATGGCAACAAATAATGGTTTAAATAAAGTTGACCTGATATTTGAACAGGTTAATGCGAAAGAAGTAATTAAGAAAGCATTTGAAATGACCAGTAATGAGATTATAAATCAGATACTGGAGTCGGGGCTTAAGGGTCGTGGTGGTGCCGGATTTCCTACTGGTTTAAAATGGAAATATACGGCCGCAGCTAATGATCCTGAAAAATATATTGTATGTAATGCCGATGAAGGTGAACCGGGGACCTTTAAGGACAGAGAGATACTCGACCGGGTGGCATATAAGGTATATACAGGCATGACAATCGCAGCACTCGCTGTTGGGGCAAAACAGGGTTTTGTTTATCTCAGGAGTGAATACAAATTCCTTCTTTCCAAACTTTTAAAAGAGCTCGACTCGTTTCACAAACTTCTGGAAGAAATAGGATTTGATTTCAGAATTTCTTACCGTCTTGGAAGCGGAGCATATATATGTGGAGAGGAAAGTGCTCTCTTTGAGTCTATTCAGGGTGAAAGAGGAGAACCGAGAAATAAGCCTCCATATCCAACGACATCAGGTGTGTTTTTCAAACCTACCGTAATAAATAATGTAGAGACATTCGTCAGTGCAATGATGATAATTCATCACGGTCCCGAGGTTTATACCAGACTCGGCACAAAAGACTCACGAGGTTCGAAAGTATTCTCAGTTTCAGGCGATACCCCAAATCCGGGAATATTTGAACTTGAACTTGGCATGACAGTTCAGCAGTTTGTAAACGAATTTGGCGACGGCGACACTAAAGCAGTTCAGGTAGGCGGGGCATCGGGCTTTTGCGTCCCCAGAAAAAAATTCCCTGAAACAATTATCGGATTCGAAGGTGTGCCTACAGGAGGCTCTATGAAACTTTTCAACAGCTCACGGTCAATGTATAACGTACTGCATAATTATCTTGAATTCTTTACTGAAGAATCATGCGGACAATGCACTCCTTGCAGGGTTGGATGCCAGCAGTTGCTAAAGGGCATTGAAAAAGTAAAAAAAGGAGAGCTTAAACCATCTTATCTTAATGAATTACTGAAACTTTCCGAGACTATGAGAATAGCATCGAAGTGCGGACTCGGACAATCGGTGGGTAATGCATTCAGAACAATAGTCGAGAATTTCAAAGAAGAAATTATTTATTAAACGGATTATAAATAAGTAAATTATGATAAATCTTTCGATAAACGATCAAAAAATATCGGTTGAACCCGGAACAACTGTACTGGAAGCTGCAAAAAGAATGAAAATAAATATTCCTACACTATGCAATCATCCTGATTTATGTGTGGCAGGAAACTGCAGGGTGTGTGTTGTGGAACAGATAGGCTCGCGGACACTTATTGCTTCATGCGCCACTCCTGTTTCGGAAGGCATGAGAATACAGACAAACAGTCTGAAAGTTCGGAATGCACGTAAACATATTGTAGAACTTCTCCTTTCAGAACACAGAAGCGACTGTACAAAGTGTTACAAAAATCAGAAATGCGAATTGCAGGCACTTGCCAATGAATTTGCTTTCGGCGACACTATTTTTCTCGATCTTGTGGAAGACCATCATTACACTATCGACCGGTCGTCGCCCTCATTTATAAAGGATGACAGCAAGTGCATCCATTGCCAGCGCTGCGTGAGAACATGTTCCGAACTGCAATATATTTCAGCGATTTCAGTAGCAAATAAAGGAGCTAATCAGAAGATATCATCTTTCCACGACAAACCTATGAGCCATGTTGTGTGCACCAATTGTGGTCAGTGTGTAAACCGCTGCCCTACTGGCGCCCTTACTGAAAAAACACATATTGACTTTGTCTGGGATGCAATATATGACCCTGATAAACATGTTGTTGTACAAACCGCTCCGGCTGTAAGAGTGGCACTTGGAGAAGATCTCGGCTATGATCCTGGTGAAAGAGTGACTGGTAAACTTGTAACTGCACTCCGACAGCTTGGCTTCGACTCGGTGCTTGATACTGATTTCAGCGCCGACCTTACCATTATCGAAGAAGGCAATGAACTTCTTTCCCGGCTGAAAAAGGTTCTTGTCGAAGGCGATAAAAAGACTGTTTTGCCAATGATTACATCATGCTCGCCGGGATGGATTAAATTCATCGAACATTTCTTCCCCAAATCTTTACCTCAT
>CAZIRN010000223.1:0-4066 GCA_964541495.1 uncultured Rikenella sp. | reverse complement strand
GAATTCTAAGATAAAAACAAATCTTCAGGCAAAATTATAAGTATAAATATTCACATAAGGAGTTTGCCGATTTACCACTGCAAACACTCTGCTAACCAATTTATTGCTTATAGCGTTTAACACCTGTAGTTTGGTTTTCCCTTCCATAAGTTTTCGATGATAATAAGCACGAAGTTCCGGATCATGGCAAGAGGCAATGCTAGCTGCATTTGCCAGCAATGATTTTATTCTTTTGTTGGCCAAATGGCTTACTTTAGTTCGGGATTTTATGGAACTGCCCGAAGAATGCTCAAAAGGAGCTATTCCACAGTAACAGGCATACTTGCGTGCCTGTTGAAAACTGGTGAAATTATTGGTAGTAACAATCATAAAGGACGCAATCACCAGTCCAATTCCTTTAACCGAGCATGCTAACTTGAAATTTCTTGCTATTTCTTCATTGGAAAAAATAAGCTCTTTAATCTGTTTTTCCATATTCGCAATCCGGTCTTCGTATTCTGCTATCTGTCTTTTAATATCTTCAATTATAAAATTCAACTGGCAGATAGGCTGATACTTTTCATGGCTTTTCAAGGTATTCTTAAGGGATATTTTTGTTTTTACCAGAAAAGTCCTATAAGTAAGCAATTCTTTCATCTGTAGCAACACTGTGGCAGGCATGCAGAAGGGTTCAAGCTTGGACCGGTGGATATAAGCATATTCTGCTATTCTCCTTGCATCAATGGTATCATTTTTTCCCCGGACCATTCCAATACTTTTTTTAATGCGCAGGCCAGGTTCAACTACAAAATCTGCCTGCATGCAACTCAACCAGGCAAAAAGAACCAGGCCGTATACTCCTGTATGTTCCATGCAGAACAAACAATCATCAAGTGGAATCTTCTTTTGCTCTAACCATTCCACCATCTTCTCATAGCCTTCAACAGTATTGGCTACCTTCTTGTCTTCAAACTTTTTCACAGTCTCCTTCTGCAAAACGGAGACATCCAGGTGATCTTTGGAAATGTCAATTCCAACAAAATACGTTTTGTTATTAAATTTGTCCATATAATTTATTTTTTACCGGATAGGGTTGCTCTGCTAATACCTTAATAATAAGCCTTATAGCTTAAAATTCTAAATGGCACGCAGCAACCTGAACAGGTACCCGGGACTAATTCACAAGACTGATTCTGGTAAATCAGTAATCTGTATAGTTCACCCGGGTACCTTCCGGTTTGGTTATTAACAATTTGTAAAGTTATTAACTCCCCCTAAAACCCCCTTTTTTAACATCATCTTGTTTATTAAAAACTGAATACAAATCTAAAGGCAATCTGTGGTTTAATTGTATTTTTTTGTTTACCACAGATGGCCACAGAATTTTGGAACACATGTGCACAGAACATTTCTTTAGCCTGACCGATGCAGCAGGAAGAAATTACTAGTCCGACTGAACAACGTATTCAACAATTTTCTAACTTCGGAACAGCTGATGCCAACACACTGGCAATCAGGTATTAAATAACTTAAATATGAGCGATCAGCCTAAAATTGAGCGCCTTCTGCGATTGATTATCTTTCTTTCAACCGGCACAGGGCATACCATTGGGGAAATATGTTCAGCCCTTGACATTTCGGAGCGCACGGTTTACCGGTATATGCAGACACTTGAAAATGCAGGTTTTTTTCTCGACCGGCGCAACAATTACTATCATCTTCGTTACAATGAGCGGAGCAAGGCTCTGAGCGACCTACTGCATTTCAGCAGCGAAGAAGCGTATCTGCTTTCGGAGGCCATCAACAGCCTCGACGGAGATTCTGAGGTCATCACCAACCTGCGGGAAAAACTGTATTCCCTGTACAAGACCGTACCCTACACCCCTACGGGTATTAACCGCCAGCACAGTATGGTAATCAAGCAATTGAGCGAAGCCATTCAGGACAAAAAACAGGTGGTGCTGGTACGGTACCGGTCGTCGAGCAGCCAGTTTATCCGAGACCGGCTGGTGGAACCCTTCCGGTTTACAACCAACTTTACCGATGTATGGTGCTATGAACCGGAGTCGCGCCAGAACAAAGTTTTTAAAACCAGCCGTATTGAAGAAGTCAAAATCTATGACAGAACCTGGCAGTTTGAAGGGGAACATTGCGAGGGAAAACCGGATCCGTTCCGCATCTATACAGCCAACCGCCTGCCGGTAAAATTACGATTGAGCCTGCTGGCATACAATCTTTTGTTCGAGGAATACCCCATGTCGCGCAGCAATATTACCAAAGTGAACGACAACGAATACCTTTTCGAAGCGGAGGTATGCAGTTATGCCGGTGTGGGCCGCTTTGTGCTCGGACTAATGGACGAGATTGAGGTTCTGGAAACGAAGGAATTTAAAGATTTCCTCTACTCCAAAATTTATAAGAAAAAATTTTAAGGGGTGACGGAAGTTGACAGTAAGGGAATTTAATTTTGAAAAAAATAGTACAAAGATCTGGTTCAACAGTAATCCTTTATGACTTGGTTTGGTGAAAACACATGTGTACCAACAGGATTGAGCCATTTAAAGAACACAGCTCAATTAGACAGGGAAAAATTAATTTATAATGTTTGACTACAATTAAAATAAAGATTAAGATATGACTTATATAGCTCACAGTAAAAATTATGAAGGAAAAACACATGCTTTGAATGAACATTTAAAAGAAGTAGCAAATTTAATGAATGAATTTGCGATTAATGGCTATAAAGGTATTTTCAATATAACAGGTCTTTTACATGATCTTGGAAAATATCAAAATGATTTTCAGCACTATATAAATCATGGTGGCCGGCGCGGGAGTGTACCCCATGCCAAATGGGGGGCTGCAGTTGCAAAGAAATATAAATTATATGAGTCTGCCTTTGCAATTGATGGACACCATAAAGGACTACCAGATTTTGCTGATCTTAAAGATGATATTGCCGAAATTGAAGAAGACGACAATATTATTTCATTTTTATTTAACACCTTTCTGCTTGATACAGACATCCAGGAATCAGAATTAAAAGCCGTACCTTTAGAATGGCAAAACACTGAAAGAGATCTTTTTATAAGATATCTTTTCAGCGCACTTACTGACGCCGACTGGCTCGATACCGAAAAGCATTTTAACCCTGAAGTCAATGAAAACAGAAAAGCTCCAAATTTAAATGCCGACCTGCTAATTAATAAAATTGATGAAGAAATTACTAAAAAGTGCAAAGAAGGATATATAAATGAATTAAGGAATAAAGTTAGAGAGTACGCTATTTCAAAAGCTAATGGAAAGGTAAATTTCTATTCAATGACCTTACCAACCGGAATGGGGAAAACATTAGCATCAGTCAGCTGGGCGTTATATCATGCTAAATATAATAATCTTAAACGGATAATAATTGTTTTGCCATTTATTAGCATTATTGACCAAACAGCCAAAGAGCTTAAACGGATATTTGGTGAAGAATGGATTTTGGAACATCATTCCAGCTTTAATGAAAATGAAGAAACAAGCAAACCCAATTCTGATGAAAGTACCGATGAAGAAACTTATCGAAAACTACTAGCAACAGAAAACTGGGATTATCCTGTTGTTGTAACAACTTCAGTACAGTTTTTTGAATCTTTGTTTAGCAACAAACCATCACGCTGCAGAAAAGTTCATAACATTGCAAATGCAGTAGTGATTTTTGATGAAATACAAACATTACCAAAAGAACTCGTCATTCCCACATTATCAATGTTAAAAGATGTTCATAAGATTATGAACACATCATTCTTATTTTGTACAGCTACACAACCCGCATTTGAAAAAACTGATCAATTTGATGGTATAAAAAATATAATTCCTCTTGTTGAAAATTCCGAAGAAATCTTTAATTCAACAAAACGTGTCGGTTATTTTTCTATAAACAATTATATACCAATCAGCATTTCACAATTAACTATAAAAGTAATTGAAAAAAAATCATCCGTTTTATGCATTTTCAATACTAAAAAACAAACCCTTCTGTTTTTTAGGGAATTAAAAAATCATACATCTGTCAGGCTATTTCATTTATCTACAGTAATGT
>CAZIRN010000222.1:0-4077 GCA_964541495.1 uncultured Rikenella sp. | reverse complement strand
ACATCCCTTTTCAATAGCTTTAAGAATATTTTCCCTTGAGAAATCATTGTTTTCAAGAACTTCAGTCATGCCTTCAAAAAACAGCGATAATATTACGCCGGAGCATCCGCGGCTGTTAAGAAGCATATTATCCGATATTAGCTTCAGGAAATCTCCCGGCAATATATTGTCAGGAAGATTCACAGGGATGTTTGCAAGCGCCCCCTGAATTGTCAGAGCAATATTCAATCCTGTATCACCATCAGGAACAGGAAATACATTTAACCTGTTTACATATTCCTTGTGACGCCAGAAATATTTTGAGATATTATCAAATGCATTCTTTATTTCTGCTATTTCATTTTTCATGTTATTGATTTGTAAGATCTTTTATTATAACCTTACTTTTTCAAACCAGGCGATACTATGCATAATTTTTATATGTAACTATACCGCTCTTTACAGCCCCGGTTTGTTTAAGCCACTCTGTCAGGGCACTTTCATAAAATAGTATTCAAACTTGTGACAAATAAAAGATTTGTTTTTGATTTAAAATTAGTATAATTTTAATAATTAATAGACTTATTAAATGATGCTATTAATATTTTTACGGTAACTTATAACAAAAAGCAATGGACAAATTATCATTTATAAGGTCAGTAATTAAAATGTCTAAGTCAGGTTTAGTAAACAGGTTCTTAATCAGAAAGATGGACTCTTTCCTATACGACAAAATTGTAAATCATGATCCTTTGAATGTAGAAGAAGTAAGGATCAGGAAATTTCAGTTCATATCTTCAATGCTTCATATGGCAATGAAGAATGTAAGAAAAGGATATATTTCACCAGGGATCATTGAGAGATTAGCTGAAGTGCTTATTGAAAACTCATTTTTCAAGGAATCTGCTGAAATTGTAAATAAACGGAAAATATTTTTTGAGGAACATGGTTACCAGGCTCCGAGCTTTATAACTTTATCGCCAACAGGAAATTGTAATCTTAACTGTCAGGGATGTTACGCGGGATCTGACAGAAATGGATCAGCATCGCTTCCATGGGAAACAGTTGACAGAATAGTCGCTGACGTTCATGATTCATTCGGAGCTCATTTCATTACAATAAGTGGCGGAGAGCCTTTCATGTATAATGATGGCGGTCACACAATATTTGACATTTTCAGTAAATATGATGACATGTTTTTCCTGATTTATACAAACGGGACACTGATCTCAAGGGAAGTGGCAGCAAAAATTGCCAAAACAGGAAATGCAACTCCCGCAATATCAGTGGAAGGATTTGAAAAAGATACAGACGAGAGAAGAGGACCCGGAACACATTCGCGGATTTTAAGGTCATTTGAAAATCTCAGGAGTGAAGGCGTTCCCTTTGGTATTTCAGTGACTGCAACGAGCAGGAATATTGATTCTCTTCTGGGAGAAAATTTCTATGAATATTATTTTGAAGAATTGGGAGCCACTTACATGTGGCAGTTTCAGTTTTTACCGATTGGACGCGGAAATAATGCCTTTAACCTTGTGGTTAATCCTGATAACCGCGTAAAATTGTACAACATGTGGGAAAAACAGCTTTCAGAGAACAACCGTTGCATTGCTGATTTCTGGAACAGTGGTATGATAACATGCGGATGCATTGCTTATGGCGGAAACCATGGGTATATTTACATTAACTGGGATGGGAATATAATGCCTTGTGTTTTTGTACCGTATTATATAGATAATATAAAAGACCTTTACAAAAAGAATCTTGGCCTGACAGATGCTTTGAATTCGGAATTTATGAAAAGAGGAAGGGAATGGCAGAATGAATATGGTCTGTCACATCAAAAAACAGCCGGAAACTGGCTGATGCCATGTTCTTTCAGGGATCATTACAAGAATTTCGTTGAGAATATACTGACTGATGATGCCAGGCCGGAGAACCCGGAAGCTGCCGAAATCATGAACAACAGGGATTATTTTGAAAAAATGAACAATTACGACATGGAATTAAAAGAACTGACAGAACCAATATGGAAGTATAAGTACATGAAGGAGGGTGCACCCGGTCTAATCAAAAGCCAGATTAATAAAATATAAAATTTTTCAATGGAGATGAGTGAACGCAATGATACAGAACAGACAATCCTTAAAGTGGCTGAAGTATTGTTCCTGAAAAGAGGCTATGCACAAACATCTACCACGGAGATTGCCAGGGAAGCCCGGTGCAATCAGTCTCTTATTCATTACTATTATCGTACAAAAGAGAATTTGTTTACAAGGATTTACGAAAAAAAGTTGTCGCTGTTTCTTTCTGACTTTATAAACGGGAGTAAAAGCAATCTTTCTTTCAGGGAAAAAATCAGAAGAATGATTGAAGCGCATTTTGATGCTCTCATTAATAATCCACAGTTACCGTTCTTTATTTTTACGGAACTATTATCAAATGATAAACGTCTTGATATGTTAAAAGAAAGCCTGAAAATGCATAATCCGGCTGAATTTAAGGTGTTCTGTGAAGAATTTCAGGATGAAATTTCGAAAGGAAATATAAGAGAGATGTCAGTATTCGATCTGATTATTCTGATCTTATCACTGAATGTAATGCTGATTCTTGGGATACCGATTATTAAGAAACTGGTTACAGGAAACGAAGAAACATTCGATAATTTTTTGAGCCGGAGAAGGAAGGAAAATGTCAGGATAATTTTACAAAGCCTTAATCCTTAAAATTCTTTGCTTATATAATTTGCAACTGCCTTCATTACTTAAAAGCATTTAACATCAAGTTTCGCAGATTTTAACAGTACAGGATCAGGAACTAAAAGCTGTATTTCAGTTTAAACATAAGCATATCAAAATTATTTAGATTACTAAATACTCCGCTTCCTTTGCCGTCAATAATAGCAGCAGAAAGACTCATTTCAACATTGTCGGTTGCCTGGTAAGCAATTTCAGGCACAAATAAAATTGTGTAATTATCTTTTATATTATTCCAGTCAGTCACAATAAAGCCTCCGCCTATTGGGGCAATTTTTAATTTTTCGTTAAAAAATTTCTTTTCATATCGTGCAAAGAAATAATCATTAAGGTTTCCCTGCCCCCGTTCATTGATGAAACCATGCATATACTGAAAATTCACGTATGAACCGTCTGAAAAATTGTAATCACCGCCAAGCACAAATCTCACGTATGGTTCTGAAGAGTCCAATAACAAAGAATCTATGGTCACAGGGACGGGTGAAGCAGGATAAAAAGCTGAAAAATCATTTGTCATTATTACGTTTTTGTCTGGTATAAAAGCAGCCGCTTCTGCCCATAATCCGAATCCACCAATACTTGTTGCCATATCAACGCCAAGAATATGAGTTCTTGAAAATGTAAGCTGTGAATTTATATTTATGCTGCCAAAAGCATCGACAGGTATAAAAGTGTTCCTTGTAGCGAAAGGTAAACCATCATATCCCCATACATAGCTTAATGAAAAATCGACTCCTTTTACAAAACCTTTAAACTTTAATCCAGCCGTTGAACTCTGCGCCAGATTGTATCGTGGCATAAGTATGGTATCAGAAAACTCATTCAATACCATTCCCTGTGGCAATTCCATTTCTGGTGTTAAAGCATTTGCGTATATACCAATTGGCATATTAGCAGGTTGGAAGATTGGAATATAGACTCCTTGCAGGGAGAAATTATTGTTAAAATAATAATTCAAATTTATAGCATCTGAGCCTCTATGGCGTCCAAAATCGAGAATATCTTCCAAGTCATAAGGATTCAGGTTATCAGTAGGATTAAGTTTATCGGCAGTTCCCCAAACGATTCTTTGACGTCCTACTGTTACATCCAAGTTCTTTGAAAGAAAGCCGAATACCTGAACATATGCTTCCCTTAATTCAAAATTAACCGGGTCAACAATACCCTTGTTGTATAAATCAGCAGATGACGTAATATTTGGTAAACCGATATTGCGAAGCCAGACTTCACTGTAGAATTTTGACCTGCTGGTAATTTTTTTATCCAATTTTAACGTAAGACGGTTTTCATTCCATGCCCAATCATTTTTATCAGTCAGCAGAAAGCGTTCATCAGTCAACAG
>CAZIRN010000221.1:0-4084 GCA_964541495.1 uncultured Rikenella sp. | reverse complement strand
AACATACGCAAATTACAGTACCAATTCTATACTCAGGCGTGCAGTAGAAAGAAACCTCGAAATTATTGGCGAAGCCATGAATCATCTCTTAAAAGAGAATCCTGAATTCACAATTGAAAATGCACCAAGGATCATTGGACTTAGAAATCAAATAATCCATGGCTATGATTTAATATCTGATGAGAATATTTAGAGTATTGTAACCTTTCATCTTCCAAAATTAAAATTCGAAGTTAACTCATTGATAAATAATAGCTGAAAATAACACGGACAATAAAGTGTATATGTTTCTCTCTTTGCGGGACAAGTTGTGGCGCCTGTCCCAAACTTACACTTAATTCAATGCAGTGCACCGCACCTTACCGCTCGCCAGCCGACAGAGTTATTGCACATACCGCCAGACCTTAGGGGGCATTGTATAACAGCCATTCAACACAAACAACCTCAAATAATTCAAAACCACACTTCGCATTTAGACTTTAAAATAAAATTCTAAATCGTTAATTCTAAAAAACATCAATTATGATAGTGATGAAGTAATGAATATTTATTTGAATAATGATAACTAATTATTGAAATTCAATAAATATTTATTATATTTGACAAATAATTTAAAATTCATTAAATCATTATGAAAAGAATTTCAATAATATTTCTTCAGGCAGTCATCGTGCTTATCGGTATTGTGGCACTTTCCATTATGATACGATTTCCATTGACCGAAGGAAGAGCCCAGAACTTAGACTTGTTCAGAATTTACTTTGACCCATTCATCTTGTATGGATATGCATCATCAATCGCTTTTTTTGTTGCGTTGTATAAAGTATTCAAATTACTCGGATATATCAGACAAAATAAATTGTTTTCACTAAACTCGGTGAGAACTTTAAGAAGTATAAAATATTGCGCAATCATATTAAGCATTTTAATTGCGATGGCAGGACTATACATAAGGATATTTCATAATAAAGAAGACGACCCTGCTGGCTTTCTCGCAATGTGTATCGTAATTACTTTTATATCTATAGCAGTTGCAACTGCTATGGCAGTGCTTGAAAAAATCTTACAAAATGCCATAGATATGAAAACCGAAAATGACTTAACAATTTAAGCTATGCCAATTATTGTGAACTTAGACGTGATGATGGCAAAGCGAAAAATTTCTCTGAATGAACTTTCTGAAAGAGTTGATCTGACATTATCTAACCTTTCTATCTTAAAGACAGGGAAGGCGAAAGCAATTCGTTTTAGTACCTTAGACGCAATTTGTAAAGCATTAGACTGCCAGCCAGGTGATATTTTGGAATATGTAAATGACAAAGAAAAAACAACGGACCCCCAATAAATATGACTCTGAGCAGTCTGCAAGACCCAGCCCCGAGTACCCGGGGTTGAACTACAACTGCAGGGTATTGAGTGTATGGATATTTTGATGTTCGGAGAAGCCATTTAAACAAGCTCTTTTAACTCATGTTGGTTTAAAATGACCGGTAATTTGGCCTCTTTCCTGAGCGAGGGCAGAGCAATGGCATTTTTGTTCATTCCCATAAGCCGGTAGTAATAGCGCAATCCGTACACCATATGAATAGTAAAACCCAATTTCTTTCTCATAATCTTAAATTTTATGGTGAATAATTCCGAATTATAGAAAAAATCGAGTACTTTTAGTCTAGTTTTATAGGGGGTTAGACCACGCGCAGGCGGATTTAGTTCAACAGCAGATAACATGCAGGTATCTGGCTCGTCTCACTGCGTTCACCTCGACCCAAATCCTCGCCTATTAGCTCGGACTTCAGATACCCGCCAGACGTTATGGGCAATGCGCAAACAGAAATGTCAAAATGATGGTTTCAAAATGATTACTTATTTGATATCTTTGTACTAGATGAAGACAGATCGTGAGATATTAGAACTTATTAAAGCAACTGCATCCAAATATCTTCCTGATGCCGAAGTTTTGTTATTCGGTTCTCGTGCAAGAAGAGAAGCTACCACTGAAAGTGATTTTGATGTTCTTGTTATAACTTCATTGAACCTATCACCCAAACAGAAACTGCCCCTCAGGACAAATATCAGAAAAGACCTGCTTAAAGAGGGTATCAGATCAGATATCCTTATCCAGAGTAAAAAAGAGGTTAAAAAGAAAAAAAAGTTACCTGGTCATATTATTAAGAATATTCTCAATGACGCAATTATCCTATGACCAAGGACAAGGATGAATATATCAATAATTGGCTGTTCAGAGCAAATGAGGATATTGCCGTAATAGAGAGCCTCGTAAATGCGGGTGTTGAATATTACACAAGCAGTATCTGCTTCCATGCTCAGCAAGCATCGGAGAAGTTCCTTAAAGCATACCTGGCTTATCATGATGTAGACTTTCCAAGAACACATGATTTGGACTTCCTACTTATTGAATGTCAGAAAATAGATAAAGAAGCTTTTCAGATCGATTTTAAAAGTCTGACAGACTTCGGAGTAAGTGTGAGATATCCTGATGACTTTTACATCCCTGATGAAAAAGAAGCTCTGGAGTACCGAGACATAGCTATCTCGGTAAAAGAAATCGTTGAAAGGTTAATCAAATAAACAGCACTGCTTCTAATAAATAGGACTCTGAGTGTTCTGCAAGACCCAAAGATGGATCTGCGTTTAACTACATTCGTCGAATACTATTTTTTATTGCCGGTTTGATTGGGTGATTGGATTTCAGGGACATAAGAGATTCATATATTTTCAATGGCACGCGGATTACGCGGATTTTACGGATTTACGCTGATCTGTGAATATCCGTCGAATCCGTGTCATCTGTGTTCTATCTGAAAATAATTCAATTCACCACGGGAAACACCGGTTAACACGGATTCTCCCCGTGCCAACCCGTGCGCTCCGTGGTAAAAAAATAAACACCCTTAACTGTAACACTTTGCCAGTATTTCCCCTCCCATTTTGACGGTTGACGAAGCAAAATACAATTCATTAAAAATTTGTGGTGAAATGTTGAACAGATTCGGCTAAAATTAAATGTTTGTTTATCTTTGTATTAATAGCAAATGGATAATAAAATTAAATACTGGATCGATTTGTCAGATTATGATCTGGAGACGGCAGAATCTATGCTTCAAAGCAAACGTTTTATATATGTGGGTTTTATGTGCCATCAGGCTATCGAAAAAGCCTTCAAAGCATATTATGTGAAACTTAAGTCAGATACAGCACCTTACACTCATAATTTGTCATACCTCGCAAAACAAGGCGATTTTTATGAGTCGTTACCTGAAAGTTACAAAGAATTTATTGACCAGATAGAACCATTGAATATTGAAGCACGTTATCCATCGCATAAAGAAAGATTATTGAAAAGTCTTACGGATTCAAAATGTGCTGAAATCATCCAGAAAACTAAAGAAATACAAAAATGGATAAAGGAGAGGCTATAAATAAAGTCAAAGCCTACGGCCAATTATTGAAAGATCATTTACGCTTTGAGGATATGTACCTCTTTGGTTCGTATGCAAAGGACAATTACCATGAAGATAGTGATATTGACGTTGCTATAGTCGTGGATCATATTGAAGATGATTATTTTTCAATAGCGCCTCTTTTGTGGAAATTAAGGAGACAAATTGATGATAGAATCGAACCCGTTTTAATCGAAAAAGACTTTGACGATGCCGGTTTCCTTTGCGAAATTCAAAAACATGGCATTAAAATTACCTGACAGAATATTTAGTTTAGTATTTTGTAGGCGGCAAGATTAATTGTACGCATTATGCGGCTCATATTTTTTAATTTGCATTTTGGCTACTTTAAGTAAAGGAGATGGGGAGAGATTAGATGATTGGATAATTGGATGATGGGGTGATTGGATTCCAGCGACATAAGAGATTCATATATTTATTAATAGCACGCGGATTACGCGGATTTTACGGATTTACGCTGATCCGTGAATATCCGTCGAATCTGTGTCATC
Source organism: uncultured Rikenella sp. (assembly GCA_964541495.1). Classification (GTDB taxonomy): domain Bacteria; phylum Bacteroidota; class Bacteroidia; order Bacteroidales; family VadinHA17; genus LD21. The sequence continues at coordinate 111 of CAZIRN010000221.1, read as the reverse complement.
GGTGTTCTATCCGGAAATAATTCAATTCACCACTGGGAGCACGGGTCAACACGGATTCCCCCGTGCCAATCCGTGAATTCTAAGATAAAAACAAATTTTTAAACGATTTTT
>CAZIRN010000220.1:0-4132 GCA_964541495.1 uncultured Rikenella sp. | reverse complement strand
CTTTTTTCAGTACCTGCTCAGATTGTTCGAGCATCTCACGAAGAGATCCTAATTCATCATTTACGGCAATCCTTAACGATTGAAAAAGCTTAGCAAGAAATTTATTTCTGTACTTTGGGTTTATTAGGTGTTCAACCGCATTGATAAGGTCGTCAGTCGTTTTAACCGGCGCATGGCTTCGTGCATCCACAACTGCTTTTGCAATTTTTGAAGCACCGGGCAGTTCGCCATAAGATGAAAAGATTTCGGCCAGTTCTTCTTCCGATAATGTCGCCAGAAGTGTTGAAGCTTTTTTGTTTATTCCTTTGCTCATACGCATATCTAGTTCAACATTATCACGAAAAGAAAAACCTCTTGACGGCTCATCAAACTGGTGAAATGAAACCCCTAAATCTGCAATTATGCCATCAACAGAAGTAATGCCGATATATTTCAGATTATTCCTGAGAAACCTAAAATTCTGATTGAGAAAAATAAAGCGACTATCATTTATTACATTTGCTGCTGCATCTTCGTCCACGTCGAACGCAATAAGCTTTCCTGATGTCAGATGTTTCAATATTTCACGCGAATGGCCTCCGCCACCGAAGGTGACGTCAACATATATACCATCGGACTTAATATTCAGGCCTCTGATACTCTCATCAAGCAATGCAGGTATATGATAATCCATTATTCCTGATTTAATCCGTTGCCGAGAAGCTTCTCAGCCAGCGCAGCGAATTCATCCGGCTGTATCTCAATCTTCTCATACCGTGCAGCATCCCATATTTCAATTCTTCCATCCTGCCCTGCAAGAATAACTTCCCTGGTTATTCCTGCAAGGTCTAACAGCCGTTTCGGTATAAGAAGCCTGTTATTACTATCCATAATTATCTCTGCGGTTCCTTTGAAAAAACTACGCAGAAACAGATTGTGTTCCCTGTTATAAGGATTGATTCTGCTTCTTATACGCTCAAGCTGAAGGTTCCAGTCATCAATTGTGTATAAAACCAGACATGGCTCAAAAATATCTCTTCTGACCACAAAACGGTCAGGTGAACCTTGTGGCATCTGCTTTTTGAATGCCGCCGGCAGAATAAATCTTCCTTTTGAGTCAAGCCTGCAACCATAATCACCAATAAATGTGGCCATCTTTACTTATACTTATTCAAAATGCTAAATTATAAAAAAATCTCCACTTTGCTCCATTTTTCTCCATTTTTTTCCACTTTGTTGATAACTTTTTTACCTGGATTTAAAAACAATTAATTTGTTTCTTAAAAAATTGTGACTACCAGGAGCTAAAAAATTCAATTAATCATACCTATCTATGTTATTATAAAGCAGTTGAATAAATCTTTTCTTGACTTTATCTTTAAACTTTCATTTAGAATAAGAATTCTTATCGTTTACTTAATTAGCTCTAATAATTACTTCAATAGGTTTTTTTAATAAATTTGTATCAGACTTATCATTTTGTAAATAGAGTAATATGTATGATTCTTCATCTCAGGGTTATGAATCATATTCGATTGATGTAAAAGAAGTACTGAGGTCAAAAAATCCTTCACTTGCACGTATAGTGCCTCCTTTTCTGATAAATTATCTGAAAAGGATTGTTCATCAGGATGAACTGAACGAATTTCTCCGATTATATGGTCATCTCAAAGGAGCCGAGTTTATAAAAGCCTGTCTTGACTATATGAATATTATTTATACGGTTACGGGTCGTGAAAATATACCAAAAAGGGGAAGGTTTATTTTTGTCTCGAATCATCCACTTGGCGGACTCGACGGGCTGGTTTTTATCTACGAACTTTCCAAATATTTTAAGAATCTCAAATTTCCGGTAAACGACATCCTTTTGAACATAAGGAATCTGGATGACATATTCCTTCCAGTTAACAAACATGGAAGTCAACCACGTGATGCTGTTAAGGCTATTGATGAAGCTTATGCATCCAGCTGTCAGATTTTGTATTTCCCGGCAGGTTTATGTTCACGGAAAAAAAGGGGAGTAATAAAAGACCTTACCTGGCAAAAGAATTTTATTACAAAAGCTATAACTTATAAGCGCGATGTCGTGCCTGCTTATTTTTCCGGCAGAAATTCAAATTTTTTTTATAATCTTGCTAATCTTCGCACTTTTCTTGGTATAAAGGCTAATATTGAAATGCTTTATCTGGCCGATGAGATGTTTCATCAGAAGGGCAAAAAAATCCATCTTGCTTTCGGACAAAAAATTCCATGGGAAACATTCGATAAATCAAAAACACCCGCCGAATGGGCTGAATGGGTTAAATCAAAAACTTACGAACTTGAACCATTAACCAGAGATAATAAATCTATTTAAAAAAACAACTAAATTGCGCAGTTTTTTAAAGAGAATCAAAATTCTGGTAAATGGAAAAAATCTTTAAACCTATTGTTGATCCTTTACCAAAAGAACAGGTTATCGCTGAGCTTACCAGAGATAAATTGTTGAGAAAGACCAACAACGGCAATAACGAAGTTTATATTTTTACACATCAAAACTCTCCTGCATTGATGCACGAAGTGGGAAGGATAAGAGAACTTACTTTCCGTTACGCCGGTGGCGGTACAGGCAAAGAGATTGATATAGACGAATACGATACCGACCCTGAATATCCTCAACAACAGCTTATAGTATGGGATCCGGAAAATCTTGAAATAATAGGAGGTTACAGGTTTTTCTTCTTTGATGAACATTCAGATAAATATGACGTTTCAAAACTTGCTTCATCAACTTATTTTGATTTCTCAGAAGAATTCAGGTCAAAATACCTGCCTCAAATGATGGAACTTGGGCGTTCATTTGTACATCCCGATTACCAGGCAACGAAAAAAGGCAGGAAAAGTCTCTTTGCTCTCGATAATCTCTGGGACGGATTGGGAGCAATAGTAATGGAAAATAGTTTTATAAACTACTTGTTTGGTAAAGTGACCATGTACTCGCATTTCGATAAAAGGGCAAGAAGTATGATCCTTTATTTCCTTAAACATCATTTCAGCGATCCGGATAATCTTGTCCTTGTTAAGGAACCAGCAGAAATTGACCTTCTTGAAGATGAGATGAAAAAACTTTTTACTGGTAAAAACTATAGGGAAAATTATAAAATCCTCTCCCATGAAGTAAGAAAACTAAATGAACAAATTCCTCCTTTAATAAATGCATACATGAACCTGTCGCCTACAATGAAAACTTTCGGCACTTTCATCAATCATAAATTCGGCGACGTTGAGGAGACCGGAATAATGATAACTCTAAAGGATATTTATGTCGAAAAGATAAATCGGCATCTTGCTTCATATAAAAAAGATTACGAGATAAAATTGTTTTCGAATAATCCGCACAGAATCTAATAAGCGCGCATATCTCTCCCCTCGATATAGTTTATGAACGACTGATTGACAACTTTGTTTCCTCCCGGAGTGGGATAATCGCCTGTGAAATACCAGTCGCCCGTATGACCTGGACAAGCTTTATGAAGTCCTTCCACCGACTGATAAACAACTGTAATTTCAGCATTAATATCCTCTTCTTTGAGCATACGGGATATTTTGAAAGAAATTTCCTGCCCGGTAAACGGCTCATAAATTTCTTTTACAAGGTTTTTTATTTCAGCGACAGGTTTGACAATTTCTTCTTTTGCCCTTTCGTAAAGTTCATATATGAATGACGATTTCCCAGATTCTTCATGTAGCTTCACGGCAGCTCTGAATGCAATAAAATCACCAAGCTTTGCCATGTCTATGCCATAACAATCGGGGTACCTTATTTGAGGCGAAGATGAAACTACTACAATTTTTTTCGGGCCGAGCCTGTCGAGTATGTGAATGATACTCTCGCGCAGTGTTGTCCCCCTTACTATTGAATCATCAATAACTACAAGATTGTCGGTGCCTTTCCTTACTGTCCCGTATGTAATATCATATACGTGACCGACAAGTTCATCGCGGCTTTTGTCTTTAGTTATGAAAGTCCGGAGCATGACATCCTTAACTGCTATTTTTTCGACTCTCGGCCTCATTGAAATAATTTTTCTTAGATTCCCCTCATTAATGTTTTTCGACTCTTTTTTGAGTGCCTGAAACTTATAGTTGTTAAGGTAGTCCTCGATTCCTTTTA
>CAZIRN010000219.1:0-4187 GCA_964541495.1 uncultured Rikenella sp. | reverse complement strand
TTTTATTTTACACTCTAATTACTTCTGGCACAACTTCCGGGGGGTAGTCCCCCGAGCATAAAAACCATCAATATTTTTTCAGTTGCATTGGCAGCCTCAATCATTCCATCAAGAAGAGCAAAATTAAGCTCTAACCCGGGCCAATGCTCATAAATAACCATATCAATATTAGGGTCATCCAGGACTATCTTCAGTGGTTTTAAAAGTAAATCAGGCTCCACCAGAATTTGAGAAGTAGTATCTACAGGGTTTGCACTCGAGCCAAAAGAGGGGAGAATTTCGTCAAGTTTCTTACGAGTAATTTCCGTAAAGGGAACGACTTCGAGACCGGCTGAAACGCACTTATCTGAAAGCAGCACCCCGCTACCTCCAGAGCTTGCCACAATAGCAATCCTGTTCCCTTTTGGCAAGGGACGACCCGCGGCCAAAACACTCAGCACAGTATTTAACTCTTCAATCCCCTCAACCCTTATAATAGCTTTTTGATGGAAAAAAGAGGTATAAACACTGTCAGATCCAACCAATGAACCAGTGTGTGATGCCGCTGCCTTTGCGGCAGCAGCATGACGGCCTGATTTAATAAGGATTAATGGTTTTTCATTCTTCAACGCCATGTCGGCAGCATGAAATAAGTTTCTGCCATCCTTTACCCCTTCAAGATATCCGCCCACTACTTTTGTATTTTTATCATTGACCATGTAAGCAAGGTAATCTGAAAAGCTGAGCCCTGCCTCATTGCCCGAGCTTACAAAATAAGTAAATCCTATACCCGTCTCACTTGACATAAGATATATGGAGGTGCCAAACCCGCCGCTCTGGCTGACAAAACCATAAAACTTAAAATTATCGTCTCCGGTCTGCAATTTTGAGATCGCAAACCCAGCCGACATCCCGTTTAAGGCATTAAATATCCCCTGACTGTTGGGACCGCACAAGAGCATCCCGTTTTCTTTCGTCAGTCTGACCATTTCCTCCTGCATTTCCCTGCCGGAGTTCCCTACTTCTGAAAATCCAGAGGTAAGAACAATAACAGCCTTTACCTTTTTCCTTGCACATTCATGCAACACATTGACAACCCTGTTAGCAGGCACTGCAATTATTGCCACATCCACCTCTCCTGAAACAGATTCAATGGAAGGATAGCACTTTAATCCGCCAATCTCCTCATATCTTGGATTAACAGGATAAACATTCCCCTTGAAACCATTTTCAACAAGGGATAACACCGGGTGGCCGCCTGGTTTAACTGGATCGGCAGACGCCCCAATAATTGCTATTGATTCAGGATTAAAAAGGATATCTATCTTTTTATCAAAAACATCTTGCTGCATAATAACCTCCAAAAAAGAATTTAAATGGGGATACTAATTCTTGACATTGCAATGTCATGTGATTGCAAGAACGTCTCACAGATTTTTTCCATGCATTTAAAAGTTTTTATGGTCACGGTAATTCCAAACGATTTAAATATTCTTGAAATTGCTCCCATTCATCTGGAGTAAAGCGGTTTATAAAATGGCTGTTTGTTTGCTCAAACAGGTTTAAAAGATCTTCTTTATGCTTTATGGCCTTAGCAGATGGGGAAATTCGATACATTCGACGGTCGCTCGGTTCCGTGTGCCGTTCAATCCAACCATCTCTCTCAAGTCGGTCAAGGAGGCCCGTAGCAGTGGGTCTGTCTAGTTCTGTCTTATCTGCCAGCTGACTTGGCAAAAGACCTTCTTCTTCTAAAATTGCGCACAACATGAAAAACTGACCATGTGTCAGTTGGTACTTTGCGATGCCATCCCGATACCTCCGTCTGATTTTTTGAGAAGCACTAGTAAGCTGAAAACAAACGCATCGTTCAAATTCACTCATGGCTACCTCCATCCTTTTTTTTCGCAAAAACGTAATCAGTAACTGGTATGTTAATGATTAAAAAATATAAATTATTTTGACCAACATTATTATAGTGTCTGTTTTGAAATGGTATAATTGAGCATAAAGAGTTTCTGACTACGCTTGATCGAATTGAAACAAAAATATGGTTACAGTCTATACTCTGCATATAAGACCGCCTTCTCGATGCGTGACCTTACCTTCTTGTTCGAGTTTGATCAAATGACTTTCTACTAGCTGCGGTCCGGGAAAGAAGCGGGCGGCGGGTTTATGATAAATTTTGGCACATAGATCAATAAAGCTTAAAGGAAAATCGTTCAGGTTCCGTAGTATAACTGAATCGAAATTGAGAATGTGCGTTCTGGTGCGTTCGATAGCCTCACGCACCCGCCCAATATTTTCACCATGAGAGGGAAGAATGACACGGGCATTCAACTTTGCAATCCGCTCCAGACCCTCAAGATAACCAATTGCTCCACCGGAGGAGGGCGAATACCAAGCGACTACCTTTCCCACGACATCTCCAGTGAAAAGTAATCCTCTGTCGGGTTCGAAGAGAGAAACATGGCCTGGGGCGTGGCCGGGGGTGTGTACTACTTGGAAACGGAAGTTACCCAAACACAAGAGATCTCCATCGACCATTTTGTCGGTGGCTCGTGCTGAGGCCATAGGACACAATGCGGCAAAATAATCCAGGACGTTGAAGCTTCCAAAAGGAGGGCTGCTTTCGGTTGTGTTGTACCTTTGGGCAAGGTTAAAATCAAAAGTCTGGTTTAGGCGCTGGGGATCGGCAGCCAGAGGTATCTCAAGTTCATGCAGGTATATTCGTGGGGAAATCTCTTGTAACAAAAAACTCATTGCTCCCATGTGGTCGGGGTGGGCATGGGAAATCACAACAGTGTGCACATCATGAAGGGTAAAACCTTCATCCTTAAGGAAATTTTTCAGGGCATTGAATTTTTCCTCTTTTCCGCAACCTACATCAATGAGTATGGCCCCTTCCCGATCGCGAATTAGGAATACGTTCGCAGAAGCAGGCCACATGTGGGTTTCTTCTCTCAACACTTTAATCTCATTTGTTTTATTCATGAATAATATTCCAATTATTTATCATTAAAACAAGCTGTGCCAGTCAAAAAACCTTACCTTTTACATAAAGATATTCACGAGAATTCAGAATCAAAAGCTGCGAACAATCATGTTTATGTTGTCGTCATTTATACTTTTTCCGCAGAATATTCTGATAAAATAGGTTATTGCTTCTTCCAATTGCATAAGTAGTTAGCATATAAATTATTTAAATGCAAATCAATTTTAATAAGTAGTTGTTAAAAATATGATAATTGATTGGAGCAAACAGCGAATTTATAAGAATAATTATAAAACAATTTCCTTATCGCGAAAAAAAAGTGCAGTGATCTTATTGCTTTGAGTTATAAATTTTTTTTTATTATTTCCTTGATAATTACTATATATAGCGTCATAGAAAGGCAGCAAAATTAATATTCTAATTTATTAATGGAGTAGTGGATGAACATTAAAATTAGGAAAAGAGATGGCCGTTTAGTTAAATTTAACGCGGAAAAAATTACCAATGCCGTCGCCAAAGCCGGCGCTGCCACGGGTGAATTTGATATTAAAGAAGCACGCAAATTAACTATCAAGGTTTTAAATCTTGCCGAAGAGCTTTTTAACGGGAAGATTTTATCCGTTGAAGAAATCCAGGATGTTGTCGAAGAAGTTCTTTTGATGACTCCTTATCGAAAAACGGCCAAAGCATATATAATTTATCGTGATCAGCATTCCCGATTAAGAGATATTGCCAATAGAATGGAAGTTGATCTCGTTGATCAATATTTAAAGAAACTTGATTGGAAAATAAACGAAAACAGCAATATGGATTATTCCCTGCAAGGGTTGAATAACTATATATCTTCAGAAGTAAGCAAGGTTTACTGGCTCAATGAAATATATTCTCCGGAAATTCATAAAGCGCATACGGAGGGAGATTTTCATATTCACGATTTAAGCCTGCTTTCGGTTTATTGCGTGGGCTGGGATTTGTATGATTTACTGCTGCAAGGCTTTCAGGGAGTTTCCGGGAAAGTAGAGAGCAAGCCCGCCAATCATTTGCGCAGCGCTTTGGGGCAGGTAGTTAATTTCTTCTACACATTGCAGGGGGAAGCGGCGGGAGCACAGGCTTTTTCCAATTTCGATACCTTACTCGCTCCATTTATCCGTTATGATAATTTCGATTCCTACGCGCATCCACCACATCAACACGCCGACTGTTACGCCGACCCTGA
>CAZIRN010000218.1:0-4190 GCA_964541495.1 uncultured Rikenella sp. | reverse complement strand
CCGACCTGAGGCACAAAACATCTCCAGAGCTTATCATTTACCTTCTCAAAACCTTTGAGTTCGACACCGCCTTTGAATATAGCTTTTGTCCCTTTTTCTGCTTTAATAATGAGTGGTGATGACTCGGTACCGCTATCGTCAGCAGTCAACAAAAGAGGCTGCGACATAAAATATTCCCCTGAGAGGGCAATAATCTCAATCGGCCCACCCGTGGAACCAGCTTTGCGTATCTGCCTTGCCATATTACAGGCTGCGGTAAGCGTTGCAAGTGGTTTTTCTGCAGTACCAGGATTTGAGTCATCCCCAAAAGGTGATAAATAAATTTTCTGACAAAAAGCTTCTAACGGCAAAAAAAGTAAAGCTGCCAATAAAAAAATCAAAAAACAGAAACGCTTCATAAAATAATAAATGATCAGTTTTATGTTTTAAAAATATAAAATATTCCGAAAAATTGTCATTCGATGGTCATTTAGTTGAATTTCTAAATATTACATGTTTTATTGATAAATTAACTTATGCTTACCAGAATATTGATTTGATATCCCCAATCACAAAAGTTGCTATATTTAGAAACAATTATTAAACATAAAATGATTTCAAAGAAAAGAAGATTATTTATAACCATCCTTTTTATAACATTTTTCTCTTATCATTCTATCGGTCAAACTATTGACTCAACATCTTTCAGTTTGAATTCACGGCTGAGCTTCTATTCCGACGAGAAAAAGTGTGAGATGCTTCTTCATATCCCTTCGAAACTCAGGAATTCGAATCTACAAATCACATTAAGAAATAACGGACGCATAATTAGTGAATGGAAAGGTTTGCTCAGGGAAGATATTCAGCGGTTGGCTTTCGATATCAATGATTCTGTCAGTTCAGGAACAGTAGAAGCTGAAATCTCACGGGTTGGTATGTCTAATCTGAAATATGTGTGCAAAGGCAATCTGGCAATCCTCCGGCATAAACCCAATGAAGTAAAGATCGACAGATTGACAGGGGGACTTATAGTGAACCGACTTCCTTTTTTCCCTTTCGGTTTTTATACTTACTCCCCTGTTCACCCTACTCTTCCGGAAGAAGAAGTTGTAAAAGGCTTTAACCTTATTTCGCCCTATCAGAGGATCATGCCTGAAACGATGAATCAAAGAAAGGCTTATATGGATCGTTGCGCAGAACTCGGTATGAAGGTTAATTATAATCTTACTTCTGTGGCAGGGGGAGGAGGTGTTAACTCAAAGAACGAAGGAATGGACAACGAAAAAAGAAATCAGCTTCTTATAAACGAAGTCAGAACTTTTATGGATCATCCTGCGCTGCTTGCATGGTACATTGCCGATGAGCCCGACGGCAATAGGGTAAGTCCCGAAACGCTCGAAGAAATCTATAAAGTCATAAAAGAAACCGATCCATGGCATCCCGTAACAATAGTTTTTATGACTCCCTTTACAAAAGCAAAAGATTATGTGAATGCAATGGATATTGTGATGGCCGATCCCTATCCGATACCGGTTTATCCGCCAACAATGGCAGGCAACGCTGCACGAAGGCTTAAGAATGAATTCAATGGCAGAATGCCGGTTTGGATTGTGCCACAGGCATTCGGTGGTGGAGAGCACTGGCTGAGGGAACCAACCATACAGGAAGTAAGGACCATGACATGGCAGGCAATAATAGAAGGTGCGACAGGCATTCAATATTTCATCAGACAGGGCCTTAATGCTTTCCCTAAATCAACTGCAATGTGGAACGAGTGCGGGAGGATGGCAATGGAAGTAAATGCAATTGTCCCATGGCTATTGACTGAAGAGAAAAACATACCTGTAACTTCGCTTTCGAATGATATATCAGTCACTTCTAAGTACTGTCGCGGACAATTGCTTGTTCTGGCCGTCAATAAAACTAATTCACCGCATCCCGTGCAACTTACTATAAATAAAAATATCAGCGGCAGGGCAAGGGTGCTGTTCGAAAACCGGAACATACCGATAATTGCAGGTATAATACAAGATTATATTCAGTCGTACGGGTCTCAGGCATACATGATAGACATAGAAAGCTCAGGCGGAACAGTCAAACCATTTAAAAACAACCTGATTGCCGACCCTGGATTTGAAGATATATCAAGTCCGGGTATTCCTTCTGCATGTTATGTCAGGCCCGGCGCCGATCGCGGAGCAACATATTTCACTGACCCGAGAGTTACATTCGAAGGCAACTATTCACTGCGGCTTGTTACCCCAAAGGAAAATTCAGGAGTGACTCTTAAATTTTATCCCATAAAAGTTACACCGGGCAACTCATACATGATATCTATATGGGCTAAATGTGATACGGAACAGCAATTAACCTGTTCAGTTTTGAATTCCGGTAAAGAAGAGTCTATGCCTCAGTATGCTGAAGTGGGACTTGGAGATTTTCATCGTGCAAGGTTTGTTCCTGAAAATGAGTGGCGACAATTTGTTACATTTGTTACAATTCCTGAAGATACCGTTCCTGATCTCAAAACAAACGTTATTCTCAGGATGCCGGGTCAGGGGGTTGGATGGTTCGATTTACTGCAAGTTATCGAGGATCCGATAAAAGGCAAAAGGTAAAAGGCAAAAGGCAAAAAGACAAAAGATAAAAAACTATTATATGAAAAGACAAATAGTATTATCAGTCGCTGTTTTATCACTGGCATTTTCCAGTTGCTCAGTGAAAAAGGGGAATGTAAATTACAATAACAATCCTGCTCCTCTTAAGCAGAATGTCTATATCAAACTTCCTCTTGGCTCTGTAAAGCCTGATGGCTGGCTTCGCCGTCAGCTCGAGATACAGGCTGAAGGACTGACCGGTAACCTTGATGATTTCTGGCCCGACCTTGTTAATTCTGCATGGCGAGGGGGTGACGGTGAGGCATGGGAAAGAGGACCTTATTACCTTGACGGGTTGGTTCCTTTAGCCTATCTGCTCGATGATGAGAGACTCATTTCGAAAACCAAAAACTGGATTGACAAAATCATTGCAAGCAGCAAAGATTCCGGATGGTATGGCCCTGCCAAAAACAAAGACAGGTGGCCGCTGGCAGTGGCAAACAAAGTTCTGATGCAATACTTCGAAGCCTCTGGCGATACCGGTGCGCTGAACGTCGTGATAAAATATTTCAGATACCTGCACGATTCACCACCCAACTGGCCTGATAGAGAGTGGAGAGGAATGAGGGCAATGGAGAATGCGGTAACCGGATACTGGTTATACAGGAATCTTAAAGAGCCATGGATTCTTGAAACGATAGAATCTATTCAAAAAAATTGCTTTGACTGGACGTCGTACTATGAAAAATTTCCATGGGATTCAACGGCATTAGTTAATAAGAAAATACCTACACGGGGGCATGAAGGGCTTACGGCACATGTCGTTAATAATGCCATGGCAATAAAATATCCTGGTCTATGGTTTCAGCAGGCAGGCGATGAAAGGTTCAAACAGGCAGTATTCAACGGAATCGAAAAATATGACAAAAACCATGGTCAGGCAGGCGGAAGGTTTTCAGGAGATGAGCATCTATCAGGCAAAAGCCCTGACAGGGGAACAGAACTATGCGCGGTAGTGGAATATATGTTTTCTCTGGGAGAATTATATCAGATATTCGGCGATAACCGCCTTGCCGACCGTCTGGAGCTTCTTGCATACAATTCTCTTCCGGGAACAACCACTGCCGATATGTGGGCTCACCAGTACGACCAGCAGTCAAACCAGGTGCTGGTCTCGGTAGCCAGAAGAGATTGGATTTCCAATGGTGATCAATCGAATATATACGGACTGATGCCGAACTTTGGCTGCTGTCTGGCCAACATGCATCAGGGATGGCCGAAATTCGTACAGAATATGTGGATGGCCACAAACGATAACGGACTTGTTGCTGTTGCCTACGGGCCTTCACAGGTTAAAGCAAAGACAGGAAAAGGACAGGAAATAACTATTACAGAGGAAACAGATTATCCTTTCAAAGGAACGATAAAACTAAAAATTGCCACAGGAAAAAAGGTACGTTTCCCACTTTACCTCCGCGTGCCTGGCTGGGCAGAAAAGTTCACCATAAAGTACAGGGATAAGATTTTGACTGCTGCTCCTGGAACAACGCCGGTTTTAAAGGAAAAATGGGAAAATGGAGAAGAAATACTTATCGAAATCCCGATGCAGATAAG
>CAZIRN010000217.1:0-4196 GCA_964541495.1 uncultured Rikenella sp. | reverse complement strand
TAATTTTCTGGACAGGAGAATATAATCGCTCACCCACACCGGATGTCTTAACTCCTAACCTGGCATAAACATATTTCCTCGACTTATTGGTTGTATTCAAAGTAACCACGTTTGTCTTCGGAGTAGTTAAATCAGTCAATGATCCTGAACTTAAAGTATTCGACTGAGAAGTATTATTGGCATCAACTATGGAAGTAATCCCAATATACAATGTCAAACTCTCAATATTCAACGTCCCTACTTTTGTAATATTACATGTCGAAGTTATAGCTCCTGTACTACTATTATATGTGAAATTAGGATTAGTAATAATAAAATAAGGAGTCACAGGTACATCAACAGTAGTATTACCGTTTACAGTCACACTGATACTGTCAGTCTGACTCTGCCACGGAGCACCCGTTAGTCTTACCAGCTTGTAATTACCATCAAATAACCTCGCTGAAAAAGTCCCATCCTGAGCAATATATACCGATATCTTACTCCGCAATGCATAACCATACTGCCATAACTCAAGCTGAGTACCCCCTGACCTCACTCCTACAGGATTACCATTATATGTAACAGTCCCTGTAAGAAAAGATTTTGGAGGATCATAATTGTCATATTCGCATCCTGCTATCAAAATAACGAATAAAATAAATATTGATGATATTAATTTACTTTTCATAGTAATACATTATTATATATTAATGAAATGGATTCTTAACAATCAAAGGATTATTATCCCGTACAGTCTGGCTAATCTCTGAATAGTAATTGCCCAACCTGAAAAACCTTGGAGAAATGAATTTGGGGGCAAGAAATTTATCGAAGACATATTTGCCGTCATGCGGTGATCCAGGATGTACAACTCTATATGGATAGAGCGCATATTGCACAGCGTTTGGATTTGAAGCCTGTCCGTCCCATAGAATATGGGCGAGTCTCCATCTGGCCAAATCCCACACCCTGTGATCCTCATAGCATAATTCCACCCTTCGTTCATTTACGATTCTATCGAACGTCAATGTGCTTGCATTCAGACTATTAGGTGGAAAGCCGGCTCTTTCTCTAATCTGATTAATATAATTCAGGGCTTCATCAATATATTCAAGTTCAAAAGCTGCTTCAGCTGCATTAAGAAGAACTTCATTATATCTGAACTTTGGCCATGCAACATCTGAACCAACTCCACGTGCACTGGATAACGGTGCCTCATCAACAAACTTTTTGATATAGAACCCAGTATTGGATACTTCCTGACTAACTCTCATCGGTCCACCATTACCTGTAAGTAGTTTACCATCAGTAAATAATGCACCAAATGTGGATGATTCATATCTTTTGTAACTTGATGTGCCAGGATCCCATTCGTAAACACCAGCCTGAATTTCAACATCTTTCCCTTTGAACTTTGTTCCCGGATATACTATTGTTCCATATAGCCTTGCATCTTTGTTTGCAAAGATATCGTCCAGTTCATCATAGAAAATCCAATTGGCCTGCCCGGCTACTGTTCCATCTCCAACGCCTTTAAGAATACCAGGAGTCCCATCAAGATATTCAAATGCTTCTACAAGGTTCAGCGAAGGGTTACAAGCAGAGGAGGAAAGGTTATCTTCACGGACTGAACGACAAATCATGTGATAAGCGAAATTATGCCATTTACCCTTTGAAGTGCTGAAATCTTTAACAAGTATATTCTCAGGATTAACAGCTTTCTTTATATAAGCGTCATAGAAGTTAGCACCCTTATTATCAGGATTAGCATTATAAAGTGAATATTTTCCGCTGTTTATGATTTCCCTGGCAGCATCCAGAGAAGCCTGATAATAACCCTTTGCCTTTGAAGCAGGTATTCCTACCTCACTGCCAGGCAATGTTATGGGTACAGGCATTAAATTGTTGTACTTAGCAATGGAGCCGGCATATAGCATTGCCCTGCATTTAAGTGCCAGAACAGCATATTTATTAGCTCTGTCCCTGGTACCTTCATTGCCTATTTTATCTTTTATGGCATCACATTCCGAGGCGATAAATTCATACACTTCTTCTTCCTTTGCCCGTGGTTTAGCCAGATATGAGGGATCGCCACCAAAATCATATATCAACTGCTGGGTTACAAGGGGCACACCGCCCATCCTTTTTACCATCTCAAAATAATCTAAAGCTCTTAAAAATCTGAACTCTGCATTAAGCTGTTCCTTAACTGAAGGCTGAAGATTAGTTGAATATGTTGCTATTCCTTCTATTGCAAGGTTAATATCTCTGATAAATCCATAATCCCACAAAGTCCACCTGTTATAAGCATAATTTTTAAGGTCATTAACACTGACATCAAAAGCTTCGCTTCCTGTTGCCATCCCTTCATCATACGAGGCAAAATAAGACAAGTTGGATTCTACGGAGTAGTGAACAGGCAACCTGTTATAATAGTTAGCAAGAAGACTTGTAATCATCTTTTGGTCATTCCATGTCTGCTCAGGCAATATTAGAGTATAAGATTTAGGATCTTCAAGCCATTCGTTAGCGCAACCATTAATAAAGACCGATAGAATGATAATTGCTAAATATTTATATAATTTTTTCATATACAATCTCTTTTGTTGTTAAATATTACAAGTAAAACCAAAGTTGAATGACCTTGTTTGAGGCACAGTCAATCCGGATGAAACACTTATTTCAGGGTCTATATGAAACTTTCTGACATTATCAATTGAAAAAAGATTACTCATATTTATGTAAACCCTGAGATTTTCAATTCTCAACTTCTGAATCCAGGAAGAAGGCAGAGTATATCCTATTTCAAAATCTCTTAGTCTAAGATAATTAATATTTACAGTATAAAAAGTGTTTGTTCTGCTAAAGTTTGAATGAGTAGGAACATCTTTCCTTGTAGGAGGATAATACCCTGGGATCCACTCGGAATTTGCATCAAACGGGTCTGAACGATGCCACCGGTCTGTCAGTAATTTCCGTGTTGAAGCGCCATTTCTGTTGAAAGGTATTTTAAGGTCTCCGCTCATTGTGAATGTCTGCATTGAAGCTCCAGTAAAGTTTATTGCCACATTAAATCCTTTGTATTCAAATGAAGACTGTATTCCAAAATTAAGAAGTGGAGGTAAGCTTGTATTTCCAATCATGGTTCCGGTCTGATTACTATATGATATTCCTCCAGCAGGGTAGCCTATCGGCAACATATCCATAGAATTTATTATTTTGTCCTCATTCAAATCTGCATAAATCAAATCACCTGGCAATAGAGTTCTGTTTCCGGAGCCGTCAATATCAACAGCATAATCGTCAATCTCTTGCTGACTTTGGAATTGCCCTATTACTTTGTATCCCCAGTTAACACTTGACCATCTGTCTTCTGTTGAATTCCTGTACTCATCCCATGAATTACCGAATCGAGGTTTGTAAGTTTCAATATTTCTACGTCTTGCAAGAGTTGCGTTACCACCGACAGAATAATTAACCTGTCCTATTTTCCCGTTGTAAGTAATCATTCCTTCAACACCATAGTTCCCTGTTTTATTGAGGTTTTCGTTCGGAAGTGAATAACCTACTTCGCTCGGTAACAAAACATCGTATCTGGCAGCAGGTATGCCGGTAACGAGCCTCTTAAAGATATCGAATTGTGTATTGATTCGTCCTTTGAATAATGACATATCAAATCCAATATTAGTTGTAATATTGTTAACCCACGACAAGTTGGTTACGGGCAAACCCGTTGGTCGGATTCCTGTAATGTTAGAGCCGTTGAAAATATAGTTTCCACTTCCCCATGTGAATCCTGACTGGTAAGCAAAGGCAGAAACTCCAGTTTCACTGCCTGTTTTACCCCATGATGCCCTGAGTTTCAAATCCGAAATAATATTCTTAAGAGGTGTGAAAAACTCTTCATTAGAGATTCTCCAGCCTACAGAAATTCCCGGGAATAGTCCCCATCTGTTACCTGGTGCATAAAGGTATGATCCATCATATCTTCCAAGTATTTCTATAAGATATCTTTCATCGTAATTATAATTAACCCTGCCTATAACACTTGCTCTGGCAGACTTTGAATAACTATTTGAAAGCTCATTCAGATCAGCAAAATACATTGGAATAATATAATTATTTGGTGGAATTGTATGCAAATAAATAAAAGTATATGCATTATTTGACAGCTCATAAGCCGCCACAGCATTTATAGAATGTTTTTTAATTTT
>CAZIRN010000216.1:0-4229 GCA_964541495.1 uncultured Rikenella sp. | reverse complement strand
ATGTCCTATTAATTTCAGGGGAAAATCAACCGACAAAATAGATATACAGAACAACCCGCTCTCTTCTATATAACTATGAGTAAGGTTGCGGTTATTTATAGATATTGCAATTTTGGGAGGTTCGGCGGTTATCTGGAAAACAGTATTGGCAATCATTCCGTTGATTTTGTTATTTTCCCTGGAACTTATCATATACATCCCGTAACTTATCTTGTCCAATATCTTTATATTCATCTACTTAATCTTTTTTCATATCCCGGCTCTTCTGTTTCTTATAATTCAATGCCTTTGATATAAAGCATATTCATTGTGCCAATATAGAAATAATTTTGAACTTTTATTTATAATATACAACAATTAGTTTAGATTCATAAATCATTAATTTAACAATCTTATTCATGAAATTGTTTTTTAAAAGGAGAAAAATTATTTATTCAGGTAATTTCTTTTGGCCAAATCCTCAATCGCAGAAATCAATTGAAGTCCGATAATCTCTGATATACATTTGATGTCTGATGTTATTATATATTTTTTTTAGATACTTTCATAATCCAATCACCATTGTCGCCTTAAATACATTGTTCATTTATCGGTCAGGCGTGGGGTTAATTGCTCCGCCCTGGGATTTTTCTTATTAATATGATTATGCTGATGAATATTTTTTAATTCGAAATTACATAACAAGAGCTTAAACAATTTTGACGATTTTCTGTTTTAACACCGGAATGATAAAATGATCCAGGGCGATAATGTTAAAATGGCTTCGTTATTTCTTAATCATATTATTTTCTCCATTCATAATTATTGCTTTATGTTAATAATAGTTAAATTAACTTTTAATAATTTTGTAAGTTTCTTTATTGATTAACTTTGCAATTCTAACAGGGGAGTAAACAAAGATGAAAAAAAATCTTATTACTGCGGGGATAATAGCTTTAACGGCAGTTCTTGCTTTAATTGTCATTGATTACATTTCCTCAAGGAAAAAATTTGCATATTATTTTACCGATGTCAAAGAAGGTAAGTTTGAAATAGCTCTCACAGTAACCGGTGAACTTGTAGCGGAAAAATCGGTAGATATTCTTGCTCCAAGCATTATACGGCAGGAGGATCAGTCCCAGCAGCAGCAACAGCAACAGCGCCAACAACAAATGCAAAGTAACCGCGGCGGACAGCGGGGTCAAGGCTCTTCAGGAGGCTTTAGCAGTGGTTCTATGATGCGTATGGTAAGTGGAAATTCTGGCTCCGGAGGCGAGATACGTCTATCTCCATTAAGAATAACTGATATCATTCCTGAAGGCACAATAGTAAAAAAAGGCGATTATATAGCACAGCTCGACAAAACTGAATATGACAATACCCTGAAAACGTACAGGGAACAGCTAACTACTTACAAATCACAGCTCGATCTGCGCATTCTCGACAGTGCTGTAATGCTGTCGGGTTTGAGGGACGATATCAAAAACCAGATATTCCTGATTGAGGAAGCTGAAATGAAATACCGTAACTCGAAGTATGAAGCACCGGATATAATAAGAAAAGCTGAAATTAATCTTGACAGGGAGAAACGAGTGCTTGAACAAAAGCAAAGGTCTTATGTACTCCGTCAGGCTCAAAACTTACAGATTATTACGAACCTGAAGTTTCAGGTATCACAACTGGAAGAAACAATTTCACGTCTCGAAGAAGTTCTCAGAGAATTTACAATAACCGCTCCTGCCGACGGAATGGTAGTGTACAAACGTGACCCGACAGGTGTTAAAAGAAAAGTTGGTTCAATGATTCCTCCGTTCGACAGAGTTGTGGCAACCATCCCGGATCTGTCGGTTATGTTATCGAAAGTTTATATATCCGAAATAGACGTAAGCAAAATACGTACAGGTCTGCCGGTCGAAATAACAATGGATGCTTTCCCCGGAAAATCTCTGAAAGGAACTATTACAAATGTTGCTAATATAGGAGAGACACTGCCGAACACCGATACCAAGGTTTATGAAACTATAATAAAAATTAAAGGCTCAGATCCCGATCTCAGACCATCAATGACAACAACCAATAAAATCGTCATAAAAGTAATTGACAATGCTGTTTATATTCCTACAGAGTGCATTTATTCAACTGCCGACAGCATACCTTTTGTCTATACACGCAATAAATTGAAACAGATTGTTATACCAGGGGAATCGAATGAAAAAATGACTGTTGTGCAAAAAGGCCTTAAACCTGGAGCTTCCGTTTACGTTATTGAACCATCAAATCCTGAAAAATTCAGGCTTGCAGGAAAAGACCTTATTCCGCTTCTGAAAGGCAAAAATATGACTGCAAGACTCTAGTTTCTTTTTTATCCTTCAGATTATCATTAATTATTTTTTTGTCATATTAAAATTCAAAAAAAAGGTTTAACTTTGATAATACAACTTATAATTCAAAGTTATCGTCATGAAAAAATATATTGCTGTATTAGTATTTTTTGCAATTAACCTTACAGTTAATGCACAAAAGGTATCTACCTATTCCTATAAACTGGATAACGGAATTACAGTTAAAACTGAACGTACATGGTCACGTGTATGGGTTCAGCAAACGCAGGAAGCTTTCAAACCTTCTGAACAGCCTCAGTCGGTTGTTGTGAACATGAGAGTCATGGGGGACCTTACAAAAGGCCATTCGTTCAAACTTACAAGCAAAGGCAAGGATATAAAACTCAAAGACGCCGCTCCCGGCACTTATGACCTTAAAATCACCTCAGCTCTTGCAGCTAACCCTGGAAATATAGTGACAGATATAAGCGGCATCGAAGTAAAACCAAAAATGAAAACAGTAGTTAATGTAACAATTTATGACTATCAGATAAACATTGATGAAACCGCTAGTACCGGAGGGCTTGCTTCGTGCGAATTCATTGTAAACAGGTATAAAGGTAACCCGGAACAGAATTTTAACCGTGCTGTACCATCATTCTATGCAAAAGGCAACAGGGAAAGCAAACTGACACCTGATGAAGCAACACAAAACAAAGCCAAAATCAAACCCGGAACTTACGATGTACTTTTAACAATTGAGATACCCGGATATAATCAGAAAGTATGGCTCGAAAACTTTAGCTTAAAGGCAAATACAAATTATAAGGTGTCAGTAAACATGAACGCCGGAGAGATTGTATATAGTGGGGTGTTAAGAGATGTAAGCAAACTTCATCTCTATCCCTCAGGTGCAGCCGATAAACTAAAAGGAGTGGCAAAACCAGAAAAATCAATGGAGTTTCTGGTATGTGAACCTGCAGCTTCGAAATTTCCCTGCTCTCCAGGCACTTTTGACGTACTTTTAAATATCGGAAACGGGAAAAGATATGAATGGAGAACAGGTCAGGTTGTAAGAACAGGAATGGTTACAACAATCAAATAGACAGTATTTTACAAAATTTATTTTAATACTTGAATTCACATAACCGGTGAAATAATTCACCGGTTTTTTGTTTTGATGTCAACCATAAAATTTTATTTTTTAAGAAATTGCCAAAATCACAGATTTAAGCCAAATTTGTATTCTAAAAAGTTTCTATCATGGAAAGCTCTTTTTTCAATTCCGGCTTTTTTAGCTACGTGGTACTGCCCTTTTTGATTTTTTGTGCCCGTATATGCGATGTTTCTATTGGCACAGTAAGAATAATTTTTGTATCAAAAGGCAAGAAAAATATTGCTCCGCTGCTTGGTTTTTTTGAAGTGCTGATATGGATTATTGCAATCAGCAAAATCATGCAGAACCTTAATAATTATATCTGTTATGTAGCCTACGCTTTAGGCTTTGCAACAGGCAACCTTATAGGCATGATTATTGAAGAAAGGCTTGCTGTCGGGACTCAACTGATAAGGGTGTTTACAAACCTGGATGGATTCAAACTGGTACAGATGTTGAATTCCAACGGATTCGGGGCGACAATGGTAAAAGCTCGTGGAGCAAGAGAAGATGTTGATCTTGTCTATACTATCCTGCAGCGCAATGACATACAAAAGGCACTCGAAGTGATAAATAACTTTCAACCGGATGTATTTTACACAATCGAAGACATACGATCGTCAAGCGAAGGAATATTCCCTTCAAAAAAGCCTGATGCAGTATTTCCATTTACAAATATTCTGAAACGATGGAGAGGAGGAAAATAGTATTCATTATAATTATGAAGATTTAATTATGAATTATCTGGAATTTCCTCTGGATGCAGAGGAAAG
>CAZIRN010000215.1:0-4301 GCA_964541495.1 uncultured Rikenella sp. | reverse complement strand
TTAAGTGCTAATAAAAACAGATAGTTGGAAAATATGAGAAAAGGAATTACTTTCCAATGCAAAAGTTCTTAAAAATATTCTCAAGTATCTCATCAGTCGTTATTTCCCCTGTTATCTCCCCGAGATAATGTATCGCCTGCCTTATATCTATTGCAATCAAATCTTCGGGAATACCGGTTTTTAATCCTTCCTCCACACGTCCAAGACTTTCGAATACTCGTACGAGAGCTTCATAATGTCTTATATTAGTGATTATTACATCCTCTGAACTCAACCTTTCCTTTTCAATCACTTCCCCGAGCTTCGCCTTTAATTTATCGAGCCCGATCTTCTTTTTGGCTGATATAAAAAGAAGAGTTTCATTTTTTTCGCATCGGATTTCTTTTCTCAGTTCCTTCCTGAAATCATCCGGTTTTGTGTCAATTTTATTTATCAATATTATCAGCTTTTTGTCCAAACCGCGAATCATATTGCGTAAATTATCAATTCGCCTGTTTATCATTTCCGGTAAGTCGGCTATCTCATCAACAAGAAGAATAACCCTTGCCTGTTCAATTTTCTCATGAGTTTTCTTAATCCCGAGCGTCTCGAGGATATCAGTTGTCTCGCGTAAACCTGCAGTGTCTATAAATCTATATTCCACGCCGTCAATCACTATAGTATCTTCAATCACATCTCTTGTCGTGCCCGGTATTTCCGATACAATTGCCCTTTCTTCCATCAGAAGGGCATTTAGCAATGTTGACTTGCCCGAATTTGGCTTACCCACAATAGCAACGGGCACTCCTTTTTTTATTGCATTTCCCAGACTGAATGAAGAAGCAAGTTTCTCCGACAACTTTTTTACTTTTTTGACAATCTTCAGAAGTTCGTTTCTATCGGCAAACTCTACATCTTCTTCCCCAAAATCGAGTTCCAGCTCGATAAGCGATGCGAAATGAAGAAGTTCCTGCCTCAGGTGAGCTATCTTTTCCGAAAATCCGCCGCGCATCTGATTGATTGCAAGTTTATGCGATGCGCTGGAAGAAGAAGCCACTAAATCGGCCACTGCCTCAGCCTGCGATAAATCCATCTTTCCGTTCATAAAAGCACGCATCGTAAACTCGCCCGGTCTGGCTGAAACAGCCCCGTTACGGATAAGCAATTCAATAATCCTTTTTATGATATATGATGAAGCATGGCATGATATCTCAACTGAATCCTCACCAGTGTAGGAGTGAGGCTCACGAAAAATGCTTACCAGAACATCATCAATTACTTCTTCTCCGGACCGGATCTCACCATGAACTACTGAATAACACTTCTGTTCAGATAGCCTTACATTGCGTTCGGATGGGAAGAATATCTTTTCACAAATACCGACACTCATGGGTCCGCTCATTCTAACAATTGCAATTGCCCCACCTCGTGCCGTTGCAGGGGCACAAATAGTTTCTTCTTTTCTTATCATTATAATTGTTACTATTAATACAAAATTATGAACTTAATTCGATCTCTTTATACAAAATTATGGACTTATGCTAATTTGAAAACGAGCTTATTGAATTATTTGTTTCATTTTCCTCCAATTTACCAGGAGCAAAGAGACATCCATGTAACATAATTTATCGAATATGGAACAAGAATAAAGAAAGTGAATTATACCGGAGAAAAGAGTTATTACTAATGCCGGCGATTATAGTAATTCTGGAATTAATATTACGAATAGCTATTATGAGCCATTTGCTTAGATCTGGTTTTATATGAGTAATAATTCATGAGTATGTTTTCTATAATAAAGTCTAAAAACCGACTAAATCAAAAACATATATATTTGCAAAAAAAATATTGAAACATGAAGCTTCTTGAAGGAAAAACAGCTCTTGTAACCGGAGCATCACGTGGAATTGGAAAAGCAATTGCTCTGCGTTTCGGACAGGAAGGTGCCGATATTGCAATTACCAACATAGCCGATGACGATGAATTCAAAACAGCCGTAAAGGAAATAGAATCCACCGGCGTAAAAGTCAAAGGTTATGTATTCAATGTTGCCAGTTTTGCCGAATCTCAGAAATCTGTCGACGAAATAGTGAAAGACTTCGGGAAAGTTGATATTCTTGTCAATAATGCCGGAATAACACGCGACTCATTGCTTATGAGAATGACTGAGGAACAGTGGGATATGGTAATACAGGTTAATCTTAAGTCGGTCTTCAACCTTACAAAAGCTGTAATTATGCCTATGATTAAACAGAAGAGCGGTTCAATAATAAACATAAGCTCTGTTGTCGGCGTTTCCGGAAATGCCGGCCAGAGTAATTACTCAGCTTCAAAGGCCGGAATAATAGGATTTACGAAAAGTATTGCAAAAGAATTCGGCTCCCGTAATATCCGATGCAATGCCCTGGCACCCGGATTTATTATTACAGATATGACCAGTAATCTCCCTGAAAACGCTAAAAAAGAATGGATAGAAAAAATATCTCTTAAACGCGGCGGAACACCGTGGGATGTGGCATCTGCAGCACTCTTTCTTGCATCGGATCTGTCATCTTATATCACAGGTCAAATAATAAATATTTGCGGAGGTATGCTAACATAATAAAATTTTTATTATCTTTACACCATTGCAGGACGCCTATCCTTTTAGCACGAGGAAATGCAGCGAGACATATTAATTCCACATTATCATTTTAAAAAGGCGTCCTGCTTTTTTTATTTCTTTTTGTTTTTGTTTTTGCTTTTATATTGTTTATCACTTTATGCATAATGTGATTTATATACTTCTAATATTGATTCCGCTGGCCGGGTATCTTACCGAAAGCTACCTTAGTCACCTTAACATGAAAATGTGGTCACCGGAACTCCCCATAAGGTTCAAGGGAATATGTGACGAGGGAGAATACCGTAAAATCCAGTTGTATAACAGGGATAACAGTAAGCTTTTATTCTGGTCATCAACAATTTATATTCTAATCTTGCTTGTTATGATAGCCACCGGCGGCTTCGCACTAATAGATAAACTTGTCAGGATTATAACCATACAACCAGTTTTGATGTCACTGTTCTTTTTCGGAATAATAGGACTTGCATCCGATGTAATTAATATACCGTTCAACTGGTACGATAATTTTGTTATCGAAAAAAAATATGGCCTGAATACTATGTCGCACAGAACTTTCATTACCGACCATTTGAAATCTTGGTTGATTGCACTGGTAATAGGTGCACCTGTTCTGGCTCTTATCACATGGGTTTATTATAAAACAGGTAAAATGTTCTGGATTTATGCCTGGATACTTATAACTGTATTTACAATTTTAGCAAACCTTTTCTATTCCGAACTCATTGTTCCTCTTTTCAATAAACAAACTCCACTTGAAGCCGGCTCACTGCGTGATAAAATTGAAAGCTTCGCAAACGAAACAGGCTTCAAGCTGAAAAATATATATATTATTGACAGCTCAAAGCGAAGCACCAGATCAAATGCATATTTTTCCGGTTTCGGTTCAAGGATAAGAATAGTGCTGTACGATACTTTAATCAAGGAACTGACAGAAGAAGAAATAGTTGCAGTTCTTGCTCACGAAATAGGCCATTATAAGAAGAAGCATGTACTATGGAGTATTGCAATATCCGTTATTGTGACAGGACTTATGTTGTTCCTGTTCTCATTAGTTGTTGACAATCCTCAGCTTTCAAAAGCTCTTAAGGTTGAAGAAGCAAGTTTTCATGTTGGCCTTGTCGTTTTCGGTGTTCTTTACAGTCCGGTTGCACTTGTTATCGGGCTATTTTCAAACTATATCTCGAGAAAAAGCGAATTTGAGGCCGACAGGTTTGTAAAGGAGAATTATGACGGTAAGGTTCTCGCATCGGCACTTAAAAAATTGTCGGTCAAAAATTTAACAAATATGGTTCCGCATCCTTTGTACGTATTCTTCCATTATTCGCATCCGCCTCTGCTAAGCAGACTGGAAAGACTTGAATAATTTTCTATATTTGAGCCTTACAAGCCTCCTTAGCTCAGCGGTAGAGCAGCTCACTCGTAATGAGCAGGTCGTGGGTTCGAGTCCCATGGGAGGCTCAAAGGAATGTTCGATTGCAGATTACGGATTGTGGATTTTTGAAAGAAGGTGGAATTTTTTATCAGGTATAAAAGAAAAAAAGCATAATTTTTTAATTTTGTTGCGGAAACAATTCAGATTGCGGGAATAGCTCAGTTGGCAGTCCGCCATTCGGCGGATCCCAAGCTGAGGGCAATATATAAGCGGGAATAGCTCAGTTGGCAGTCCGCCATTCGGCGGATCCCAAGCTGAGGGCAA
>CAZIRN010000214.1:0-4335 GCA_964541495.1 uncultured Rikenella sp. | reverse complement strand
AATCTGATTAATGAGTCAATTCAAATTGATTGTACGATGCAAAATTCTATCACAAGATCTGCTATGAGATCATTATATAAGTTTGGTAACAGTATTAACATCGTTATGTGCTAAATGAGCAGAACAAAAAGGCCCTAATTTTCTCTTATTAGATTGTTTCTAACAGCCTTGGAGAACTTTTTACTTCTACAAAAGTAAATAGCCTCATCCATATAAAATTATTTAGGCAAATAGTCAAGAAAAACTGCATACAGGTACCCATCTGTAATATCGTTCCAATCGGATAGATCTTGTTGAGAAATGGAAAGGGTAGTTAGAGTGTCTTTAATTTTTTCTAGACCATTAATTGACACTTTACTATTTTCTTGGATCTCAACGAGTTCATCTTCGAAAGTTAATGTGCATGAACCACTTAGACAGAAAAGTTGAATTTCATCTCCATTTCGAATGGCCGCAATTCCAGAAGGAACTTTAACCGGTGTAAGTGTAAGAGTACTAGACCAATCTGAATTATCCTTAGAAAATATAATGTGGTAAACTCGCGGGCTAAACTCATTGATAAGGATAATTTTTCCACTAACTAATTCTATAGTGGTTTGATTTAAAAGGTCAGCAGCAGAAGTTTTACCATTGACGACATTTGCATAGTTAATGTTACGAATATTAAATATTGTAGATTCAGATGCAAATAGTGTTACTCCTGAAATATTTTGGGTCGAATTAAATGTTTCTGTTCTCGTCTTTAATTTTATTTCTGCTGGCTCACCATTTTGAACCACCAAAAAAGTCCCAGGATCAACAATCCCCAAGCTCTCTATTGCAATTGAAAACTCACCTAAATTGTCTTGTGCGAAAACCTTACCAGATGTGACTATAGCCACGCCCAAATCTTCGGGCAGTGGCGTTTCCTGCTTGGGGAAGATGAGGAAAAGAACAATTGCCAGCAATATTAGACCAGCAAGAACGAAAAGCGGGAGCTTTTTTATACTTTGAGACTCGCCATAATTTATGACTCCTGTCGTAACACTATCCTCAACATTCCTCCCTTTAGCTAAGGAATTTAAATGCTTCGCGCCAAAACTGGGTTGATCATAGCGGTCGATAATAGTCAGTTCTTCCTGATTTTGCAGCATAGTAAAAAGCCCGTCGGTGCAAAGGATAATCTTGTCACCCTTTGTCAAAGCGACCTTTGAATAGCCGCTGTTAACATCAAAAACATCCTCAGGTGCTTGTTCCAATCCTGTTGAAACCTCTCGAACCTTACCTTTGCTGAAAACGTAGACTCTTGTCCGATTTCCCAAGGAAATTGTGTGAAGCGTCGAGTTTTCAATTGCGACAAGGGAAAATGAAATTGAATCACCCAAGGATTCTTTGGTTAAAAATTGGATTATTCTGCTTTTAACTTCACTGAGGGCCGATTGAAGATTTTTATATGGATGAGCTTCAAGAATTTGCACTGAATTTTCAAAGACGTCTGCTGGAATCATTCCAAGATTAGTGGATTGAATAAGATCGACAACAATGCCTAATTTTAGAGTTGCTTTCCCAGCAGAGTTGTTGATTTCTTTAAAAAATACGCCATCTGTTCCTTCGAAATTTTTATTTTTTAAGCCAGGTTGTTGGTCTTTCCCAAAATTTACGCTTAAATTCATAAAGTGTCATCCTATCATAGATGCAATATTTCAGTCATTATTCATCAAAGTAAATGGTAATCTTGCTCGTAAAACTCCAAGTCAAATTGTATTTCTTAAAAAATCTATCCTCACTTTGTGGCTTTAGTCAAACCGAGATTAATCAGTTTTGTGCTTAGTTTTTGTCGGAGTCGGTGTGAAAGTATAAGTAAAAGTGGGTGTAAATGTTGAAGTTGGAGATGGTGTTAGAGTTAGAGTTTGTGTAAGTGTTGGGGCCTTTGTATTCGTCGACCTAGGAGTAAAAGTGTTGGTAGGACTAAGTGAAGGGGAAGGGGATTGTGTCGGCGAAGGAGTATTCGAGGGGGTAGGAGTGTGCGATTTTGTAGGTGTGAAGGGTAGTACGGGAAAAGCTGAAGTTGTTATCGTCGCGGTATTGGTCGGAGTCGTTACGGTGACGGTAAATGTTGGGGTACTTATGGCATGAGCCGGCTGAGTATAACCTGGTTGCGGTGTATAGAAATCCTGACCTGCCGGCGTAAATTTCTCCGAGGGCAACATCGTCGGTTCTTCAGTCGGTATGATAATCGCCGTCGGCGTTGGAATAAGTTGAGGAACAAACACCCAAAACTCATTCAAGGTACCGATCGATTTTTCTCTTTGCTCTAATGGGGATAAGATAATATGCCAACCTACTGAAATTGAATCCCACACTTCATCATCAGTGGAAGAATAACAGGTTCCTTCAAAACAATCCATTCGGAAGTAACTCGTTTCTGAGTCATAAATTACTCCCATAATCGAGCCGATTATCTTTGCTTGACTACCATCTGTAGACTTCACCCGAAAACTTTTCCCTTGAGAAGAACCTTCTGGGAGTTGCACAACGATCCTGCCTTTATTGAGTTGGATAATTGTCTCTGTATCATTCAGGGTGTCCAGTACAATTTCTGTATTTTCTGCAAGGTAAACAGCTGCTTGATTGGAAAATCCCAGCCGGATAAAACCCTCCGCTCCAGTTCCAGTCTGCATAATAGTGCCAGATTTAAAATCGATGAGATCACCTTGTTTGTAATAATTTCCATTCCCGCCAATATCCCGAATAAATAGGTCTAATTTTTGGAGATTGGCAATTAGCACTTGCCCATACTCAATTGGAGGCAATGTAGCTAATGGTTTATTTGCATTATTCCTCATCACTCCGGAAAAAATTGAAATGACCACACCAATGAGAACAATAGCCGGTAAAGCATATTTAACGATCTTTTTTACTGAGAATTTGGGTCGGCCACCTGGAATTTCCAGGACTATTGCGGAGACATTGTCATTTGCTCCCCGTTGTAAGGCTTGTTTTACCAAATTTTTAGCACTGTCTTCAGGCTTCGAATCATTGACAATCGAAACAATTTCACTTTCTTCAACAAAATGTTTATTTGTATACTTCATTTTTTTAATAAGACCATCGGAACATAATAGGATCTTATCGCCGGGTAAGAGGGGCAATCCCTGAGCTTTCCTTGCCTCTTCTTCTGGTTCGTCAACTCCATGTAAGTAAAGCCCAAGGTCAACATTTACTACGGCATCATACCCAATTGAACGAATCAGTTCATCTTTTCTTGGATGGCGCATTGCTTCGTCAAAATTCAACTTCTTAGCCCGATAAACCTCCATCCCCCAACTATGATCTATCGTGATTTGTTTTATTTCGTTCCCTCGAATTAAATAGATTCGGCTATCACCCACATTGGCAACGTACAATCGCTGGTTACAAATCGCTGCCACAACTGCTGTAGCGCCCATATTTCTATTCGCTTTCAGCAATTTAGACTCAGTAAAAACTTCTTTATTTGCTTGAACGATCGCTGCCTCAAGCATTTGTGGAATATCTGTCGAAGTGGAACCGAGGCAGTATTCAAAAATAATATCAACGGTTTTTTGAGCAGCTCGCTCACCCGCATTCTCGCCACCAATTCCGTCGGAAACAACAGCTAGAGTCATCCGTAAGTCACTTTTTGTAATGATATTTTCTACTCTGAGGCGGTCCTCATAGAACCGCTTTTCTGAGCGACCTACATCTGAATCGTGACTAAGAATGACGGTAGCAATATTATTTTCCATTACTTATGCCCTTAATAATTTAATATTTTCTAATTTCTCGTAAATAAACCGCGGGGGCGATCCGACGAAGGAATATAATCCGCATACTGCTTAAGTACGGATTTTATCTGGTTATCAGTAGGTCTTGCTTCCGGTCGTTTGGCCAGACAAGCCATGATTAAATCGTTCATATGATTAGATATCTTGGGATTGAGAGACTGAGGACTGGAAGGCGTTTTTGTCAGGATAGCCGTTGTGACGCCGGTTTCAGATTTACCACTCAAAGGCAATTTGCCAGCTAACATCCGATAGAGGAGTACGCCAATGGCATAGGTATCTACTTTCGAATAATCGATTCTCATTTCCGGTGGCCACTGTTGCCGCATTTCCTGAAGTTGTTCAGGTGCCATATAAAACAATGAGCCAGCATCTTTTTGTACTCTTTCTTTGCGGCTGGTAATACCAAAGTCAATTAAAACTGGCTGAATTGGGTGGTTAGCATCCATTGAAGTACGAAATAGAATATTGGAAGCCTTAATGTCATTATGGGCATATCCTGAATTATGAATATATTCCAATGTGTCAACGACGCGATAAATAATTGTGCCCG
>CAZIRN010000213.1:0-4362 GCA_964541495.1 uncultured Rikenella sp. | reverse complement strand
TGGAGAAAAAAACAGCTCGAAAGAACAGATTTAATCGTTACTGTTTCCGAAACCGGTAAAAATTATATGATGGAAAAGTATAATATTCCTCCTGAAAAAATTTTTCTTTCAAGAATAGGAACAAAAGATTACGGAATAAATCCTTACAAAAAAAGAGAGAGCATAAGAATCGTTTCCTGCTCGAATATAGTACCCGTCAAGCGTGTGGAACTTCTGGCAATGGCATTAAAACATCTCACTATAAAAGCCGAATGGATACATTTCGGCGACGGTAAATACCGTAAAAAGGTCGAAAGACTGGCATCGCAACTTCCAGCAAATATTTCTTATGAATTCCCCGGAGCAGTAAGCCATTATGAACTTATTGGTTATTACAAAAATACAACGATAGATGTTTTTATTAATGTAAGCAGTTCCGAAGGAGTGCCGGTTTCAGTAATGGAGGCTCTTTCTTTCGGCATACCTGTTATTGCCACACCTGCAGGAGGCACTCCTGAGATTGTATCAGAAAAAAACGGCATGATTATTCCATTGAATTTCGAGCCTGCCTTCCTTGCCGGAAAAATTGAAGAACTTTTAAGTAAAGAAAATTACCCCGAATACCGGAAGATTGCAAGACAAACCTGGGAGGAGAAATGCATGGCAGATAAATTGTTCCCTGAATTTGCCGGATATCTTTCTTCTCTGTGTTAAATTCATCAAATTAAAATTGTACCACTCATTCTGTTAAATGATAAATACATACTTTTGTCATAATAATCAATCTTTATCATAATAATAATACGATGCAGATAAAAAGTTTAATTAAAAAAGCTCTGCCGCATATTACGGCTCTTTTGATATTTCTTCTTGTTGCCGTTATCTATTTTTATCCGGTTCTTGAAGGCAAAGTACTTCATACCAACGATGGAACAGTTGCTTCCAACTCTGCAAGGGAAATAAGGGAACACAGGGGAAAATATGGTGAGGAGCCACTATGGACAAACGTAATGTTCGGCGGAATGCCGGCATATCTTATAAGTGTCAAATATCATGGAAACCTCATGCGTTTTGTTGATTCGGCGCTCAAGATTTTTAAACTGCCTGTAGCACCTGTTTTTCTGACTATGGCAGGCTTTTATCTGTTGCTTCTTCTTTTCAAAGTGGATTATCGGACAGCTATTGCAGGAGCGCTGGCATACGGTTTTTCCTCATATTTCTTCATAATTCTGGGAGCAGGACATAACACAAAGGCTTTTACCATTGCCTATATGGCTCCGGTTATCGGCAGCGTGTTATATAGTTACCGGAAAGATATCCTGAAAGGAAGCTTTATGCTGGCTTTTTTCCTTTGCCTGCAAATTATGCAAAATCATCCGCAGATACTATATTACACTCTTATATGTGTTTTAGTTTTTATTGTTTGCGAATTCATTTATTCAGCACGCAGAAAGGAGATATCGGCTTTTATCGAAAAATCTGCCATTCTGATTATCCCTTTAGTAATTGCAGCCGGGATGAATTCGGCCTCACTTCTGACGACTTATGAATACGGGAAATACTCAATAAGAGGTAAATCGGACCTCGACCTTCCAAAATCGGCAGGAGCAAAGGGCTTGAACAAGGAATATGCAACTCAATGGAGTTATGGGATAGATGAAACACTAACACTTCTTATTCCTAATTTCAAGGGAGGAGCAAACAGACCTTTCGATTCCGGTTCTGAGACAGTAAGAGCTTTAAGAGCTAACAATGCAGCACAGTATGCAGCGAGTTTTCATAGTTACTGGGGAGCACAGCCATGGACCGACGGACCCGTTTATGTGGGCGCAATAATTGTATTTCTGTTTATTATCGGATTAATTATTGTCAAAGGTCCAATAAAATGGTGGCTTGCTGTAGCAACACTTCTTTCGGTCATGCTGGCATGGGGGAAAAATTTTATGCCTCTTACAAACCTCTTCTTTAACTATTTCCCGGGATATAACAAATTCAGGGCCGTGACTATGATACTGGTAATTGCCGAATTCTGTATACCGCTTCTGGCAATTCTCGGTGTGAAAAAGATAACCGATAAATCTGTCACTAAAGAGGAAATTTTTAAAGCTTTGAAAATTGCACTGGGTATAAGCGGTGGAATTGCTTTGATTTTTCTTGTCTTCCCTGGTCTTGCAGGTTCATTTCTTTCGCCCGCAGAACGTAATAGCCAGCTCCCAGCATGGCTTACAAGTGCAATGAAAAAAGACAGAATGACACTTCTAAGAGCCGATGCCTTCAGATCACTTGTTTTCATTGTTCTTGGTGCAATACTTCTGACATATTTCCTTAAGGGAAAAATCAAAAAGGAATACTTTGCAATCCTTCTGGGCATTTTATTCCTTATTGATATGTTCCCTGTAAATAAACGATATCTCAACGCCGATAAGTTTGTCACACCTTCTTCAATTAGAAAATTGTCTGCACCTTCCGTTGCAGATTCCCTGATACTTCAGGATAAATCAGTTTTCAGGGTCCTTAACCTGACAGTATCACCTTTCAATGATGCTACGACTTCGCTTTATCATTATTCAATCGGAGGCTATCATGGTGCCAAGCTGAAAAGATATAATGAGCTGATTGATTCGGTGCTATATCCTGAAATAATGAGTTTCACAAGAACACTTCAACAAGTTACTTCATTATCTCAAATCGAACCGGTCATGAGAAATATGCCCGGACTTAATATGCTGAATACAAAATATTTCATTATTAATCCGGAAATGCCTCCATTGAAAAATCAGTTTGCACAGGGCAATGCATGGTTTGTTGATAGTGCCATTTTTGTCGCAAATGCCAATGAGGAGCTGCGCATGACAGGCACGACCGAACCATTAAAAGAAGCAGTAATCGACCGCCAGTTCAGCACGTTCGTCCCTACTACTTCTTTCAGAAGTTCTCCGGATGACACTATCAGTCTTATCTCGTATAAAGCCAACGAATTGAAGTACAAAGCTTACAATGCTAAAACCCGACTTGCTATTTTCTCCGAAATATATTACCCTGCAGGCTGGAAAGCATATATAGACGGACGGGAATCGTCAATAATCCGTGCAAATTATGTATTAAGAGCAATGATTATACCGCCCGGAAGCCATGAAATAATATTCACATTCAAACCGACATCATATTATATCGGAGAAAAAATATCACTTGCAAGTTCTGTATTATTTATAATACTCGTATGCGGATATATTTTCTATCCGGCAAGAAAAAAGTGATTGATGAAGGTGAATTATAAAGAATGCCCTCTCTGCGAAAACCCGGGAATAAGGTATCTTTTTACATGCCGTGATTATCTGGTTAGCAGGGAGAGCTTTGAAATCTTTATGTGTCCTGAATGCCGTTTTGAATTTACGCAGAATCACCCTTCAGAAGAAGAGTTGCCAGATTATTATGAATCAGAAAATTATATTTCACACTCTGATTCCGGCACCTCATTTACAGATAAACTATATTATTTCACGAGGAAAATAATGCTGGGAAGGAAGAAATCATCTTTGAAAAAAATAACAGGAATAAACCGCGGCATATTGCTGGATATAGGAAGCGGGACTGGTTCTTTTGCTGCTTATATGAACAAGGAGGGATGGGATGCAACAGGTATCGAGATAAATGAAAAGGCAAGAGAATATTCTGTAAAGAAATATGGAATTAAAGCATTTGGCCCTGGGATGCTCGAAAGCTTTCCGGATAATTCTTTTGATTGCATAACAATGTGGCATGTTCTGGAACATCTTTATGATCCGTTGAAAACACTAACTGAAATACGCCGGCTGCTTAAACCTGAACATCAGGCGCTCATCGCACTTCCAAATAATTTCTCACACGACAGTCGTCACTATGGAAGATTCTGGGCAGCACGCGACGTGCCGCGCCACCTGTGGCATTTCAATCCTGACTCATTTACGTTCATTGCGTCGAAGGCAGGATTTGAAGTTACTGAAGTCAAGCGTCTGCCTGCCGATGTATTCTATATATCCTATTTAAGCGAGAAAAACAAAGGTTCACACCTTCCCTTTATTAAAGGAACCTTTAAAGCAATGACATTTTCGTTCCTTTCACTTTTCGACAAATACAAAAGCAGTTCTCTGGTTTATGTGATAAGGCCAACAGTCAATAAATGAATCCTCTCTTTTATTATTTGCCACTTTTCCAGTCATACATTTAAACATCCCCTAATCAATTATTATATCAATTATTGAATTTTTATTTCAAATGTGTCACTTGCAAAAACAGAAATAATTCACCACTGAAAGCACTGATTAACACACACTCCTTCCGTGCCAACGCGTGAATTCTAAGATAAAAACAAATTTTTAAACGATTTTTTGTTGATAAGTTATT
>CAZIRN010000212.1:0-4382 GCA_964541495.1 uncultured Rikenella sp. | reverse complement strand
TGAAAAATGGTGTAAATAAACTCTCACGCCTTTCTTCAAGGAATGAGGGATGAGGGATGAGGAATGAGGAATGAGGAATGAGGAAGAAACAGGTAAGAAAATATAACCTACGAAACACCCTCACTCCTCACTCCTCACTCCTCACTCCTTGCTTCAAGGGATGAGGAGAAAAAACAGCACAAAAAATAGTGTAGCAATTGAAAGAGAAACTTGTTATAATAGGCACTGAGGGCACGGCCAGGAACATTATTGAGCAGATATCGGATGCTATTAAGAATCATGGGTACCGTGCAGAGATAGCCGGAGTGGTTATTGATATTTACCCGGCTGGTACTCTGGTTGCGAATTATCCGGTGCTGGGGGGAACAGGGGAGATCTGTAAAATTGCTGAAGACAAAACGCTTTCGTTCATTTTTGCCCTTTTCAAGCCTGAAAAAATGAAGAAGAGGTATGATCTTCTCATGAGCTACGGGATACCTGCAGAAAGGTTTGCCAGTTTCATACATCCTCTGGCTTATGTATCTGAGAGTGTGGTGATGGGCAGGGGAAATGTGGTGATGAGTCATTCCTCAGTTCAGAGCGGAGTGGTTATGGGCGATTTCAACATAATTAATACTGGTGTGACCATTGAGCACGAAACGGTGCTGGGTAATGGTAATTTCATAGCGGCAAATGCCTGTATTGGTTCAAAGGTAAGAATAGTAAATCATTGTTTTATTGGTCTTAATTCATCAGTAAGAGAGAATGTTAAACTCGATAATACATTTGTTGGCATGCATTCATTAGTACTTGAAAACTATTTTTCCAGTGTAATTGCTGGTGTACCAGCAAAGCGAAAAACTATGTTTTAAAAATGATACCTTTTAATAATTCTTTAGTTACTGGTAAAGAAATTGAATACATACGAAATGTGTTATTAAGTGGTCACATTTCAGGGAATGGGTTATATACAGGCAGCTGTCATTCTTTTTTTCAAAATCGTTACAACATACAGGGCTGCTTCCTTACTACTTCCTGTACTGCCGCTCTTGAGATGGCAGCAATATTACTTGATATTAAGCCAGGAGATGAGGTAATAGTACCATCATACACATTTGTGTCAACAGCATTGGCTTTTTACAGACAGGGTGCAGTAATTAAATTTATTGATTCATCTGTTGATAATCCTTGTTTAGATGAAACTTTAATTGAAAGCCTTATCAATGAGAAAACAAGGGTTATAGTACCTGTGCATTATTCAGGGATTGCATGCAATATGGATCTAATAATAAAAATAGCAAATAAATATGGTTTATTTATAGTTGAAGATGCAGCTCACGCGATTGAAAGTTATTTTAATGGGAAACCACTAGGAACAATTGGTGATTTGGGATGTTTTTCATTCCATGCAACGAAACCAATTCATTGTGGGGAAGGGGGCTTACTGGCAATTAATAATGGAGCCTTGTTGAAAAGGGCAGAAATAGTCTGGGAAAAAGGAACAAATAAACTTCAATATATAAGTGGGGAAGTTGATCAATATGAATGGTGTGACGTTGGTTCTTCATTTTTACCATCTGAACTTAATGCCGCATTTCTGAGAGCACAGCTTGATAATATTGATAAAGTGATTAATAAAAGAAAAAATATTTGGGAACTTTATAATGAAGAATTTAAACGCCTGGAAGAACAAGGCTATTTAAAGCTTCCTGTAATACCTGAATATGCCACTGTAAATGGATATGGATATTTTTTTATGTTAAATAGCCTACAGGAGAGGGTAGACTTTTTAGAATTCATGAAGAGCAAAGGGATTATATGTCTGTCGCATTTTTTACCATTGCACAAATCGAAGTTTTATAAAAATTTACATGATGGCAGGACTCTTTATTACAGTGAATTATATGCGCAAACCCTTGTCAGGCTTCCATTATATTATGCCCTTGACGAAGAAAAGATATTATATATTACGGCTCAAGTAAAAGATTTCTTTAAAGGCAGAAAATGAGGGCAACTGAGAAAACGTTGATATTCTTGTCCGGATTTGTTTTGGTTCTTTTATATTTAATTATTTTCAAACCAGTTTACAGTTATGGGGATGGCACTGTATATATAAATTATGCAAAAACAATTGCAGAAGGAGGAAATACGAGTTCTTATTTACACCGGTCACCTCTTTTGCCCTTTGTGTTATCGCTAATTGTTAAAACTTTAGGTATTGAAAAGACTCCACAAATAGCTGTAATTTTAAATTATATATTAATTTATTTTTCCGGAATTATTTTGTTTTTTATTGTTTATAAAAATCTTTTTGAAAACTATATCATAGCGTTATTGAATACAATTTTATTTTATTTGAATTTTTCAGTAATCTTTTATGGATATGTTGTACTTACAGAATCTTTCACATTATTTCTTGTAATGTTAAACATATGGTTTCTAATTAAAACACTTAATTCTTCATCTTTTGTTTATCCAGTTTTATGTGGAATTACAGCTTCTGCAGCGATTCTTTGTCGTTTTAATATACTCCCTCTTATATTCCTTTTAATATTTTCAATTATATTGATAGAGTTATTTATATCAAAGTCAGGAATAAATGTTATTGTTCAAAAAACAATATTGTTAATTTTCCCAATATTGATTATTTTAAATGCATATGCTTTTCTCAATTATAAAAGAAATGGTTTTTATGGTTTATTTCCGACAGGAGGCTCACTGACTGTTTCAAGAAATGCAATAATTGCAACTATAGAAGGTGATGAACCAATTTCTGATTGTCAGAAAGAAATTATGAGAATTTTCTTGAAAGCAAAAGAAGAATTTGAAAAAAGAGAACAGGTGTCCTATAAAGCATCTATAATTATACCTGGGCGAAATTATATATTAAGTAAATTAACAAGCGGATTTTCTATTTATTCATTGGCCTTACCGGAACTATGTAAATATTTTGGGATTGATTCTAAAGCACCCGAACCAGAACTTTCAAAAAAATTGAATACTTTTTACAGTGAAATAAGAAAGATAAATAAAGGACAGATCTGGAAATTAAGGTTTCTTTCATTTCTGGGAAGTTTTATAAATTCTTCCGGACTCATTATACCGAGCCAACCAGATTTGAACCTTGGTAAACTTCCTCCACCGGTTTTAATTGGTTATAAAATGTTCATACTTTTATTATCAGTCTTAGTATTTTTAGTTTCAATTATTTATTTGTTTAAAATTTTTTTAAAAATTATAATTCCAAATAAAATAGTTTTGACTTTTATATTTACTTTCTCAGGCTTTTTTTTAATAAATTTTGCCTTTGCAACTGTAATTGATGCAAACAGATTTAAATTCCCTGCTGAACCTTTTATTTTTTCGCTTGGTAACTATTATTTGTACCAGACATTAAAAACTTAAAGATTAATTTGTAATAAATTATAATAATCGGATATGAATTAGCCCCAAATATTATTTATTATTATTAAACTAATAACATTTATTAATGAAAAAATTAGTTGTAATTTATATTCTTATATTATTAATAACTTTTTCCTGTACTACGCAGAAAAAGCTTACGTATCTTTATAATCTTCCTGAAACAACTGAACCCCAGCATTTTCCTTATGAAATTCCTTTATACAGGGTGCAGTACAAGGATATTCTGTACGTTGATATAAAGATGCTCAACACTGAGGGAAAGATTGAGAACATTCTTTCAGGTGCAAATGTTTACGGTCAGACATACATGCAGGGTGAAGCAAATCAGTATCTTGCCGGTTACCCGGTTGACAAGGAGGGCAATATCCAGCTTCCTGTATTCGGAAAGATAAATGTTTCCGGGAAAACTCTTCCCGAAATACGCCAGATGATTCAATCAAAGGTTGACTCCGTTTACCGTTATGCCTACACTGATGTAAAGCTTCTAAGCTTCAGGTTCACTGTCCTGGGTGAGGCAAGAAATCCCGGCTCATTTTCAAATTATAATGATTACCTGACGGTATTTGAAGCCATCGGCAGGGCAGGAGGTGTTGGTGATTACGGTCGTCGCGACCGTGTGCTGGTGGTGAGAACAACACCCGAAGGTACTGTAACCTATCGGGTAAACCTTCAGGATAAAAACCTTCTCACTTCCCCGGCATACTTCCTCATGCCAAACGACGTAATCATAGTTGAACCCGAAAAACATAAGATATTCAACATGAACCTCCCTACCATATCGTTTGCCATAACAACGGTTTCGTCGGCAATAACAACAACGCTACTGCTTATAAATTATTTTAAGAAATGAAATAATTTAAAGTTCAAGGTTCAAAGTTCAAGGTTCAAAGTGCAAGGTTTATGGTTCAAGGTGGGGTAAGGGAAAAACAGATAGAATAATATACTTATTGTTTATGAAAGTAGTTAGATTTGAGGAT
>CAZIRN010000211.1:0-4386 GCA_964541495.1 uncultured Rikenella sp. | reverse complement strand
GCACTTCCTTGGTAAGGAAGGGGTCAGGGGTTCAATTCCCCTCTCCGGCTCAACGAAAAAAATTAAAAAAACAGATTTATATAGATATAAATTGATTAATAATAAATTAACTTAATAAGCTTTAATTATGGCAAAAGAAAAATTTGACAGGTCCAAGCCGCATGTTAATATTGGCACTATTGGTCATGTTGACCACGGAAAAACCACTCTTACATCTGCAATTACAATGGTCCTTGCTAAAAAAGGTCTTGCACAGCCAAGGGACTTTTATTCAATTGATAATGCACCTGAAGAGAAAGAAAGAGGTATTACTATTAATACATCACACGTGGAATATCAGACTGAAAAAAGGCATTATGCACATGTTGACTGTCCGGGGCATGCCGATTATATCAAAAACATGGTTACAGGTGCTGCCCAAATGGACGGCGCTATTCTGGTAGTTGCAGCTGACGATGGTCCTATGCCTCAGACGCGGGAACATATCCTGCTTGCTCACCAGGTCAATGTGCCTACAATGGTTGTTTTTCTTAACAAGGTTGACCTTGTGGATGACGAGGAATTACTTGACCTTGTCGAGATGGAAGTTCGCGACCTTCTGAACTTTTATCAATTCGACGGAGATAATATTCCTGTTATCAGAGGTTCAGCACTTGGAGCAATGCATGGAGAAGCGAAATGGGAAGAAAAAGTTCTTGAGCTTATGAACGCTGTTGATGAATATATTCCTATACCAGCAAGAGATATTGAAAAGCCTTTCCTTCTTCCGGTGGAAGATATTTTCTCAATAACCGGCCGTGGTACTGTTGCAACAGGTCGTATCGAGACCGGAGTTGTCCAGACCGGCGATGAACTTGAAATCATAGGACTTGGAGCAGAAAAGAAAAGGACAGTTTGTACAGGAGTTGAAATGTTCAGAAAGATACTCGACAGGGGTGAAGCAGGCGATAATGTTGGCTTACTGCTCCGTGGTATTGACAAAAAGGAAATAAAAAGAGGTATGGTTCTTGCCAAACCTGGTACAATAACTCCTCATACCAAATTTAAAGCCGAAGTATATATACTTAAGAAGGAAGAAGGTGGCCGCCATACCCCATTCCATAATAAATACCGTCCACAATTCTACCTTAGGACTCTCGACGTGACAGGTGAAATAATTCTTCCTGAAGGAAGAGAAATGGTTGTACCCGGAGATAATCTCACTATAACTGTCGAACTTATCTATCCGGTTGCTCTTAATGTCGGACTTCGTT
This sequence comes from uncultured Rikenella sp., assembly GCA_964541495.1. Taxonomy (GTDB): domain Bacteria; phylum Bacteroidota; class Bacteroidia; order Bacteroidales; family VadinHA17; genus LD21. The sequence continues at coordinate 3,133 of CAZIRN010000211.1, read as the reverse complement.
TTGCAATCCGCGAAGGAGGAAGAACAGTTGGCGCAGGAACAGTAACAGAAATAATTGAATAGTAAAGTAAAACAGAAGCATTTCGGCCAGTCCGCAGTGTACCGGCAGACTACCGGAAATACGGGTGTAGCTCAGTTGGTAGAGCACTGGTCTCCAAAACCAGGTGTCGGGAGTTCGAGTCTCTCCTCCCGTGCTTAGACCTTCAAAGGATGAAAATAAAAAAGTATTTCAAAGAAGTATATACGGAGCTTATTCATAAGGTCACATGGCCTACATGGAGCGAGCTTCAGAACAGCGCGACTCTTGTGATGGTTGCAACGCTTATAATTTCTTTGATCGTTGCATTAATAGATTTGGTTTTTGGCAGAGTGATGGGCTTTATTTACAGTTTACTATATTAAAAGTACAGGATTTCCGATGACGGATATTGTAAAGAAATGGTATGTGCTTCGTGCAATTGGCGGGAAAGAGAAAAAGGTTAAGGAATATATCGAAAATGAAGTTGCCAGGCGCAAACTACAGGACTTTGTTTCTCAGGTACTGATTCCTACCGAAAAGGTTTACCAGATCAGATCAGGAAAAAAGATTAGTAAGGAAAAGACATTTTTCCCCGGATATGTACTTGTCGAAGCTGCTCTTGTAGGAGAAGTACCACACCTGCTGCGCAATATTCCAAATGTGATGGGGTTCCTGGGCTCGGAGGACGGAGAGCCTGTTCCGTTGAGAAAATCGGAGATAAACAGGATCCTTGGTAAAGTTGATGAGCTCAATGCAAGCGATGAAGAACTGAATATACCATTCTTTGTCGGCGAAACAGTAAAAGTGATTGACGGCCCTTTTAACAGCTTTACAGGAGTAATAGAAGAGGTAAATGAAGAGAAAAAGAAACTTAAAGTAATGGTAAAGATTTTTGGCCGTAAAACTCCACTTGAATTAAGTTTTATGCAGGTTGAAAAAGAAAGTTAATAGACTGGATTAATAAGATATTGACTGCCGCAATAAATTATAATGCTTCCTGAGCGGCTGTCAGGCTCGCACAATGAACAAGTAAATAAATAACTATGGCAAAAGAGATTGCTGGAATAATCAAATTACAAATTCGTGGCGGTGCTGCCAATCCATCACCTCCTGTAGGCCCCGCACTGGGCTCAAAGGGCGTAAATATCATGGATTTCTGCAAACAATTTAATGCCAGAACTCAGGATAAAGCAGGAAAAGTTATTCCGGTGGTAATTACTGTTTATAAAGACAAATCGTTCGATTTTGTTATAAAAACTCCACCGGTATCAATGCAACTGATAGAATGTGCAAAAATACAAAAAGGAAGTCCTGAGCCAAACAGGAATATAATTGCCTCCATTACGTGGGAACAGGTTAAAGCTATTGCAAAGGAAAAAATGGAAGATATGAACTGTTTCACTCTGGAATCTGCAATGAGGATGGTAGCAGGAACAGCTAGGAGTATGGGAATTGACATAACAGGTGAATTTCCTGAATCTTATAAAATGAATCAGAAATGACTAAACTTACAAAGAATCAGAAGCTTGCCTTTGAAAAAATTGACAGGGCAAAACTTTATTCACTGACAGAAGCTGCTAAACTGGTAAAAGAAATTACCACAACAAAATTCGATGCTTCTGTTGATCTTGACGTAAGGTTAGGAATAGATCCTCGAAAATCCAATCAGATGGTTCGCGGCGTTGTTTCCCTTCCTCATGGAACTGGCAAACAAATACGTGTGCTTGTACTTTGTACACCCGATAAGGAAGCCGAAGCTCGAGAGGCAGGCGCCGATTATGTCGGACTTGATGAATATATCGAGAAGATAAAGGGAGGATGGACCGACGTGGATGTAATCATTACTATGCCGTCTGTAATGAGTAAGATCGGTCAGCTTGGGAGAATACTTGGTCCACGCGGACTAATGCCAAACCCCAAAAGCGGTACAGTAACCAATGACATTGGCAAGGCTGTGAAAGAAGTAAAACAGGGAAAGATTGATTTCAAAGTTGATAAATACGGAATCATTCATGCATCAATTGGAAAGGTCTCTTTCGAACCTTCGTATATTATTGATAATGCCAGAGAGTTCATCTCAACGGTTAATAAACTTAAACCGACAGCTGCAAAGGGAACTTATATCAGAAGTATTTTCCTTTCCAGTACAATGAGCCCCAGCATTAAAATAGATCCAAAGAGCCTGGTTGAATCATAATATTTAAACTGAAGACTGGATTATGAGACGCGAGAATAAAGATGCTTTAGTCGAAAGCATTGCAAAACAAATAAAGGAATATAACCACTTTTATTTGACTGATATTTCTAATCTTAACGCTGCCGACACAGGAACTCTCAGAAGGAAGTGTTTCGAAAACCAGATAAAACTGGTAGTAGTTAAAAACACTCTCCTTAAAAGAGCTCTTGAAAGGTCGGAAGGCAACTTTGAAGAACTTTATCCGGTTCTTAAAGGTGCAACGTCCATCATGTTTGCTAACTCAGCCAGCTTTCCGGCAAAGCTGATAAAGGATTTCAGACAGCAACATGATAAGCCCATTCTTAAAGGCGCATATGTACAGGAATCCATCTATATTGGAGACAACATGATTGATTCACTTGTCTCCATCAAAACAAAAGAGGAGCTCATCGGCGATATCCTTCTAATACTGCAGGGACCGGTGAGAAATGTCGTATCCGCACTTATGTCGGGTGGTAATAAGTTACATGGTGTTCTTGAAACACTTTCAAAGAAGGAATAATTAATAATGTATAATCAATTAAAAATCAATAGAAATGGCAGATCTTAAGAAATTTGCAGAAGAACTGGTAAATCTTTCCGTAAAGGAAGTTAACGAACTTGCTAAAATACTCAAAGAAGAGTATGGTATCGAACCCGCCGCAGCATCTGTTGCTGTTGCAGCTCCTGCAGCAAGCGGCGCCGGAGCTCCTGTGGCCGAGGAAAAAACTGAATTCGACGTTATCCTTAAATCAGCAGGCGCCCAGAAATTACAAATTGTGAAACTGGTAAAAGACCTTACAGGACTTGGACTTAAAGAAGCAAAAGCTGTAGTTGATGCAGCACCAGGTCCCATTAAGGAAAGTGTTACTAAAGAAGAAGCAGAAACTATTAAAGCAA
>CAZIRN010000210.1:0-4411 GCA_964541495.1 uncultured Rikenella sp. | reverse complement strand
TAATCACCGTATCGCCCGCTGGAATTATGATGAAACCGCAAGAGAGGAAAATATTCACTATGCAATGTTGCAGCATGATAGTCCGAAAAGAATATTGCTGATTTCAGGAGATCCTGTCTCACACATCTTGGAAATAAAAAAATATAAACCCAAAAAAATCTATTTCGTCGAGCGGGACCCTGAACTGATAAAATTGATTGATAAAGATAGTTTAGAAAAGGATGAGGAGATAAAAATTATTGGCGATGATGCTTTCAGATTCATAAAGACGACAAAGGAAAAATTTGATGTTGTGATAATGAATATTCCCCCTCCTTCAACTATTCTTTTAAACCGATATTATACAAAAGAATTTTTCGAAGAAATTCATACTGTGCTTGGCAATAAAGGGATATTTTCCTGTTCTCCCGGAACCTCGGAAAATTATTATAACGACCAGTCGACTATGCTCTATTCGGTAATTTTTAACACTATGGGTTCGGCATTCAAAAATGTTTTACCTGTAGCGGGAAATAAACTTTATTTCATTGCATCCGATGCATTGATAAGTACCGGCATCTGCTCACTGGTTGATAAGAAAGGAATAGAAAATATCTATGTCAACGGAAATTATCTCGATGATGAGATAATCGGTATGAAAACCAGGGATATCCTGTCGGTTATAAGCAGACAATCAAAAATCAATACATTAAGTTCTCCTATTGCATGTTATCATTTTCAGACATACAATCTCACAAAAGACCCTGGTAAAATAATTCCTGCGGTAATAATTTTGATACTATTTTTTGTTTTTCCGGTCTTTAACGTGAAACCTGGAAATTTTCCAATTTATACCGCCTCTGCCTCACTTGCAGGGTATGAAATCCTGACCCTTTTGGCAATTCAATCCACGGCAGGCAATATTTATCATATCACAGGTCTGGTTTTTGCAGTAATAATGAGTGGCCTCTCAGTTGGAGCTTTGATAAGAACTTCAGCTTCATACAAAAAACAATTGAAAATTGTTATGGCTTTATTGCTTGTTTTTTATATCGCAGTATATTTTCTTTTCAGCCACATTCCTTTTTTGAATTTCCATCAAGTTGTTTCCGGAATTTTTCTCGTAATGAGTTTCATACCATCGATGATGACGGGATATATTTTCAAACTTGTTTCTGAAAGAGATGCAAAAGAGTCAGTGCCTGCAAGAGTTTATAGTTCCGACCTTGCCGGTTCCGCTCTTGGATTTATAGTCATCTCCGGATTTACATTGCCTTTTCTTGGATCAGGATATACATTGCTAATTCTATCGCTCTTGATTTTTACAGGATTAATATTTGCATCATTCACACCCAGGTAGTAATTTTGATTTGTTTATAAACTTTTGAGAACGGAAATGAATCAAAGAAAAATAAATAAGAGAGAATTCATAAAGAGTTGTACGATTTTTTCTGCAGGCATAATTTGCCGTCCTTCTTTCTCTGGAATATTTTCAGATGAAGAACAGAAAAATGAAAATTTAAAACTTGCAATGTTTCAGGAAGAAACACCCCGTGGAGTTATGTGCAGGATTTGTCCGAATGAGTGTGTGCTTAAAGAAGGTGAAGTAAGCCAATGCAATAATCGTAAGGTAATAAAATCGAAACTTTACACAATGGCATTTGGAAATCCATGTTCAGTCAATGTTGACCCGATAGAAAAAAAACCTCTTTATCACTTCTTTCCCGGCACAAAGGCTTATTCAATAGCTACTGCAGGCTGTAATCTTGCCTGCCTCAATTGCCAGAACTGGTCAATTTCACAAACATCTCCCGAAAAGACAAGAAATTATTCCCTTCCGCCTGAGCAGGTAGTATTGGAATGCTTAAAAATTAAATGTAAATCAATAGCTTATACATATTCTGAACCAGTAACTTTTTATGAATATTCTTATGAAACGGCAAAGCTTGCCAGGGAGGCTGGTATCAAAAATATTTTTAAATCGAATGGTTATATCAACAGAGAGCCGCTTGAAAAGATGTGTGATGTACTCGATGCCGCCAACATTGACCTTAAATCCTTCAATGAGACCATATATCTGAAACTGACAGGTGGAAAACTTCAGCCGGTTCTGGAATCTCTTAAAGTATATAGAGATAAAGGCGTATGGCTTGAAATTACGAATCTGGTAGTTCCCACATGGACCGACAAGCTCGACGAAATAAGAAATATGTGCCGATGGTTATACAATAACGGATTTTCGGAAACTCCTTTGCATTTCAGCCGGTTTTATCCGGTTTATAAACTCGAACAGATACCTCCCACTCCTGTCGAGATTCTTAATCAGGTAGCAAAAATTGCCGGTGAAGAAGGATTAAAATATGTATATATAGGTAATGTTCCCGGAAATGAGATGGCCGATACAAGGTGCCCTTCATGCGGCAACATTATAGTAAAAAGAACTGGTTACAGGATTGATTTCGTTAAAATTACTAATGGAAAGTGTTCTATATGCGGAAATAAAATAGCCGGTATCTGGACATAATTTTCTCATAATAAATCTAAAATCAGAATGAATATAAGTGAAGCAAAAGAGAGGATTGAATGGCTTCGCCGTGAAATAAATGAACACAATAAAAGGTATTATGTTCTTAATCAGCCTGTTATATCTGACTTTGAATATGATTCACTGATAAGGGAACTTGAAAATCTTGAGAAAAAGTTTCCAGAGCTGATTACTGAAGATTCCCCGACAAGAAAAGTTGGAAGCGATATTATGCGGGAGTTCGTTCAGTATGAACATAAATACCCTATGCTTTCGTTGAGCAACACATATTCTGAAGAGGAACTGAATGAATTTCACAGGAAAGTATCCGAAATTGCAGAAGAAGAAGTACATTATGTATGTGAGCCAAAGTTTGACGGGGCATCAATTAGCCTTATTTATCAGAATGGTCGGCTTTTAAGAGCGCTTACAAGAGGCGACGGCTATATCGGAGATGATGTAACACGCAACATAAGAACAATTAAAAGTATTCCGCTTTCGATTAACAAAAGTGATTATCCTGAAGAATTTATTATTAGAGGTGAAATTCTTATGTCACGGCCGGTTTTTGACGAACTGAACCGTGAACGTGCTTCGGAAGGACTTCCCCTATTTGCCAATCCCAGAAATGCAGCTGCAGGAACGTTGAAACTGCTCGATCCAAAAATTGTTGCACAAAGAAAGCTCGACTGTATATTATATTATCTTCTCGGCGAAGAGCTCCCCTGCAAAACCCACTTCGATAATCTGATGAAAATCAAGGAATGGGGATTTAGAATTCCTGAAAATATAAAACTATGTTATGGAATTGATGAAGTAAAATCCTTTATTGATTTCTGGGAGGAAGGAAGAAAATCCCTGATTTTCGATACGGATGGAGTTGTTATCAAGGTAAATTCTCTTCTTCTTCAGAAAAAATTGGGTTCAACTGCCAAGTCGCCAAGATGGGCAATTGCCTATAAGTATAAAGCTGAACAGGCTCTGACTCGACTTCTTTCAATTGATTTTCAGGTAGGAAGAACAGGAATTGTAACACCTGTGGCAAATCTTGAACCTGTTTCGCTCGGCGGAACAACAGTCAAGCGTGCCTCACTATATAATGCAGACCAAATTGCATTGCTAGATCTGCACTATAACGATATGGTTTATGTTGAAAAGGGAGGGGAAATTATTCCTAAGATAGCAGGTGTCGAAAGCAGCAAGAGAACTCCTGGAAGTAAAAAGGTTGAATTCATCAATAAGTGTCCGGAGTGCGGCACTGAACTTATGCATATGGAAAATGAAGCTAATTATTTCTGTCCCAATTATCTGCATTGTCCTCCACAAATCAAGGGCCGCATTGAACATTTTATCTCACGGAAGGCAATGGATATTGAAGGGCTTGGTGAAGAAACAATCGAACTGCTTTACAATGCTGGCCTTGTAAGAAATATTGCCGACCTTTATGAACTGAAAAAAGAACAGCTTATTACCCTTGAAAGGATGGGAGATAAATCGGCATCAAATATTATTGCCAGTATTGAAAATTCAAAAAATACGCCATACCATAAGGTTATTTATGCCCTGGGTATCAGACATGTGGGTGAAACTGTCGCAAAAATTCTGGCACAGCATTTCACGGATATTAATGCGCTTATGTCGGCAGGGATGGATGAACTAACTTCAATAAATGAAATAGGTCCGAAAATTGCTTCCAGTATAATCAACTATTTCAGTGATAAAGAGAACAGGCAGATTATTGAAAGGTTAAAAACATACGGCATAAAGTTGTCAGTTCAGGAACAATCCGCATCGGTGAAACAAGGCAAGCTTTCAGGCAAAACGATTGTAATTTCAGGAGTTTTTTCAAGGCATAGCAGAGAAGAATATAAGGAGATGATTGAAAAGCATGGAGGTAAAAATACTTCT
>CAZIRN010000209.1:0-4436 GCA_964541495.1 uncultured Rikenella sp. | reverse complement strand
GGCTTTTTTCTCTGGTAATCACAAAAAACCGTGTATGGGGTAACATTCTTATTCCATGCATATTAAAGAATATGAAAGAAAAGGACTATTTCACAATCTCCGAATCCCTCTTTCCATTTCCTTCCGAAGAAACGGTCGCTTCTCTGCTTCCTGAAGAACGTGAAGCAGTCGAAATTCTCAATCAATATAACGACCGACAGCTCTTTAAGCTCTTTTCAAAAGAACGAAACGTAAAGGATTTTCTGGAGAATGTAACTTCCGACTTAATAGACAGGCATATAAGACCATATATTGAAAAAAGATTATACCAATGCCTTGAAATTGCGCGGGACGAAGCTATACCTGTATTTATTAAGAGGTCGAGCATAAAGACTTTACATAGCAGCGACAAGCTCGAAATAATAAACGACCGGGCATTACCGGTTTTCAGATTCGAAAGAAATGAAATTCAAAGTAACTACAGCCTTTATCTTGAACTTGAAGGTAAACCACTTGATATCAGAAAAAACCAGACTGAAATATTATGCAACTGTCCATGCGTTGTAATCATCGGAAACAAACTTGTTTTCGTCTCGGAAACAGACGGAGCAAAACTCAGGCCGTTTTTGACCAGGGAATTTGTCATTATCCCTAAAAGCTCAGAAAAAAAATATTTTTCGACTTTTGTCCTTTCAGTTGTCAACCGGTTCAGCGTCGAATCTTCCGGATTCAGAATCGAATATCCCTCCTCCGATAAAAAAGCTTATCTCGATATTGAACAAGGACTGAGTGGAGTTCCCACAGCTATTGTCAGATTTTCTTATTCCGGAACATTCTTTTATCACTCTGAAAAAGAGACATCAATTACAAAATTCGAAGATAATAACGGTGAATTTATTTTCAGAAAATATACCCGGGACTTTGAATGGGAAAAAGATTGCATCAAAAATCTGAACGATGCGGGTTTTTTCAGCGAGGACGATATTAATTTTACAATTACCTGCCTGACAGGAAATTACACCATCGATTTGTACAATACTATCGAAACAATAAATAATTCTTTCGAAGAACTCACTTCATCAGGTTTTATAATCAATTCCGGCAAACTTGAGAAAAAATATAACTTAAATCCTGTTAATATATTTTCAGATCACAACGTCGAGGGAGACTGGTTCGACCTGAAATCTACTGTACAAATAGGGAAATATGAATTCCCGTTCGTGCGTCTGAGATGGCATATTCTTTCCGGAACAAGGGAATTTGAACTTCCTGATAAAACAATTGCCGTTCTGCCCGAAGTATGGTTTTCGAAATACCGGAGTATTTTCGAGTTCGGAAAAGTGGACGAAGATATTCTTAAAATACATAAGCAGCATTTTTCGATTCTTTCCGATACACTTATTGATAAAGAATCCATTGCATGTCCTGAAATTGACAAATTTCTCAATCCCGAATCCATACCGGAACAAACTCTTCCTGCCGGGCTCAAAACAGAATTGAGAAAATATCAGCTCGATGGCTTTAACTGGATGGTATGGCTACAGTCGGCAGGGCTTGGTGGTTGTCTTGCCGATGATATGGGTCTGGGAAAAACGATACAAGCTCTGGCGCTTCTTGTTTTCAACAGAGAAAACCCTGGCTGCTTAAAAAAGGTTGGAATAAATAATTCCGAGCCTACCCTTTTCGACAGGCAGGTTCAAAATCCTGTTTCATTGATTATTGTACCTGCGTCGCTTATATACAACTGGGAAAATGAAATTAAGAAATTCGCGCCGGCGCTCAAAGTTTACAGCTATAAAGGCAGCCAGAGAAACAGAAACATTTCTTATTTTAACTATTTCGATATAATTCTATCCAGCTATCACATTGTACGGCAGGATATCGGAGTACTTTCTGAATATAATTTTCATTACATTATTCTTGATGAAAGCCAGGCAATAAAGAACCCTTCCTCGATGATATTCAGAACAGTTTCAACTCTCAAAGCCAGTTACCGTCTGGTCCTGACCGGCACGCCTGTGGAAAACTCACTGATTGATTTATGGACACAGTTATCTTTTGTCAATCCGGGGCTGCTTGGAAGCCTTGCCTTTTTCAAAAGAGAATATGCAAAGCCTATTGAAAAATACAATGACGCTGAAAAAGAGCAAAAACTGAAAAAAATAATAAAACCATTTATTCTCAGACGAACAAAAGAAATGGTTGCCTCGGACCTTCCTTCTGTTTCCGAGCATACTGTTTATTGCGACATGACCGAAGAACAGAGTGATGTGTATGAAAGAGAAAAATCGGCAGTAAGAAACAGTATTATCGAAAGAATGACAGCTACGAATATCGAAAAATCAGTTATTCTGATTTTGCAGGGACTTATGAAGCTCAGGCAGATATCGAATCATCCTGCGCTGGTTATTGAAGATTATGCCGGAGGGTCTGGTAAATTCGAATCCGTAATTCGTGATCTTGAAAATATTATTGCCGAGAATCATAAAATACTTGTCTTTTCATCATTTGTGAAGCATCTTTCGTTATATTCCGATTATCTCTGCATGAAAAACATCAACTATTCGATGCTTACAGGCGCAAGTACGAACAGAGACAGGATAATAAACCGTTTTCAGGAAGATCCGTCCAATAAAGTATTTCTTATTTCCCTTAAGGCAGGAGGGCTGGGACTTAATCTGACCGCAGCCGATTATGTTTTCATCCTTGACCCGTGGTGGAATCCGGCTGCAGAATTACAGGCAATGAACAGGGCTCACAGAATAGGACAGGAGAAAAATGTTTTCGTATATAGATACATCTCAACAAACAGTATTGAAGAAAAGATTGTAAAACTGCACGATAAAAAATCGAAGCTTGCCGACACATTTATCCAAAGCAATAATCCACTGAAAGATATAGACTACAAAAGTATTCTGGAAATAATAGGTTAAATCCCGAAAGCTTTTCAAGTTTATTACCCTGACAGTTTGTTTTTATTATAATTTTTTAAACCTTTGAACCTGATTAATATATTTAGCGATGAATCAAATCAGTAAACACCCTCTTTACAGAAAATATGATCTCGACAGTGCAATGAGGTCATTATGGTCGTTCTATAAATCGAGGTTCATCGCACTGTTTATTATTTCTCTGGCTATGTCTCTTATCACTCAATATATTTCAACCAGAATAAACATTTCACAATTTCAGAATATAACTGATCCGGAAGAAATATTGGCTCTTGTAAGATCCATGAGTCTGCCTTTAATTGGCCTTGCAGCTATAAGTCTATGGTTCAGTACTATATATCATTATTATGTGCTTTTCAAACCTCTTGACGATTCATGCAACATTTTCGTCTGTATATGGAAGTCGTTAAGATTTATTTTTCCATATTTTATCATCATAATACTTTTTGCTTTTGCAGGGTCATTCGTTCTGGTTGCAGGTTTACTGGCCTTAATAATTGGTGTTTTTTTTGCGGCTTTATATCTTGGAATGATTTCTTTATTCATACTTCCTGTAATGATAACGGAAGGAACTGATATCGGGAGGGTTATAGTACGTACCATTAAGCTGTCGCATAGAAATTTCTGGTCGAACTTAGGATGGAGCGCTGTTTTCTTCCTTCTTTACATAGTTATCGCCCTTTTCCTTTCAGGGTTGATTATGGCTATCTTTTCAGGAAATTTCTTAAGTATTCTTTCACATCCCGAGGAAGCAAATAATCTATCGGATATTTTTAACACTCCATTATATATCATTCTGTCTGCGGCAGTAAATGCCTTGCTGCTTCCGCTTATCCCGATTTTTGGTTTTATTCTTTATTTCAACGGCAGGGCTATGGAGGAATCCTTTGACCGGACTCCTGATAATGAAGAACTCGATAACAAATTGAAAATTGAAGATTTATATGCACTTCCCAGGGAAGAAGAGAAGAAATCAGATGCTAATAACTCTCCCGCGGAGTATAGTGCGTATGCAGCAATTCATGAGCCTTCGGGCTGTTAGGTTTGCCGAGAAACTCTTCATATACACCAATTATTTCAGGATTTTCGTGCGACTTACGGTAAACCATTTGCTCGTCTTCCGAATAGATAGCCTCAGCACGTTTGCGTCGTATTTCCTGATTTGTCGGGATAGGCTGCCCGCCTCCTCCTATACATCCTCCTGGGCAAGCCATTATTTCTATAAAATGATAATCAACTTTCCCATTTCGCATCTTACTCATCAGTTTATTTGCATTCGATAAACCGTTGGCAACGGCGACCTTCAGTTCCACTCCTTCGAGGAATTTCCATTCGCTGGTGCAGCCTTCGATTTTTATTGAAGCTTCCTTAACTCCTTCCATACCTCTGACCGGAGTAATATTCAAATTCCTGAATGGAACTTCGCGGCCTGTAATTATCTCATAAGCAGTGCGAAGTGCGGCTTCCATAACTCCTCCTGTGGCGCCAAAAATAACGCCGGCGCCA
>CAZIRN010000208.1:0-4441 GCA_964541495.1 uncultured Rikenella sp. | reverse complement strand
ACCAACTGTCATTGCCAATAACAGAGAAGATTCATAATGAAGTTTTAAGTCTGCCTATAGGTCAGGTAATGAATGATAATGAGGTTGAAGAAGTGGTGAGGGTGATTAATGGATTTGAGGATGGGAAGATGGGAAGATGAGAGGATGAGAAGATGGGAAGATTAGAGGATGGGAGTATGTGAGGATTAGGGAATTGATGTGAGTGATGGAGAGGAAAAACGAGGTTTTGGATTTAAGTTTTGATTTTGCCCTCAATATAATTAAGTACTGTGAATTACTTGAGGAGCAAAAAAGATATGTGATTGCCAGACAGTTATTAAGAGCAGGCACTTCAATCGGAGCCAATATCAATGAAGCACAAAATGCTGAAAGCAAGTCTGATTTTATACACAAGCTAAAGATTGCATCAAAAGAAGCACGTGAGTCTCTGTATTGGCTGCAGCTCTGCAGAAAATCTGCAGGCTACCCTGATCCGGAAAACCTTCCAGACCAGCTTGAAAGCATTATAAAACTTTTAAATACAATAATCGCAACCATGAAACGCAAAACAAACCCCCAATAAAAAATCCCATAATCCCCTAATCCTCTAATCTTCTAATCTTCTAATCCCTAATCCAAAAGTGCCCGAAAGTAAACAATCCTACCGCCAGATATTTAAAGCCACCACCCTCTTTGGAGGCGTCCAGGTTTTCAATATTTTAATAGGCATTATCCGCTCCAAGTTTATTGCCGTTTTATTGGGTCCTGAAGGTATGGGAATTTCCGGGTTGCTCACCTCAACAACAGGTTTCATATCAGGTATTACCGGATTCGGACTCGGAACAAGTGCGGTAAAAAATGTTTCCGCAGCAAATGCAACCGGAAATAAAACACGTATATCAATTGTAGTTACCGTATTCAGACGACTGGTATGGATTACAGGTTTGCTCGGGATGATTGTTACAATTGTTCTGTCGCCTTGGCTTAGTAAAATAACGTTTGGAAATAAAGATTACACATTTGCCTTTATTTTAATATCTGTTACCCTTCTGCTTAATCAGATAAGCACAGGTCAGGGTGTCTTGCTCAGAGGTACACACCGGATAAAGGAACTTGCGAAATCGGGGATGGCCGGAAGCCTGCTTGGATTATTAATTACAATTCCCTTATACTATTTCCTGCGGCTTAAGGGCATAGTGCCCGGAATAATTATCTCATCCATTATTGCTCTCATTTTTACCTGGTACTATTCTTCAAAGGTAAAAATTGAAAAGGTTTATGTATCAAAGGCAAGGACAATTGCTGAAGGCAGGGATATGATAAAAATGGGGTTCATGATCAGTCTGAGCGGGCTGATTTCTTATGGAGTCTCTTATCTTATAAGAATATACATCAGCAATACGGGAGGAGTTGGGCAGGTAGGACTTTACAATGCAGGATTTGCAATAATCGGAACTTATGTTGGAATGGTTTTTACGGCCATGAGTACCGACTATTATCCAAGATTATCAGCTGTTGCACATGACAATAATAAAAGCCGCGAACTGATAAACCAGCAGGCTGAAGTTGCCATGCTTATTCTGGGCCCGGTGCTCGCGATTTTTATGGTTTTTATTAACTGGATTATAATATTATTATACTCCACAAAGTTTGTGGCAATCAATGAAATGATTCACTGGGCTGCACTGGGCATGTATTTCAAGGCTTCGAGCTGGTCGATTGCGTTTATTCTGCTAGCTAAAGGAGCATCAAATTTATTCTTCTGGAATGAGCTGGCCGGAAATTTATATGTCCTGCTCTTCAATATTGCTGGTTACAAATTGGCAGGACTCGAAGGGTTAGGCATCTCTTTTATGGCAGCATACATCGTGTATCTGCTTCAGGTTTTTCTCGTTGTTACTGTAAAATATTCATTTTCTTTCACCGCAGAATTTTACAGAGTTGCAGGGATTCAGTTTATGGCAGGACTGTTATGTTTCATATTAATGAAAATATTAACATCCCCATTAGCTTATATTACCGGGACATTTCTGGTACTGGTCTCTTTTTTTCATTCGTTCCGCGAACTTGACAGGAGGATAGAATTACGCAAGCTGCTAAGGTTAAGGTTTAATGGACTGACAAACCCGGATGAAGAGAAACAGACGTGATAGTGGGATTTGTGATCTGGGGAGAGGAATAAGGTTAGTTTGGTAAGTTGTGATGTAAAGAAGGCATAGAGGCATAAGGGCTTAAAGGCGAAAAGGTTAAAAGGCTTCAGCAAATGATTTGATTTCAGATAATTCCTGGGGGATTTTTTTGAATTTTCAATTCAAAAAGTGCAACCACTTGTTTCAATTATCGTAATAACTTACAATTCTGAAAAATATGTGCTCGAAACACTCGAAAGCGCCAGAGCACAAACCTATCAGAACATTGAACTGATAGTAAGTGATGACGGCTCAAAAGACAATACAGTTGAAATTTGCCGGAAATGGATTGAAGAAAATAAAAATCGTTTTGTTAGAACGGAATTAATTACAGTTGAAAAGAATACAGGTGTTACTGCCAATTGTAACAGAGGTTTACTAGCAGCACATGGGGAATGGATAAAATATGTTGCAGGCGATGATATTCTTGTTAATTTCTGTATTGAAGAATTTCTTAATGCTGTAAATGACAAGATTAAAATAATTTGTTCAGAGATAAAGGAATTCCGTTTGGATCATGAGGCAAAAATCGAGATTTCAGAAAAAGGAAGCATTGTTAATCCTGCATTTATAAAATTACATGAAGCCAGGAAACAATTTAATTATTTTCTTAAAGGATTTTATATTCCTGGTTCAGGGTTATTTCTGGAACGCAATAAACTTATCGATCTTGATGGTTTTGATGAAAGATACAGAAATAGTGAAATAAGACCTTTATTATTGAAATATACATACAATAATATTAGAATTCATTATCTTCCTTGCATACTGGTATTTCACAGAAGACATCCCGGAGCAGTGACTGCAAAAACAGACAGAATAATAGCACTCTATCTTAAAGAAGCATACGAGGCAATCCGCTATTATTCAAAATTTTGCGGGAATATTTTGTTGAAAATAAATGCCATATGGCATATATGGCTTATAAAGCTAATCTTTTCGGCAGGTAACAGAGGAACATTATGTAATTTACTTAACTCCATAAGACTTAATTTACAACCATTGCGAATCAATAATCTTCTTGTTAGGGCACATTTATTATCTGAATAGGCAGAAATGGGTTTGTATACTTTTTTGTATAAAATTTATTTTGTCAAGTTTAAAAACAAGTACATAGATAGTTTGTATAACCGGTTAATTATAAGATTGTTAAACATATTATTTCCAATTTTATTTACGCTTGATCCTTTTAAAAGCAAGCTTAATGCGCGAACTATAGATAATAATCTGGAACTTATAGTATCGTTAACGACATTTCCTCTGCGTATAAAAAAAGTATGGATGGTAATTGAAACGATTTTAAGGCAGAAAGCTAAGCCCGATAAGATAGTGCTATGGCTTTATGCCGATGAGTTTGACGGACGGCAGTCATTGCCCAGAAAATTACTCAGACTTGAGAAGCGGGGACTTGAAATAAGATTCTGTGGTGAAAACCTTATGCCGCATAAAAAATATTACTATACAATGCTTGAATATCCTGATGCAAATGTTATCACTGTTGATGATGACATTTTTTATCCACCGGATTTCATGATAAAACTATTAAAGTATCACCATAGTTATCCTGAAGAAATAGTATGTACTATAGGGAGAAAAATAAAAATAGTTGACAATAAGATTTATCCCTATAGAGAGTGGGAACACATTAAGCTTGATTCAACTCCTTCATTTCAAACAATTCCCATAGGAGCAGGTGGTGTTTTATTTCCTGCCAGGTCTTTACCACCCGAGAGTTTTGATAAGGAGAAAATAACAATTAATGCATTAATGAATTCAGATATTTGGTTAAAAACCATGAGTCTGAAAGCAGAAACAAGGGTTGTTTGTATGGCAGGTGAATACAAAAAGTTGTTTATACCTTTATTATACAGAAATGATATAAAATTAATGGAAACAAATATTGGAAAAGGTCGGAATGACAGAGTATTGAAGAAGCTTATGGAATTATATAATGTAACAGCTAAAAATTTTCAGGAGTAATTGTTAAAAATGGATTTGCAGGAAAAAAATTCACCACTTGTTTCGATTATTGTAATAACTTACAATTCAGAAAAGTATGTGCTCGAAACCCTGGAAAGCGCAAAAGCACAGACCTATCAGAACATTGAACTGATAGTAAGTGATGACGGCTCAACAGACAATACTGTTGAAATATGCCGAAAGTGGATAGAAGAAAACAAAGATCGTTTTGTAAGGACGGAATTAATTTCGGTTGAAAAAAATACTGGTATCCCGTCAAATTGTAATAGAGGTCTAAGGGCGGCTAAAGGAGA
>CAZIRN010000207.1:0-4464 GCA_964541495.1 uncultured Rikenella sp. | reverse complement strand
TCATTTTCCGGAACTCCCTCAACCTCGCAATTCCCGGCAGGGAATGATCAGCCCATCATTTCGGAATTTCTGTTCTATCCAACAAGTTATGGAAATGAGAATGCAAGGCGGTTTAACTACGTGCCCGTAATCTTAAAAAATTTTAAATATCCAGGCACGGGAAGCCCATGTAAGTGGGTTTTTCTGATGCTCCCCGAAAAGATAGCAAGGGATTATTTTCACATTTCTGAAAATATTGACAGAAATCTGGAAGTGCCGGAAATCATTTTCCCATTCAACTCATTCTGGTAATCTTGCCTTTCTGATTGAATCCTTCATTGTTCTTCAGACTATCCTCTTTAATTGACTCCTCGATTTCGGTTAACACCGAGCTGATTTTGGAGTGTCGCGCCGTTCACCGCAGAAGCGAAGCAAAATCGGGGGTACAAGGTTGATCGGGAGCAGGTAATAAGTCAATGTACACAAGTTATATTAGCCTGCAGTGGTGCGGTCGCGGTATAAATCATTACAAATCTGTCAAGGGAGCAGGAGCAAAAGTTGGGGAGCACAGCGACGAAACCCCGCCCTGGCGGGGCAAAAACCGTGACGAGCTTATGAATTATACCGTCCGTGTTAGCCTTAGTAATTTTATGTTTGTCCTTTTAATGAAGTCTGTCTCAGTTTCTTGGCAGAATGGTGAACTGTCAAGATATAAACAGTGACGGCGTTTGCTATTTTGTAGATAATTCGATAATTACCAAAAATGATCTCTCGTATTTTATCTTTTCTGCCGATTTCTGGAACCATTCTTCCAATCCGGGGATTAGTCTCGATGTGTTTTGTTACATCAATTATTCTCTGAGGGTCAATTCAGCGTATTTGGCTGAGTCTTTTGAAATGTATTCAGCAATTGATTTTAAATCAGTAAGGGATCTTTGAGACCAAACTATTTTAACTATGTTTTAAGTTCTTTCTTTACCTGGTCGGTTGTAAAGACTTTCCCTTGCTCAATATCCTTCAATCCTTCTTCAATTTTATTCAGGACGACAAGTTCTTCTATTACTTGATCGACAGTGAATTTATAAGGTAATCTGTCTATTGTTTTTCTTACTTTTTCCTTAGTTAGCATGGTGACATAATATTTATACAATGATACTAAAATGCAGGATTCAAAAAAAGCTAATTATGTGCAGGCGCTCCCCCATTAAGGCTAACGGCCCGGCAATATGGGGAGGTTGTAGTTCCGCCAACGGCGGGGTGTCGCGGTTTTTGCTGTCCAGGTATAAATTTTTCTGAGCATTACGCATGTCGCGACACAAAGTTAATGCGAACGATATATTTATCACGGTGCAGGATTATTATGCGCAGCAGCGGCACAGTCCGTGTTTATCCACTGCTACAAGGTTGTCATGGGAGCAGGGGCAAAAGCAAAACGTGTGGCAAACCTATTAATTTTATTGTCTGTGTTAGGTGCTGACCATTCTTAAATATTCAGATGGAGTCATCACAGGGATTTCGGAGCCTTTATAATCCTTTATGTTTCTAGTAATTATGACATCTATCTTTCTAAAGTCGTGAGCACAATAATATTGAATACTGTCTTCAAAATCGTTGAACCCCGATGAGATTGCATACTTTATCGTTTGTTGATCAACTTTAAGGATTTTCAACAATCTTGAGATACGGTCCAGTTTGGCTATCACTTTATTATGAGATTCAACCTTTCTAAGTACATAATATAGATTGCTAAAAGTTAAGGATGAAACAAATCCTTTGATCTTCTTTTGTTCTATCAAGGTAAAGATTATTGCAGCTTCCCTTGAATGAGGTTTCCTGTCAATCAGAAAGTCGATAATAACGTCTGTGTCGATAAAAATATCAGTCATGCCAGAGATACTTTTTAACTAAAGCGTCACCGAGTTCTTTTTTATAATCAATGTCAGCAGGTAAGTTTACACTACCGAGTAAAGATTTCACTAAAGGGGAATACTCAGTCTCTTCAACTGGAGTGTTCTTGGTAAGGAGTTTGAGATAATTTTCTACAAGATCCGAAAGGCTTCTCCCTTTGGTCTTAGCATAGACTTTTGCTCGGCGAGCAACATCCTTATTTATGTTTAAAGTTAATTTCACGTCCATGATACGTACGAATTTGTATGCAAATATACGTAAGATTTGTTAATAGGCCATGTCTTAACCCCCTAATTGGCTGGACCAAATTTAACTAATTAATTTTGGACAGTAAATTAGAAAAATTATGAGGAGAGACAAACGAAAATTTGGGTTGGAAGAGAAGCTCCAGATTCTTCGGGAAGGGGAAAACCAAGAATAGATGTAACCTGCCGCAAGTACCAGATTGCCCGCCACCAAAAGCCGTAAGTGGAGAATTTGTCAAGGGCGATGATACCTTTGAAAAATCAAACAATTTATCATTGCTTGTTTTACTCTTGACAAATTCGGAACATAAGCTATCTTTGTTTAACAGGATGACAAGGAATTTGTCCTAAACCATTTTTTTAAAATGTCCAGAAAATAGGGTTAAACCATTGGGGAAGATACTCTCTTACTGCTTTTTTGGACTGGACTTTGGCTATTGTGAATGCAGTAAGTCTGTGTCTACTGCACGGGCTAAAAAGTTTCTCCTAATTGTCTGAACATTTCAATTGTATTTACATAGGAAACTCCTAATGCTATACAAGCATCTGGAATTTTAACCTTATTCTGTCGATTTGGCTCTCTAATTTCTTGTGTTACCACAATTCTATTGCCCGGTTCTGCAAGGCAATAAGCTACCAAAAATGCATCTGCTTCGTCAGCATCCAAAAACTCATTCAAAGCGTTGGGTAAATAATGATCGCTTCTCGAATTTGCCCATGATACAACTTTTGTATATTCTGTCATTACAAGGGATGTGTCTTTGAAAAAATTATCAGGCAAATTGTTTTTGCACCATTTTTCTAATGCGTCGTTATTGTCGTAGAGTTCATTTTTGACTTTGTCTATGCTGACAACTTTGCCATCTGCTGCCAATTGCTGAACCTTATACCAAAATCCTGGAACAACATCTATCGGATAATAAAACCGATGAGCTTGAATAAAAAAGTTGCTATCTAAAACATAGACCGGCATTGGGGCTACAGGTGTTTAGAAAAGAAACGTTCAAAGGTGTCGCCCTTTAAGCCCGTAAGTTTATAAGCATCTCGATACAGTAATTGGCCGGATTTAACCGCTTGATTAACATGACTGGCAAAGGTGATACTGATTCGCTTTTTCGTGGTTGCGTAAAAATCGCCTCCAGAATCTTGGCTTTCCTTTTTAGCAAATTCCCGATTGGAATACTTGTCGTAAAAATAAAAAAACTGTGGTTTCGTGATTTTTCCAGTGTCCAATGCTCTGCGGGCAATTACAATTTCACTCACTTTAAAATAGCGGGAAGCATAAGTGAAATTATTGGGTTTGTGATTCCAAACCTCATTAAATGCTTGCTCAGGAACCAAAAATTCCGCAGCCACTTTGTCGCAAAGAATTTCTATTGGGTCGTTAGCAGGTTGCAGTCTTCTGAAATCGAATCCTGCACTATGACCTGTCCATATATGAGCCAATTCGTGCACAATCGTAAACATCTGTGCAGACTTGAAGTCGGAATTGTTCACGAACATGAACGGTGCATACTCGTCCACTAAAACAAAACCTCTGCACTCGTCAACAGGAATGGGTCTGTGTGTATTGTTTTCGACTATTCCGTTGAATATGGTAATGATTCCCTTATCTTCAATATGCAGCACTAAATGGTCTTGAGCCTCTTGCCATGTTTTGAAATGGCTTGCCCAATTCTCAGGTAACTGGAGTGTTTGGCGAATGTCTGCAACAATTTCCTTTACATTATTGCGATTGTGGAATTTGCCAACGTAAGGCAATGGCGGAAAATCATTGTCTTTTAAGTAGTTTTTTAACCAATCTTGCCTCCGCTGGAGCAACAAAATGGTATCATACACATTGATACCGATTTTGTCTGCTTGATTTCCATTGGTGCGGAAAAACGGTATTGGCAATTTTTCCTGTGGTGGTTGTGGTAAAAAAAGATAACCAAACGGCAGATAGACTTTTTTAGAAAATTCTTCTAATTGCTTTACAGTCGGCTTCTTCTGCCCTTCGAGCCATTCTAATATTTTTGGAAACTTTTTGGCAAATGCAGGCACATCATAACCAGCCCGGGTAATAGCCCAGGTTAGCATGTTGTTGTTTACATTTACTTCATTTCTCATAGTGCAAAGTTAATCAATTCCCATATTTTACCTTCGGCTCGGCTGCCATTGATAATTGTTCTTTGGTTTCGCTCCTTCCATTCACCTAAACGTTCATTGTCTTAACCCCCTAATTGGCTGGGCCAAATTTAACCTCCGATTGAATCTTCGATTCATCGGGGTTAACCCGGATGCCATCGCTCAACGGGTTCGCTCCTTATAGAACGGAAATAAGCTCTTGCTC
>CAZIRN010000206.1:0-4469 GCA_964541495.1 uncultured Rikenella sp. | reverse complement strand
AATCCAGAATTTCCATTGCTGATACATCAATTATTTTCATTGTTTCTATGTTTTGGTTAATGATTTTGTGCTAAAGTAACATTATTCCCTTACTTTAAAATTTTAGCGACCAAATATAGTTTATTTTAATAAAATGAAGAAAAATAATCATTTTTAAGCTTTCCCTTAATTCTATTTATTTTGTCTGTTTTTATCGGAGATAAAATATGCCAGAATCATCACGGCAATAAGTTGTGCAGCAATAGAAAATAATACAAGTCCGTTGATTGAGATGTCATATAATAATCCCATAATTGCACTGCCGGCAAACCAGAAGATACCAAAGGCTGCATTGAATGTTCCGTATGCTGTGCCACGTCTTTCCTGAGGAACCATACCTGCTATTTCTGCCCTCATAACTGACTCCTGCGCACCCATGCCGATTCCCCAGAGAATCATGCCTGCTACAGCAGCTGTTCTGTTACCAAGAAAAACAAGAGGGGCAAAAAAGGCCGAAACAAGTATGCCTGCTAAAAGTGCTTTTATTCCTGCCCTGTCATATATCCTTCCGATAAAAAGGGCTGCGAGAGCGTCGGTTGCCATTGCCACTGCATAGAGCACCGGAATAAAGGTGTCGCTGAAGAGGGCATCCGATTTGAATCGGAAAGCTATCAGCGGAAAATCGGCAAATCCGGCTGCAACAAATACCACAGCTAGAAGATATACCCAGTATTTTTTGGAAAATCCCTTTGTGTCTGCTGTTTTTACTTTTATCTCCAGTTCCCCGGGGGCCGGATAGAGATATTTGCAGAAGAGCAGTATTGTGAATGCTATAATTGCAGGGATCACCAGCACTGCATAAGCCAGGGAATAGTTCTGGTTTTTGAAAAAAAGAACTGAGCTTACCAGCAAGGGGCCAGCCGTTGCTCCAATCTGATCCATTGCTTCGTGAAGGCCGAAACCCCAACCTCTTCCGATTTTCTGTGTGCCAAACGACAACAATGCATCGCGCGAAGGAGTCCTTATGGCTTTACCTGTACGCTCTGCAATCATAAGCACCACCGCAATTTCCCAGTATCCTGCAAGTGCAAGAAGAGGAACAGAAAAGAGGTTCAGGGCATATCCGGCTATCATCAGCAACCAGTATTTCTTTGTACGGTCGGCAAGCCACCCCGACAAAAGTCTGAGTCCATACCCTATTAGCTCACCTGCTCCTGCCACAAGACCTACAGTGGTACCACTTGCACCAAGGATTTTCAAAAAAGGACCATTCAGACTTCTTGCCGCTTCATAAGTTACGTCTGAAAAAAGACTCACCAGACCTAGAAGGATGACGAATCGTATTGCTGTATCTGTTCTCAATAAATTTTTCACAAACAACTGCTTTTAAGGACGCAAAATTATTCATTGTTGAAAAACCCCCAAAAAATATTCCTAAAACAACAGGAATTCATTCTTCTTTTGTTTTTTTGATTTTAAATTGTTAAATATGGAGGCAATGAAAATTATTTTCATCATTACTATCCTTTTTGTTTTCGCGACAAAATGCAATAGGAATTTTGTGCTTTATGATATTTCTACTAATGTAAAACCAGAAATTATCTATGAGGTTAAACCCATATTTGCCGAAAATAGATATAATGACTTAATAGATGTTAATCTTCATATTGCAGATACTAATTTGCAGATTGAGGTAAAAAAAATAATAATTTCTTTTAAAGAGGAAAGTACATTATCATCTCTCTCATCGGTATATGTAAAAAATATAATTAACGATAAAGAACATATTATTTATGATTTTTTTGACACAACTGCTTCTATATCAAAATTTGTGAAAATCAGTGGAAGCAGAATAATAAAAAATGGTGACAATAAATTTATAATCGGATTCACCCCACAGAAATTTGTAAATCTGATAGGCACAGTTGAAATTGAATATATATCAATCGTCTTTGATGGGAATTATGAAATCAAAATAGACTCAGGTTTACCAGTTATAAGGTTCGCAAAAATTGTGAGACGTGCGGGTCAGGATGGCGTAGATACTTATAGAATACCAGGTATTATCACCACAAAAAAAGGAACACTAATTGCTGTTTATGATGTAAGGTATAAAAGCAGTCGGGACCTTCAGGGCGACATTGATATAGGAATGAGCCGAAGCACAGATGGCGGCCAGACATGGGAACCGATGAGAATAATTCTAGACATGAATAATTGGGGAGGCAAACCTGAAGAGGAAAACGGAGTAGGTGATCCCTCTATTCTGGTTGATGACATAACAGGAACAATATGGGTGGCAGCCTTATGGATTCATGGCTTCCCGGGACAAATTGCGTGGAATGCATCCGGACAAGGTATAGAGCCAGATGTTACGGGTCAGCTGGTAATGGTCAAAAGTGAAGATGATGGCCTGTCATGGTCGGAAGTAATGAATATTACTCCACAAATTAAAGATCCTGCTTGGAAATTAATGTTTCAGGGGCCAGGTAGAGGAATAACCCTGAATGATGGAACATTAGTTTTTCCTGCTCAGTTCAGGGACTCTGAAGGAATCCCATGGTCGACAATAATTTATTCTAAAGATCATGGTATTACATGGAATATAGGAACCGGCGCAAAACCAAACACAACTGAAGCTCAATGTGTGCAATTAACAGACGGAAGTATAATGTTAAATATGAGAGACAATCGTAACGCTACTATAAAAGATGATTCTAACGGCAGAGCTGTTGCCATTACTCGTGATCTCGGTAAAACCTGGGAAATCCATCCTTCATCAAACAATGCACTTCCTGAACCGGTATGCATGGCAAGCATTATTTCTGCTGATCTCGATATCGGAGGAAAGACTAAAAAAGTTCTGTTCTTTTCAAACCCGGCCAACAAATATGAAAGAAAAAATATAACAATAAAAGCCAGTCTCGATGAAGGTCTTACCTGGCCTGAAGCCTATCAAATCGAAATTTACAGACCTGAATCTTTCGGGTATTCATGCCTTACTATGGTTGATAAAAATACAATTGGCATTCTATATGAGGGTAAAAAAGACCTTTATTTTCAGAAAATTCTTTTTAAAGATATTCTTAAAACAAAAAACTGAATTTCTTTTTAATATTTTTATACATAGTTTTAAAATTGCATTATGTTTTAAAAATTTAGCAATAGTTATAGTATCGTTAAAAATTTGAATTATGGATAAATTGGAAGGATTAATTGCTGCACCCTTTACACCTTTAGATTCAAATGGTAATCTAAACACTTCAATCATTCCTGAATATTACCGCTTTCTCGAAAAAAACGGAATAATAGGTGCATTTATAAATGGCACAACTGGTGAGGGACCCTCACTAACACAGAAAGAAAAGCAGATTAATGCCGAACATTGGGCAAAATGTGTAAAGGCAGGAGGAAAAGTTAAAATAATAAACCTCGTAGGGGGCACATCATACAAAGAATGTATTGAAAACGCAGTCTTCTCTCGTGAAATAGGCATTTCATCCATTGCAATTATCGGTCCTTATTTTTTCAGGCCATGTGATGAGGAAGCGTTGGCTGAATACGTTTCAATAATAGGTGAGGCTGTCCCGGAAATGGAGGTATATTACTACCATTTTCCGGCTATTTCCGGAGTTAATATTAAAATGACCCCATTCCTGAAAAAAATTTCAGAAATGCTGCCCAATTTTTCAGGAATAAAATTTACTCATGAGGATTTAATGGATTTTATAGGTTGTCTTAATTTTAAAGATGGTAAATACAACATTTTGTGGGGCAGGGATGAATGCATGCTGTCAGCCCTTGCAACAGGAAGCAGGGGTTTTGTCGGGAGCACATATAATTATGCAGCACCACTTTACCATTCATTAATAGAAGCTTTCAGAAAAGGCAATATAGAGACAGCTCAAAAACTGCAACTTAAAGCTGTGGAGATGATCCGATTGCTTGATAAATATGGTGGAATAGCTACTGGAAAAGCTTTTATGAAATATGCTGGTATCGATTGCGGTTTCTTTAGATTGCCAGTTAAAAACATGACGACAGAAATGTATGAGGAATTTAAAAAAGATGTTGAAAAACTGGGCATTAAAGAATTTCTTTCAAAGCCATAATATATCTATTTACTAAATAGTTAGTTTAAAGTTCTCTTTTAAATTAAAATATTCTTTTAATGCTTTTGAAAGAGAAACCCTGGTACCCATGGCTTGTTGTTGCCCTTCTGTGGGGGGTTGCATTGCTTAATTACATGGACCGCCAGATGCTCTCTACCATGAAACCCTCCATGATGCAGGATATCCGGGAACTTGAAATGGCAGAAAATTTTGGCCGCCTCATGGCTGTGTTTTTATGGATTTACGGACTCGTTTCACCTGTGGCAGGACTGATTGCCGACCGCGTTAACCGTAAATGGCTGATAACTGCAAGCCTGGGTGTATGGTCATTCGTAACACTTATGATGGGCTATGCAACAACTTTTGAACAGCTTTATG
>CAZIRN010000205.1:3150-4500 GCA_964541495.1 uncultured Rikenella sp. | reverse complement strand
TATTTCAACTTCAATCTGGTACAAATCCGAAGATGGAGCCGTTATAATATATTTCCGTGTATCCTTTATCGGCGAAATAGCGCCGGGACGACTCCAGATACATTCATCGGTAATGATTACAGTGTCGCCTCCCTGTTTTACTATTTCGGCATTTACTGATATTATCCTTCCTCTTTCGAGACCTTCCTGCCACCAGTTACCTCCATTAACAAGGTCGCATCCGAAAAAAAGCGAACTGTGATGAGGATATTCTGCATTTCTCATTGAAGTTACAGATCCTCCAGAAACAGGACCGTTGACAGGAAAGAAGAAAGGATATTTCTCATCATCGGAAAATATATAGCTCGTAAAGAATTTCCCGTCAATAGTAACATTGATTTTAGAGCCGACTTTGACAGCAGTAATTTTAGCCGCATCAACCGGTATTTCAAAAATAAGTGCCCCGGCGATAGCCAGGGCTGTTATAATAATTTTTTTCATGGAGATTACATTTTAATATAATCAGTACCGTAAGGTTTGCGCTGCGGACGTGAAAGCATTTTATTGGCCTCGTCGTCATTTATAAACAGCTCTTTTTCAGGATCCCATTTTAATCTTCTTCCGAGCTTCATAGCAATATGGGTTATCAGGCAAACCGTACACGCTCTGTGGCCTATCTCAACCGGAGAAATTGGTTCTTTCCTCGATTTAATGCAATCGAGCCAGTTGCCTTGCTGGGATGTGCTTACATATAGGTGTACATCATTTGGTCCGAGAGGAGCGAGGATTTTCGGATCACTTGCTGAAAGAGGCGGATTGGCTTGTCCTTGTGGTATAGGATCACTTTCTGTTGCCCTGTAGCTACCACGTGTTACAAAAATCCAGCCATCTGAGCCTTCATATCTTACACCGTTAGGATAACCTCCGCTGGTATACATTGTTACACCATTTCTATATTCAGCTTTTGCCATAAAATCGCCATGCACGTCCCATAGTCCGAACTTAGGAAATTCAGCCACAGCCTCTACCGATATAGGGCCGGTCAGTTCAGTATCCATTCCCCATGCTGCTGAATCGAAATGATGCTGGCCCCAGCCGGTAATCATGCCGGCACCGAACTGTTCACATCTTAACCATCCCGGACGATCGAAATCCTTTTGTGGATGTACACGCATTTCAGTATAATAAACAACCGGTGTTGATCCTAACCACATGTCATAGTTAAGGTTTGGAGGGATCGGCATCTCTGGAGCTTCAGGTCCTGAAGGGTCTCCCGGCAACCCTATTTTAACTGTATGGAGCTTGCCTATCCTTCCACTCCTGACAAGTTCTGCTGCAATCCTGAACTGGGAACTGGAACGCTGTTGTGTT
>CAZIRN010000205.1:0-3140 GCA_964541495.1 uncultured Rikenella sp. | reverse complement strand
TTTCTTTTCCTCACAAGATCGCTAAGCTGACGTCCTTCTTTAATGGTCAATGACGTAGGTTTTTCAAGATAGATGTCCTTGCCTGCAAGAGCCGCTTCCATAGCGGGTTGCGCATGCCAGTGGTCTGGCGTGGTTATCACGACGGCATCTATGGATTTATCAAGAAGCATCTCCTTATAATCTCCATAGGTTTTTACATTGACATAATTAGCATTCCCGGTTTGCTTGGTATAGTAACCTTCAACAAGTTGCTTACCAAGTTCCATCCTTTTTGAATCCACGTCCGAAACAGCTGTCACAATACACGAATCGAAGCTCATAGTTGACATTATATCACCTCTTCCCTGCCTGCCGCATCCAATCCAACCAATATTGATTTTATCGCTGGGAGGATTTTTGCCTAAGATGGAAGAAGGTACAATAGTCGGCAGGATAATTGTTCCTGCTGCCGCTGCCATCGAATTAGAAATAAATTTTCTTCTTTTCATTCTATTTGTTTATATATTATTGGTCTTAATTATTAAAGACGACCTGTTCATATTATTTTATTATCAACAATTCAAATCCTTAATATTATTTTACTAATGTAACATTAATTTTCGGTGGATAAGCATAATACTGCCATGCACTTTCAGCTTTATCTTTATCCATACGTCCATTATAAACAAGGAATCGGTATTTAAGTACATAGTTATGTCGGGGTACCAAAAGCCAGTTCCTATCCCTTGTAGGACAGAAATTAGCAAACATATCACCCCTGTTATATTGATTTTCAGGCCATATTCTCATCGGTTCGGGAAAATTATAGTTGGTCGGGAATGACATCATAACAACACCTGCGTAATCGTTGTCTATTTCTCCCTGAGCAATGCACCACTTTGCCTTACTGCCGTCTGCATCCTTTCTTGTTTTTCCTTCCGAGGTAAGCACCATGCTGTTTTTGTTGTCCCATTTTTCAGTGGTTCTCCATCCTAAACCGGCATAACGGTATTCAAGCAGTTTTACAGGACTTAAATCGGCACAATTAAGCTGTATGTAAAAGTCAACTATAAAGAAGTCCTGGTTTCCTTCCGGAGCATATACTCTAACTCTTTGAAGCTCATTCATAGCAACTTTTTCGTTTCCAGTCTTTTTAAATACAACATGTTCATGTAATACGCTAAAATCTGAGAAAATTGTCCCATTCTGAATTGAGATGAACTTTGCAAAACGAACAGTCCCTTGTTTTGAATTTATATTCCAGAAATCTATTGTATCTCCTTCATACTCAACTTGCGTCCATGGATTCCAGATGCCATAGTGATGATAATGGTCACGAGGCTGAATTCGAGTTAGAACCTGTCCGTGCGGGGACCATAATGGATGAATAAATCCACTTCTTTTGTAAGCAGTATCAACTCCCTGAGGAGGGTATACCGTTTTGAAATAATATTGTAACATATTCTGATTTTCCCTGTGGATAGTCAAAGCACCCTCATTAACTATTGCCTGCATTGTTTCAGTTTGATTTGCTTTTTCGCGTACAAGTTCAAAAAGATATTTTTCATTTGATCCTTTCCCTGAGGTAATAATCCAGTGAAGTTTACGGGGATCACCAGCCTCAATCTGGAAAGGGATTGCGGTTCTCTTGCTTCCCCTTACCTCGTAAAGGTTTAAAAGAGAGTCAGGGATATAGGTCAGGTCATCCAGATTGATACTGACCGGGATATCAAGTTCATAAGACGGCTTCGGGAATTCTACTTCGAATGATGCAATTTTCTGACTATAACAGTTTGATACTGATAACAATAATACAATTACCAAAGCATTTTTTGAGAACGTTTGTGTCATCATAATTGTAAATGATTTATGAATTTTTAAAAGGATTCAAAGTATATTTTTCTTGTTTATAAGTTTTATTCCATTTCTTTTTTTCAAAATTAAAACTTTTTTTAAAAATGCAACCGATTGCATATAATTTTTATTAAAATTTTTAACAAATTAACACACCCGGCCAGACTTCTTTATTTGTCAGTACATTCCAGGATAAACTTATATTACATTTAAAGTAGTAACCTAAAGAACCGATATAAATATCTCCTTAATATTTCAGGATTGTCCAGCAAAATTTGGAAGATTAAAGCAGTAGCATAAAATCAAATTGATTCCATATTTTAAACCACAAACTCACCTGCTCGAATCCGCCAGCTGCCGGAAACCTGAGCCTTGCGAATGAGGAGGTGAGTGCACGTGAAAAAAAAAGAAATTATTATATTTATGTCAATTGGTATCTTTGCCGAAAAAAATTTAATAACAAATATTGATAAATATCAACAGAAATATGATTATTTTCAAAAAGATTAATTGAAAATTTTAAATTTGCAATCGGTTGTTAATTATAAAGCCTTAAGGATCGTTTAAATATTATTACTTTAATATCAAAAATTTTATAAATTTTTAAATAACCTCTATTCATTGATTAGATAATTACAATAAAAGTAATTTTCAGTCCTGATATATTATTAAGGATGTGGGATTTATATTAAAATAAGTTATTCAAACATGAAAGAAAATAGGGAAACAACAATTTATGATATAGCCCGCGATCTTGGAATCTCTCCTTCAACTGTAAGCAGGGCGTTAAAAAAACATCCCGGGATTAAAAAGGAAACACAAAGGCGTGTCAGGGAAGCTGCAAAAAAAATGGGATATCGGCATAATAAGTTCGCAAGCAGTTTAAGACTAAATAAAACTCATACTCTGGGTGTTATTGTACCCAAGCTGAACAGTTATTTCATGGCCACTGCAATAGCAGGGATACAAAATGTTGCTAACAAGTATGGCTACAGCATTATCATCAGTCAGTCGCAGGAAAATGAAAAAAAGGAAGCCGAACAAGTGGTAACTTTATATAACAGTCGCGTCGACGGATTGCTGGTTTCTCTCGCATATAACACGAACAGCTTAAATCATTTTGAATTACTGCTGAATAAGGGAATCCCTTTAGTATTCTTCGACAGAGTTTTTGAGTGTAAAGGATGCACCCGTGTGGTTATCGACAATAATAAAGCCGGTTATGAAATTGTATCACATTTGATTAGCCAGGGCTGCCGACGCATAATGTATGTGGGTGGTAATTTATTAAGAAATGTTTATACTGA
>CAZIRN010000204.1:0-4530 GCA_964541495.1 uncultured Rikenella sp. | reverse complement strand
TGAACGTCTGCTCGTAAGGAATTTATCAAAAGGCAATATTGTTGCATTTAATACCTAATTCAGGAAATACAGCGGACGTTTATACCGGTTTGCTTTCGGGTATTTGAAATCTGAGGCTGAAGCTGAAGAGGTGGTTCAGGAAGTTTTTATGACAGTATGGGAGAAGCGTGAGGAGCTTAATGAAGACCTTTCATTCAAATCGTACCTTTTTACTATATCATTTAATATTATCCGGAAGCAATTCAGAAAGAGAGCACATCTGACACAATATCTTAACTTAGGAATCTATGATGATTTTGATTTTAGAACTTCAGATGAAGTAACGTATAAATCACTTTATCAATATATTACAAGACTTTTAGACCAGTTGCCACCCAGGCGAAGGGAAGTTTTCGAAAAAAGCAGGTTCGAAGGTTTGAGCATAAAGGAGATTTCCGATGAATTAAAGATAAGTCACAAAACCGTGGAAAATCATCTTACAGAGGCCTTGAAATTTCTTCGGTCGCATCTTTCCGGTGAGAAATAATTTGTGATTTTGTTTCATGAACTCACCCTCTTGGTTCCTCTCGATAAATCAGGACAGACTCTCTCTTCGCCAGAAGTTGAAAAAAGCGAATCTTCCCAAGCCCATTAAGGATTCAGGCCCATTAAGAATTACTGTATTCTTTCCCCTCTTTGTGAAACAGAGAGGGGAAAACCCGAGCTAAGCGAGGGAAGGGGTGAGTTCATGAGAAATTTTCGATTGATAGATAAAATTGATGAATGAAAAAGAAAATTATTCAGATAAAATAACATACAATCAATCAATTATTTAACTAAACAATCATCTTTTTATTGCATATTTTTTATTTTCAGAATAGGTGTGTTAATACAGAAAAGGATATTACCATAAAAAGTTAAGTCTATTGTAAATTGTAAAAGTAAGTTTTTTCGGAAAGAAAATAAGTCATTAAATTATTTAACTGAGTAATAGAATGAACGAAAGGTTAAGCATTTGGTCGGGGTTAGTGTGGCTTAGTTTGTCCGGAATAAACAGCAAAAGAATATCTTTATAAATATACGAATGAAAAAAATTATTGGCATTTTAACGGCATTGCTTGTGATAACAATGCTTTTATTGACAGGTTGTGATGAATCAAAAAATAACCTGCGTTTTAATACAAACGGTGAATTCAAGATTGTTCAGTTTACGGATGTTCATTTTCAATATGACTCTTACCGATCCGACAGCGCACTGTTATTGATGAAAATAGTAATAGAAAAAGAAAAACCCGATTTAGTGGTTTTAACAGGCGATGTGGTGTGTTCAAAAAATACGATTAAAGCATGGTTAGCTTTATCCCAGCTCCTTATTGAGGCTAAAGTTCCATGGGCTGTAACACTTGGCAATCATGACATCCAATATGAGCTGAACGGGAAGCAGATTATGGAAACAATTGTGGGTTTACCTTATAATCTTACTGTAAACGGTTCTGAAAGCCTTTCTGGGAATGGCAATTACGTACTGAAAATACGGTCTTCAAAATCAAATAAGACAGCAGCTTTACTCTACTTTTTTGATTCTCACTCGAGTTTTCATCCGAAAGGTGATCTTGGAAATTATGAATGGATCACGTTAGACCAGATTGCCTGGTACAGGGAACAAAGCAAAACCTTCACCAGAAAAAACGGAGGGAACCCTTATCCTGCCCTTGCATTTTTTCACATCCCGCTTCCTGAATATAAAGAAATCATTGGCAAGAAAACCACAGTAGGTTATCAGGAAGAAACCGTATGTTCCCCTGACCTCAATTCCGGACTTTTTACCTCCATGGTTGAATCAAAAGATGTCATGGGGATATTCGTAGGTCATGACCATAATAACAACTATATCGGCGTTTTGCACAATATTTGCATGGCTTATGGTAATGTTACAGGAAGGCAGTGTTATGGTAAGATCGGTCGTGGTGCAAGGGTAATTTTATTGTATGAGAACGCCCGCAAATTCGATACGTGGATACTGAAGTTATATGAATGTGACAGGGACAAAGACATATGGATACCCACACATTATTATAGGCAAGAATTTTTTGTGACCTATCCCGATTCGTTTGTTGAAAATTATTAACTACACCCGATACTGTGGAATTTATTTCATTCAGCGTTTGGCGTCTTTTAATCTATTAAAAAAGGTGGAGGTTGAGGAATCAAAACGTTCTTCCCTTTTTCCGCATTTTACTGCAACATCTTCATAAGTATTTGGATATCAGTAGGTATTTTATAGATTTGGGTGTTGCAAAATTTTTATCATGTTTGTACGTGAAGTAAGAAATCGCTCCGGGAATCAGTCAAACAAATAATACAGAAGTTCAGAGGTAATTATGGATTTGTTAAAACAATAGGTTATTAACTACTCCCTTCTTTCAGACCACTGGTTCTCAAATATAAGTTTTCTTCCTATTATGATGATGTAAACCAGTGTTACATAACCGGAAATAACTCGCAAAGTTATTCTGGTTATTTTTAATACTCCCTATTTTTAGATTAGAGATTTACAAAAGGCCAATTTTAATATTTTTCCCTTCACCGGGGAAAGTTCAAGTTATTTTGGGAAATTTTCAATAAATTTGGTCTATCATTTAAATAGGGTGTTTTTTGTTGTATTTTTTCAAATATAATTATTTATTAATATTGTATTTGAAAAACAAAAAACACCCTTTTATGAATAATTCAATTTATAAATTTTAACAGTTAAATACATTTTATATGGCCACAAGGAGAGAATTCATACAGAAAGCGGCGCTCGGCTCAGCAGCCGTGGCTTTCAGTGCAAAGAGTTATTCGCGCATTATTGGTGCAAACGACAGAGTGCGTGTGGGTATTATTGGTTATTCTGACCGTTTCAGAGGTTCACTGTACCGGGGTTTTATGGCGAATGCGAAAGAAATGAATTTTGAATTTACTGCTCTCTCAGATATATGGAGATTACGTCGCGAGGAAGCGGATAAATTCTTCAAATCACAAGGAGTCAACCTTAAGCTTTACCGCAATAATGAGGAGCTTTACAGTGCTAAGGACACGGATGCGGTTATAATCAGCACAGCCGATTTTCAGCATGCATTACATTGTGCGGAAGCTGTAAGAGCGGGGCGTGATGCTTATGTAGAAAAGCCTTTTGCTGAAACGATGGCCGATGCCCGTACGGCGCTGAAAGCTGTACAGGAAACGGGTAAGATTGTGCAGATTGGTTCACAACGCCGCAGCGCTCCAAACTATATTGCTGCAAATGATTATATCAGATCAGGCAAGTTCGGCAAGATAGTGATGGTAGAAATGACATGGAACGTAAACCAACCCGGCCGGTGGAGACGTCCGAACGTGGTTCCTCTTCTTAAGGAGGAAGATACCGACTGGAAACGATATCTATTGAACCGTCCGTTCGAGCCTTTCAATGCCAGGAAATATCTCGAGTTCCGACTTTTCTGGCCTTATTCTTCAGGTATTCCGGGGCAGTGGATGGCTCATCAGATAGATACCGTACACTGGTTCACAGGTCTTTCACATCCGCGCAGTGTGGCTGCTAACGGAAATATTTACCTTTGGAAAGACGGTCGTACCAATTTCGACACCATGACTGCGGTGTTAGATTACGGCTCAGACACTGATCTTAACCTTGGTTTTCAAGTTGTCTATTCCTCACGATTCACCAACTCTGCAGGAGGTACAAAGGAGCTCTATTTCTCGAATGGCGGCACTCTGAACCTCGATACGAACAAAGTCACCCCTGAAGGAGGTCTGCAGGAGCGTGACGCAAAGGCGATGAATATGAAGGCGAACCTGCTTGAGCCTTTTGAACTTCCCGGCTTTAAAGTCGAAACTGCTGCCGATACCGGAGGCGACCCGATGACAACAGCTCACATGCGCAACTGGATGGAATGTGTTCGCAATCGCAAAAAACCTAATGCCGATGTTGTTGCTGGATATAACCATTCGATTGCAAACATAATGTGCACTGCCTGTCTCAGAACGGGAGAAAAAGTTACATTCGACGAAAAAACTCAGGAAGTGATGGCAGGCGGTAAACCATTTCAATATTGAATAAAAAAATTGATAAAAGACTAACAAAAAGGTTTATTATGAGATATTTAATTGTTATAATCTCGATGATGGTTTCGACACTGACTGCATACAGTCAGAATGTAAAACTTGTTCGCGATGAGTCGAAAAGAAAAGTAGATGTTTTTATCGGTGACAAGCTTTTTACATCCTACCGTTATCCTGCGGATTTTGAAAAGCCGTTTCTTTTCCCGGTTTTTGCACCGAACGGTGCTGTCGTGACACGTGGATTTCCTCTTGAACCAAGGAAAGGTGAGCGTGTTGACCATCCTCATCAGGTAGGATTATGGTTCAATCATGGAAATGTCAACGGACTGGATTTCTGGAATAATTCATCAGCTATTCCGGCCGACAAGAAAGATGGTTACGGCCATATTACGGTTCAGAAAATTGTGAAGGCCAAAGGTGGTAAGACAGGAATTCTGGAAGTTATAT
>CAZIRN010000203.1:0-4543 GCA_964541495.1 uncultured Rikenella sp. | reverse complement strand
CGAGGGAGATTGCGCTCCGGTGGGAGCCGGAGAAGGTGAGGGAGGTGTGCGGGTAGGGGGAGTTGGTTGAGCTCATCCCTCTAACGGTGCAACTAAAAACTCTGGCATCTATATCTCTGGACAACAAAATTCATATCAGGGAGCTTGGGATGGCCGAATCCTCCGCAAAACCTTTTTTAAAGTGGGCTGGCGGAAAGACTCAATTACTCGAAGAGTTCACCAGACGGATCCCAGAAGAGCTCAAGAGAGGCGACCTCCCCATTTTTATTGAACCATTTGTGGGCGGTGGGGCGGTTTTTTTTCATTTCAACAATTTATTCAGGTTCGATGAGTGCCATATCTTCGATATCAATGAGGAATTGATTCTTGCCTATACAGTAGTAAAGAATGATGTTGAT
This sequence comes from uncultured Rikenella sp., assembly GCA_964541495.1. Lineage (GTDB taxonomy): Bacteria > Bacteroidota > Bacteroidia > Bacteroidales > VadinHA17 > LD21. The sequence continues at coordinate 4,145 of CAZIRN010000203.1, read as the reverse complement.
GAATTGATTGAGTTACTGCGGGATCTTGAAAAAGAGTTTTTATCCCGGGATGAGCCACAGAGAAAAATCTTTTTTTACCAAATCCGTGATGAATTCAACCGCAGTAAACCCGGCATCCGGTTTCACAAATTTCAAAAGGCATGGATAGAGAGGGCCTCACAGCTGATATTCCTGAACAGGACTTGTTTTAACGGGTTGTATCGGGTGAACAACCATGGAGAGTTCAATGTGCCATTTGGGAAATACAAAAAGCCAAAAATACTCAATGAATGCGTATTGAGGGCCGACTCCGAAAAGCTCGAAAATACTATAATACACTTGGGAGATTTCGAAGAATCCTATCAATATATTTCAGACAAATCGTTTGTCTATTTCGACCCCCCATATCGTCCCCTTAACCAGACCTCCTCATTCACTCAGTATTCCAAGGATGGCTTTACTGATGAAGAGCAGAAGCGCCTGGCTGCCTTCTTTCAGAAGTGTGATTGCACTCATGCAAAGTTGATGCTCAGTAATTCAGATCCTAAAAATGTGAATCCCGATGACGATTTTTTTGATCTCTTATATGCCAATTACCACATTGAGAGAGTCCCCGCGAAAAGGATGATCAATTGCGATGGCACAAAAAGAGGGGAGATTCGAGAGATTATTGTTACCAATTATTAGACCCGTATGACTTCGAAGAATGATGTAGCCTGGAACAAAGTCTTTGAAGAACTAAAACTCCTCGATTCAATCAATTCGGATGGGTTTGCCCTTATCTCGGCAACGACCCTTAAAGAGGTCGGAAAGAGAGAACCGAGACTCATGGCGAAGCAGGACACTCTGGAATCACGGCCAGAAATTTTCCGGAAAAACAACCTCTCAATATTGCCGATTACAAATGGAGAGTATGTTATCTTCAGGGATCGGTATAAAAAAAGTTATTTTTCATTTAATTCTGATGCTTTAGCCCTCCCGGTTGAACGCCATGCCTCAGAATCATCTGCAGATTCTATCGAAACACTCAACCTTGGAAATATTAATAGTGAATTCCAGGCTATCGATTACGCCCACCTCGTATCGGTTCTAAGTAGTTTCACTGGTGAAACGAATCTCAGACTTACGATTCGAGGGAAATCCCGATCAGGATCGTTTCAGCTGGCATTGCCTGAAGGCCCTTCCATTACCATTAATGGCGTCCAAATAGAGATCGATTCTGGCTATGAGGGGTCCCGCGGGATCTACCTTATTGAAGCGAAACTTGGAAAAAGGGAAGATTTTCATATCCGTCAATTATTCTATCCCTGGAAAGAATGGTCCCAGAAGGTCCGGAAGCAGGTAATCCCGATATTTTTTGTTTTTTCGAACGGATTGTTCTATCTCTTTCAATTCCGCTTTGGAGAAAAGTATGGTGAAATGGAGATCACCAATACGAAATGCTATTCAGTTGATGAAGATCCGGTATTGGCGATCCAGTTTGATGCTCTGATTCATGAGATTCCTGTTGATGCAGCGGAACCCGGATTCGTGCCTTTCCCCCAGGCAAACGACCTGGATAAAGTAATTGACCTGGTCGTGTCGTTCAACGACGAATTAAGCACGAGGGACGGCATCTCGGAGTATTTTGAATTCGACGAGCGACAGGGGGATTACTATGCGAACGCCGCAATCTATCTTGGGTTTCTTGAAAGAGAAGGGGTAAAAAGCCAGTTTTCTTTAACCGAACTTGGTAGAGAGTTGAAACACTACCGAACCCGCCGGTGTAGGAATGGGATATTATTCAATCAGTTACTCAAGCGACCGACTTTCCGGCGTTCCATTGAAATATTAAGGAATTCCCATCTTAATGTAAACGAAATTAGTATTGAAGATATTGCAGAAATTATTCACCAGTTTGATGCCCGTTATAATGAAGTTACCCGGCACCGTAGAGCGTCGACAGTGAAGACCTGGCTGAAATGGATTATGGCGAATATTCAATTCAATTAATGTTCTTTTCTATCAGAGTCCTTCATTTTTAATCTGTTTTCAAGATTGTTCAGACGATCTGTCAATTCGCATAAATCACCTTCCATTTTCAGAACTTTATCAACAAGATCCTGAAAATCAAGAAATTCCATGGAACCCGATGGTTCACCAGAGAATAGTTTTTTCATGGATGTTTGGAATTTCTCGTCTTCAAGAAGTAACTTTGCCCTTTCTGCTAATTTGTCTCTACTCCTTAAAATGGGATTGAAAAGTTCAAAAGCAATAACTTCTGCAGCTTCGAGTGAACTGCGCTCGTTGAAATCATTATGGGTCCACCACTGAATTCCAGTTATATAATCGGGATTTAAAGACACAATGGATGTTGCAGTTGTTATGCTGCTATCCCGACGTATGAGGTGTTGACTGATCCTTTGTCGTAATTTATCTGCAATACCTACATATGCAACGAATTTGTTCCCTTTCTTTCCACCATATAAAATATACACTGCTGGAACATTGGGAAGATCCGATATCCGAGGTAATCGATGCATATTTTTAATCCTTCCATGAAACATTTTTTAATAACATTTTTTTGGATTTTTATTTTACTATTCTGCGTTGATTCCATTGCCGATTTGATCAAGCCATTTTAGCCCATTTCTTGAAGAAGCCTTTTAATTTTTTGACAAGCTTTTCCCTGACCGAGTCCTTCTGTGAGATGATTGATAATTATCCGATTATTTTGATTTAAAGCATTTTTTAGGGCCATTGCATAGGACCCCGGTCCAAGAAAAATAATTTCTTTCACATTATCCAATTCTGGAAATCTCGGCAATTGCTCTTGAATAATACTTGCAAGGGTTTTAATGTCCTTTTTGGTTTTTATTGTTTTATCATAATTGGGATCAATTATGGTTTCTGGTCGAAGAAGCCCATATTTTGCTGATAAAATAAGCCATGGTAACCTTGTTGTCTCAGCAAATTTCCTTTTCAATAAGAATGATTGACCAATATAGGCTTCTTTTGATTCGCATAAAGGAACTTGATTCTTTTTTTTCCCGCAAGAGATAATCACTACCTGATTAATGATTGTCCGAGAAGGGTTTCCATTTCCATTTTTAACATATACTCTCTTTCCATTTACCTGGATATTAGCACTCAAATTTTTACTGATGTTATGAATAGATTTTTCAACTGCAGGCTTTCCGCTTATACGTGAGAGAATATTTTTTTCAATAAAAGACTGCGTTTGGAGTATTCTGTCGAGGTGGTGAAGATGGGGATCAGCAAATCGAGGTGTGTATTGGAAAATCCATCCTTTATAGTCAGCTGCATGTACACCAAGATTCTCTAAAAATTCATGCCTTTTTGGATTATAGACACCAAGAACAAAAAGACGATCCGGATCCCATTCAGATTTAATTTTTTTTACAACCGCTTCTATTTCTTCTTTATTTGAATGTGCATAGCGAGCCGTGTTGACTTTTTTGGTCAATAAGCCCCCTATTGCAATTTCAGTAAAACCAATTTTGACAAGCTTTTCGTAACATTGTAAATATTCATCAGGATTTTTTCCCTGAGCAACCCCGATTAATTGAAAGGAATAATCCTTTTGCAAATAAAGGTCCAGACCTTTTTTTGCACTCATAATCGTCGCATTACAATTCCTTAATTCATCTAAAATTATCCCACGTTCAACATGCATTGATTGGTAACGGGCAAATAATTCATTATAATCAATAGATGAGCCATTTTTTGTAAATACGCCGCTGTCTGCAATTGTTGTGACTAATTCTTTTATTATTTGTCCAGAATGACATCTCGAGATATCGCCATTATAAGGGCACTTTCCATGAATAACACTACAATATTCCAATTCGAGGCATGGAAATCGCGATACCATGTTTCGAAAATTTTCAGAACCGCATGCTTGAAGCATGAGGCCAAAATGAACAGGATGTGTATGGATATCTAAACCTGCAAGTATCCGAAGACTCATCGGCCGATCCGCTACAAAATGGGGGATCAATCTATTTCCGAGCATTTCATATCCTTTTTGCTGTGTTAGAAGTACTTAACGAAGAATTTTTAATTCTATCATTAGCATTTTCAGCCTTCACCGGGATTGGGACACCTTTTAGTCCCGTCGCATCATGACTTATTATCAACCAATTCCCGGGTCTGAAGGTAAATGT
>CAZIRN010000202.1:0-4560 GCA_964541495.1 uncultured Rikenella sp. | reverse complement strand
AGTGCCGATGCAATAATAAACCTGCATCCGGCCTCTTTGTATAGAAATTCGGTTATCTGAACGATAGAAGATGGATTTATAGTAACATCATATCTTTTGTCATTTCTTTTTACCGTTTCGGTAATATCAGTACTAAACCTCCCGTTTAATTCCTTTATGATTGCTTCCGTATCCATTGTCTCCCTCCTTACTCACATGCTATTTACAAGTTTCATTATTCCTGCTATAATTGCCTCTGGTTTTGGCGGGCAGCCCGGTATATAGGCATTTACCGGTATAATTTTATCCACTGGCCCTGCAAACGTGATTCCTTCGGCAAATATACCTCCTGTGCATCCGCATCCTCCAATAGCAACAACCAGCACAGGTTTTGGTGCCTGGTTGTATATTTCGAGAAGTCTGTCTTTATCCCGCATGTTTATCGAGCCGCTTACAAGTATCACGTCGGCGTGGCGTACGCTTCCGGCAAGAAGTATCCCAAAACGTTCCACGTCGTAACGCGGCGTGAGACAATCGAGGATCTCAATATCGCAATTATTGCACGATGCTCCGGCGAAGTGGAAAACCCACAATGATTTCTTGAAACAAAAATTTTTAAAGCCCACCTCTTAATTTTTTTAATATCCAAAAAATGCCAATACTATTGCAACAACGGCCAGAAGATTCATCCATACAAGGAAGAAACTTATTGCCTGTTTGATTTTTATCCTTGGGTTCGTATTCCTGATAAGAGTCAGGAGCAGCACAATTCCGGCTACTTTCAATACAGTCCAGAGAATGTTTATTCCGTTCAGGTTGAATCCGTTCATAAACAGGCCGATAAGGAAAGCCGGAAGAATAAAAAGCATGATATATTTTGTGAGTTTGATAATTGCGTAAGGCGAGCCCGAGTATTCAATAAATGTTCCTTCCGCAATTTCTGTTTCCGCCTCAGCCATATCGAAAGGCACAAGTCCGAGTTTTGCCTGAACACAAAATATGCCAGGAATAAAAAGCAATATTCCCGAGATGCTTCCTATGAAAGGAGATGAATTTTGTTGTATGAAAATTACCGAATTCAGGTCGAAGTTTTGTGAAGCTTTGACTATAATGCCGGCAATTACCAGAAGGAAAGTTGATTCATAACTCATAATCAGTTTCATTTCGCGCGAGCCGCCTACTGCAGCAAGCGGGTTTCCTGATGCCAGCGACCCTATGATGTATGAGAATGATGGTATTGTAAGCAGGTAAAAGATGACGATAAGGTCGCCCTTAAAGCCTGTGGTTATATTGAACAAAGGAAGAAGGATAAAAGCTGCGGCAAGTACAGCTCCCGACAAAGCGAAAATCGGTGCCATCAGGAATAAAATCGGGGAACCCTGTTTGGGTAATATGGTTTCCTTTACCAGAAGAAGCTTAAAAAAATCATAAAATGGCTGCAAAAGGGGAGGACCCTTTCGAAATTGAACTCTTGCAGTTATTTTTCTGTCGAACCATGAAAGAAAGGCTCCGATAACTGAAGAGAACAGAAGTCCGGGAAAGACAAGCAGATAAAACAGATACAACGCCATTTTTTACTCTTTATCAGTTTTATATATGAAGTCTTTGATTAAAACTCTTTCGTTAAGTCTGAAAATATTCTCTTCCGGTGATTCTTTCATATCGGTAAGTGAAACGGTTCCCGGAGGAGAGGCTTCTATAAATTTAATCATCTCCTCACTATCTGTCAGGTCGTAATACAGGTCTTTGTTCCTGTGGTGTTTAAAAAAGTCTGTCATCATAGTTCCGAAGGGGCATATAGAAACACACGATTTACATGATACACAAAGATTTATGCTCCGGTTTATTATCCCTTCCTCATCTTTTTCAAGCGCCTCGGCCGGGCATGAGGCAATGCATGGTGCGTCCTCGCATTTTCTGCATGAGTACCTGAATACTGCAAGCTCTCTTATAGTTTTAAGCCCGTTAGTATTAGAAACAGGATAAAACACTGCTTCGGGCAGTTGAAGGTTATGATTTTCAGCCATCGCCGACCTAAGTTTTATCATGTCTATAAGAATCCTTTTTGCCATAGCATTACCAGATATTAGGCTGGTCTTTTATTTCATTCCAGGTAAATACAGGGCCGTCTTTGCAAACAAAATATTTTCCCATCATACAGTGGCCACATTTTCCAAGGCCGCACGACATGTTTTTTTCCATCGACAGATAAATATCGTTTTCGGGGTACCCCATCTGTAGTAGTTTTTGAGTTCCGAATTTCATCATTACAGGCGGTCCACAAACTACAGCTACCGAGTTTTCGATATCCACTTTCACATCGTCGAGAAGTAACGTCACTACACCCACTTTTTCTGTCCAGTTGGAGTCGGCTTTGTCTACACTTCTGAATACTTCAAATTTCGGCGTTCTTCTGAGTTCAGATATATAAGGCTTGTAAATACAGTCTTCCGGCGTTTTCGAGCCATAGCATAAAATGACCTTTCTGAGTTTGTCGGTTATGGCTGCAAGGTTGTACAGTAATGAACGTATTGGAGCGAAGCCGCATCCGCCGCCAAGAATCAGGATCTCCTTATTATAGAACTTTTCTACAGGATAACCTCTGCCGAAAGGTCCTCTTATACCCATGAAAGCGCCTGGTTTGAGGTTATGCATGTATTCGGTCACATAACCTGTTTTCATCACTGTTACTTCGATCTTATCCGTTATAAGGGGTGAAGAAGAGGGAGTAAATGGAGCCTCGCCTATACCGTCAACAGTGAGTTCAATAAATTGCCCTGTTTTAAAAGAAAAATATTCCTCAGGAATCAAAACAAAAGTCTTGATGGTCGGTGATTCATCAATTATATCAGCAACTTTTGCCCTTAACGGTTTATATATGTTAGTGTCGGCAGGCATAAAAAGTTATTTTGCCATTTCCACGAAAATTTTGTTTTTGTTTATTTTGCCGATGCATGCCTCGATGCACCGTCCGCAGCCTGTGCAGGCAATATTATTGAATCTTTCAGGTTTCCATACATATTTACACAAGTACCTGTTTTTGAAGCGTTCATGAAGCTCCTTAAGGGGATCCTCACCCGCTGCTGTTCTTTCAAAACCCGGATACTGACATGCATCAAGTTGTTTGATCTTCCTGAAGCCAGGCTTATCAATTAACAGGAAGCAGGTACAGGTGGGACATATAGCAGTACATGCGCCGCACGAAACACAGGTTGCGGAATTTTTAATCCATGCCGGCTTTTCCAGTTTGCTTACGATATTTTCGGTCTCTTCGTAGCCGGGTAAGTCTTTGTTGGTTCTCTGCAAAATCCCTTCGATTTCCCTGTGCCTGACGTCTATAAATGACAGAATACTATTGTCGTTGACCTTTGAAGCGCCGACAGTGTCTGAAATAAATGTTCTTCCTTTCTGAGAAATAACTCTGAAAAAGAGCTGTTCATCTTTTACGGCTACCGCAAGGTCGGCTATCCTTTCTGCCCACGGGTTCACTCCATACGTTGTGCAATGGCAATGTTCGACCACATCGAAACAATCGGAACTTATGATTAAAGTGTTTTCTCTGCGTTTCTTATAAAAAATATCCTCAAAATTCTTATCAAAATATATTTCGTCGAGAATACCAAGTGCTTCAATATCACATGCCGGAACTCCTATGATAATACGCTTTTTGTCATCTTTTCTTTCATCGGTTACATTTTCCTTAACCGGAAGAAAAAATAACTTAAGAGGCGTTATAGGCTTCGGCTTATTGTATGTAATATCTTGAATTGATGCCGGAGTAAGAAGCTCATAATCCATGCCGAATTCACTCGAAAGAGGAGCAAAAATATCGTGAGAATCCAGCAGTTTCTCAAGAGTTTTATTCCATTCTGCCCTGCTAATGAAGAAATAATCCATTTTTAATTATTCTTTCATTGAATAAATATAAAATATAATAAAACAAAAAGGAAAATAATTCTTAATAAATAATGTGAAAAAATTCACAATAAATTTAAAAAACATTATATCAGATTGATAGACCTTTACTTTTATAGAGAAAATTATTTTAACTTGCATCAATATCGGAAATATCGCGTTTATGTGAAAAAAATCACAAAAAATGTAATCAAAGACAGCCTTAAGAGGATATTTCTTTATAGAGCATGTCTTTACAAACTCAAGATGATGGGTATGGGGAGGGTATTTTCTTACACAATAGCTGAAGAGGCAGGTGTAACTGCCGACCAGGTCAGAAAGGATTTTTCGGAGTTCGGCATAAAGGGGAATAAACGCGGCGGTTATTTAATTACCGACCTACTCGAAAAAATGGAGAATATCTTTTATGGAAATAGCGAACACAATATTATTCTTGTGGGAATGGGTAATCTTGGGCAGGCGCTTTCGGGATATACTATGTTCGCACAACGTCACATGAATGTGATTGCGGCTTTTGACATTGACCCTTTGAAGTTCAGAATCAGACACGAAATTCCTGTTTACCCTTTGAGTAAACTAAATGAGGTAATTCAGTGTTATAAGGTAAAAGCGGCAATAATAACGGTTCCGGAGATTTCGGCTCAACAGGTGTGTGATGAGCTGGTG
>CAZIRN010000201.1:0-4582 GCA_964541495.1 uncultured Rikenella sp. | reverse complement strand
TCTTCATCATTAAACCAATAATGATGACTGGGCTCTTTGTAAAAATATCTTATTTCAGTTCCGTCAGGATTCATTGAGTAGGCCTCCGTACGAGTCTCCGTCACTCCCCACTTGTTTTTATAATCTTTCATAAAAACAATAAGCCTGTTTCCTGAAGGGTTAAAACAAGCTCTAAAGAAATATAAATTCATATAAGCAGTATCTTCAGGGAATCCATCAGGGTACATTATCTCAGCCATTTGTTTTATTGATGCAATCAATTTCAGATCACCTGTTTGCATATCCATTTTCCAGAGGCCTATTTCCTGTGGAGCCCATTGATTTGCAAAAGGATCTTCAATCCCTACATACTTGCAGCCCCTATGCCAGATACGTTCGAAATTTACTGACACTGCCGTTTTGCCGTCAGGAGAAATTGAATATACTGTAAAAGGAAGTGTGCGGGTCTTTTTCGTTTTTACATTATAGACTCTGCTTATGAAACTTTTGCCATCAGCTGATCGATCGTTCCAGACTATTTCTTCAAATCCTGGAAGCCATTGTAAACGACAACCTTGCTGCCAGTGCCATGTAGTTGTCTCCCCAATTTTTGTCCATTTATTGTTATCCTTGAGGTCAAAATAACCAACCTCTGCTATATCCGTCGGTTTTACCTCTCTACCTTCGAAAAAAACTCTCATCCCAAGCAGATACCTTCCTGTTGGCTCAAATTGTAAACATTCAGATGGTGTGTGATTATAATAAAAAAAACCGTGATACATCGGCTTCTTTTTTGTGCCGACAGGTGAAATACGAACCGATTGAAAAAATTTTAAATCTGTTCTTTTCAACATTTCATCAAACGAATTACATACAGAATATTCCTGATGAATTTTTTCTGATCCCGACTGGTTTACAGTTGATTTTGGCTTACATCCTGCATTCCCCATCATAATTAATAAAGTCATCGTTATCACAACCCAAAGTGATTCTCTTCCTCTTTTACAAAAGATAGTTTTTCTATTCATCTCAATTATATTATATTAGCAAATATTTTTATTATTCTATATTTTATTTTTCCATTCAAGTCATCAATTATTTTGTCGCTTAATATATCTTTTAGTATAAGCTTAACTCTGTTAGAGTCCCCATTGGAAATCAGGTTCGGATCCCATTTCGAAAACAAGTTCTCCGCCTTTAATGATTTCTGAATGAGTAATCTGCGATTTACTAAATGGTTCCCCGTTAAGTTTTGCCGATTGAATGTAGATGTTTTCCTTACTAAGATTTTTCGTTTTTATTATAAACTTACTGCCTTTATAAATAGAATTATTGAGATGGATTATAACTTTATCAAATACAGGAGCAGTAATCTGATAAACCGGATTCCCTGGACAAACCTGATACAGTCCCATTGCGCTCATAACATACCATGATGACATACAACCGTAATCATCATCCATTTCTTCGAGATAGCCGTCGGGAGTTGCTTTATAGATTTTATCAAAAACAGGTTCGGGGAATAATGAATGTGTACCATATCTCTGGATAACAGGCTCTTTTAAAAGTTTTCTTACCCATTTCTGTGTAAGCCAGGGAGCGCCGGAATAGTTAAAAAGAAATGGAGCATGTAAGTCTATTTGGTTACCGGCAGTATAAAGGCTGCTGTCAAAAAATATTTCCAGTTCTTTCACAAAAGCTTTTTCCCCTCCGAAAGCATCAGAAAGTGCAGGGACATTATGCAAAACATTCCATCGCAGTTGCCATTTTGTCCCTTCATAGGTATATTTTTCGCGATTTATTGCCGGATTTTCCGGAAAGTCGAGCCATGTTCCATCGGCAGCACGGGCACGAAAAAAATGGATTGTCGAATCCCATGTATTCTTCCAGTATTCAGAGCGTTTCATAAAGAAATCATAATCATTTTGATTTCCCATTGCCTTTGCCATTTGCGCAACGCACCAGCTATCCCAGCTACACTCACAAGTCCTGTCGGGTCGGGCAGGAATGAATCCTACCGGATCATAAATTTCAGGCATTTGCATCAAGGCTTCCCTTCTTATTAAAGGGTAAACTGACTCTTCACTGATATTATAAAGACCTTTGAAATATGCATCAACCATTACCATTAACATATGTTCATGCCTGACATTGAAAAAAACCTGAAAGCCGTTTTTACCTCTCGGGGAATACGCTTTATTAGTGGGGCCATGAATACTTTTCGGAAATGGAGCAAAATTATCGGCCTGCTCATTTATGTCACGTAATGATATGATAATATCTCTGTAAACTTCAGGTTGAAATAAACTATACAAAGGATATTTTGTACGGAACGAATCCCAGAAAGCATAATTGCTATAATGGTTATATCCTTCGGCTTTGTGTATTTTACGGTCAATGCCCGGATAATATCCATCAATATCGTTCAGAATGTTGGGCATAAAACAAGAATGATACAAAGCAGTGTAAAAAATTATTTTATCTTCTTCATTATTTCCTTCGACTTCTATCCTTGAAAGCTTTTCATTCCATGCTTTTTCTGCTTTCTTTTTCATATCTGAAAAACTCCATTTTGAGGATTCAGCTTCAAGATTTTTATGTGCCCCATCAATGCTTGTTAAGGATGTGCCAACTCTTATTTCCAGAGGTTTACCTTTTAAATTACCAAAATTGCAGATAATGCTTACATTATTCTGATTATCAATGCTGTCAGGTTGCCACATTTCTTTACCATCCCAGCAAATATATGAGTTGACAGGAGAATTGAATTCCACAACAAAATATATTCCACCAAAAACTTTTACTATTCCCTCCATTATTTGCTTGTCTGACTTTTTTATCGTTAACCCTGATGAATTTCCAGGTCTAAATGACATAATAATCTGTGAAGGTTTGTCTTTCGGAAATGTGTATTTATGATAGCCAGTATGAGCTGAAGCTGTTAGTTCAGCAAGTATATCCTCTTTGACTAAACGTACTGAATAATATCCTGCACGGGCTGTTTCAGATTTTTTATCAATTTCAATTACTGGATTGGTCAACAAATCAGCATTCAGATTAGTGAAAGGTAAAAAAGAAAAAAAGCCTGAACGTTCTCCCACGCTGGTACCTCCTGAACTACCTGAGTGAAAATGGCTGAAGCTCCTTATGAGGCTATCTGAATAATCATAACCTGAATGGGCAAAGTCGCCATCTGCGGTCAAGCTTCCAGGATATGTATCGGGACATAGTTTTATCAGACCATAAGGGACCAAAGCTGCGGGCAACCATTGTCCATGATCACCCTGAGTGCATATAAAAGGATTTACATAATCAACAGGAGATTTTCTGTTGCAGCCTGAAATCACTAATGAAATTAAAAAGAAAAATAAAAAAAAATTATTTCTCATTTTATTATCTCTTTATTATTTAATTTTAGGAAGACGTTTAATTTTTAATACTTTCCACTTCAGGATAAACATTGCATAAAATAAAGAAAAGTGTAATTATTTATAATTAAGAATATACGCACTTAAGAATTATTGGTTAAATGGAGTTAAACTTTTAAATAAGAATTATAAAAAACCAGGGAATATTAAAAATTAATTTTTGTAAACTTTCAATATTCCCTGGTATAAGAATTTATTTTATAAATTTTAACAAATAATGACTTTAAGCCAATAATTAATAACCTGGATTTTGTGTCAAAGATGGATTAATATTAATTTGACTTTGAGGAATTGGGAAGATTCTTTTCTGAGGATTGTTATCAGTTTTGAATGGCCATGGATCTTCAAATTTCCCAAAACGAATCAAATCATTTCTTCTCCAGCCTTCTGTGAACAATTCTCTGGCTCTCTCATTTAATAATTCATCGAGATTAATATCTGTTGTATAAGAGCTGGCTTTCGCCCTTGCACGAACCATATTTGCCAGAGAAACCGGTGTATCTCCCAAAGTGGCCGTCCCTCCCCTGAGTATTGCTTCTGCTTTCATTAGCAGGATATCTGCATATCTGAAAACAGGCACGTCATTGCTTTGATCGCGTGTTTTTGAATTTTTATCAGGATAAAATTTATTACAGCGATATCCAACAGATCTTCCTTTAAGATCATTCCCAGTGTCGAATTTTGCATAGTCGCGGAATTCAATTTCTCTAGTAAGTTCAAGCTGAACAGTAATTACAGCATTAGGATCCGGACCGGAATACCGTGAATCATAACCCTTATTCGTTGTTGTAATCATGATTGGAGAACCGTCAAGATTATACTGGAGGCCTGTAAGAAAAACATTTTTACGAATATCATTCGGATCACTAAACTTATCATAAAATTCCGGAATTAATTTTACGGATCCACTGGGAGCATAAGGAAGCGAATATTTGTTTTGAAGAAGTGGATGCAGCCACCAGCGTGCTTCATAGGATGTTAGGATATTGTTACAGTCGTACGGGATAGCAAAAATAAAATCTTTAATCTGAGGACCGTTATCAATATCAAACATTTTGGCATTTCCACTACGATCAAAGAAGCGTGCATTATAGCAAACTATATCGTCAATGTAAGGTATGAATTCTACTATGAACTTTGAGGAAGGATTAACAATCATAGTAATATTTGCATTT
>CAZIRN010000200.1:0-4657 GCA_964541495.1 uncultured Rikenella sp. | reverse complement strand
TCAATTTTATTACCCAGGAGTTTTGTCATGTTCTGCCAGCCTGTCCAGTCATTTTCAGCCAGACCGTCTTCTATTGATATAATCGGGTATTGTTTCACCCAGCTCTCCCATAGTTTAATTATTTCATCGCTGGATAATAATTTACCTGTGCTTTTGAACATCTTATATTTGCCATCTTCCCACATCTCGCTGGCAGCAGGGTCGAGACATATACTTACGTCGGTTCCCGGTTTGTAACCGGCTTTGTTGATAGCTTCAAGTATTACCTCAACGGCTTCATCATTCGATTTAAGATCAGGCGCAAAACCTCCTTCATCTCCAACTCCGGTGCTATATCCTTTAGCTTTCAGCACCGACTTGAGGGCATGGAAAACCTCTATGCCCATCCTGATTGATTCGGTAAATGATGGGGCGTTATGAGGTGCAATCATAAATTCCTGAAAATCAACATTGTTATCTGCATGTTTACCACCGTTAATTATATTAAGGCATGGAACGGGTAAAACATGGGCATTTGCACCTCCAAGGTATTGATATAGCGGAATGCCTGCGCTTTCTGCTTCAGCACGGGCATAAGCCATTGACACTGAAAGTATAGCATTTGCACCCAGCTTTGACTTATTGGGTGTGCCGTCGAGTTCTATCATCAGATAATCGAGCTCGCGCTGGGAGAAGAAATACTTACCTGTAATAGCTTTTGCTATAGTTGTGTTTACATTTTCGACAGCTTTCAAAACGCCTTTGCCGCCGTAGCGTTTTTTGTCTCCGTCGCGTAGTTCACAAGCTTCGCGTTCTCCGGTGGAGGCACCGCTTGGCACCATGGCTTTTGCCTGAGTTCCGTCTTCAAGCATCACATTTGCTTCAACTGTAGGATTCCCTCTTGAATCCAGAATTTCGAGTGCTGATACTTCAATTATTTTCATACTTATAATTGTTTAATAGGTTTATTTATAATGTTAAAAAATTATCCATTTTCTTTTGGACTTCAAATATACATGAAAATCTTCTTTTTAACCGCAAAGCATTTAAAAAATAGAAAAGGTATACAATACGAATTATAGATATAATTTATTCAGAAACACGATCGTTATATCTCATCATATATAAAATTACACCGGCTGCAACAATTTGTGCAGTAACAGAAAAGATGACGAGTATCTTGATTGAGAAATCATAAAAGATTCCCATTAATGCACTACCTGCAAACCACGACAAGCCATAAATTGCATTGAATGTTCCGAAAGCTCTCCCTCGTTTTTCCGTTGAGACCATATTGGCTATTTCAGCTTTGAGTATTGATTCCTGTGCTCCCATTCCTATTCCCCACAATATCATTCCGAAAAGTGCAAGATAGAAATTGCCATAAAAGACCAGCGGAGCAAACGCACAGGAGATAAGCACAGAAAGAAGGAGCACATTTATTCCTTTTCTGTCGTAAATCTTCCCGAAAACCAGCGCAGCTACAGCATCAACAGCCATTGCTATGGCATAGAATATTGGGATTACTGAATCGGACATTAATGCTTTAGATTTGAAGTGAAACGCTATAAGCGGGAAATCGGCATAACCGGCAGCAATAAAGACCACAGCAATAATGTAAATCCAGAATCTTTTCTGAACTCCCTTCGTAACTATTGAAGTTGTTTTGATTTCAAGCTCTCCTGGTTTTGGATAGAGATGAACGCCTAAAATAAGAATCATAAATGCTATAATAGCAGGTATGGCAAGGATGGCATAAGCCAATTTATAATTCTGGTTTTTGAAAAGCAATACCATACTTACAAGCAGTGGGCCAATTGTTGCGCCGATCTGGTCCATTGCTTCATGAAGTCCGTAGCCCCATCCTCGTCCCATTTTTTGTGTACCGAATGAAAGAATCGCATCACGTGCTGGCGTTCTTAAAGCTTTGCCGACACGCTCGGCAATGATGAGAACAACAGCAATCTGCCAGTAACCTGCAAGGGCCATAAGGGGTACAGAAAACAGATTCATCAAATAACCGATAATCATTATTGTCCAGTATTTTTTTGTGCGGTCGGCTATATACCCCGACACAAACCTTAAACCGTAGCCGGCCAGTTCACCAAGCCCTGCTGCAATCCCTACTGTTGTTCCGTTTGCTCCAAGTATCTTAAGAAATGAACCATTAATGCTTCTGGCAGCCTCGTATGTCATATCTCCAAACAGGCTTACAAGCCCAAGCAGAACTACAAACTTCGTGGCAGTATCGAGAGTGATTTTTTTCATTATTGTTGTATAAATTTCGGGAGGCTAAAATAGAGATTATAATTTTAATGAAGAATGTAGTATATTATAGACTTCGATATTTCTATAATATTATGCTGAAGATCATGAAATTTAATAAAATAATATTTTTGATTGAATAAGAGAATTAATACAGCAAGGAATTTGTTTTTAACTATAAAACAAATTCAATGTAATTTCCTGTTTGCATCTTTTGGAATAAACTTCTTATATTGTCGTCCATGGTAAAATAGATGATCTGCCATCCCTTAGCGGAAAGTTCGCATACAGTATTAACGAGCAATTCCCGTTTAATATAATCGGAATGCTGAAAGGCGTCGTCAAGAATCAAAAAGGCGGAATCCTGCCTGAAAAGCCTTTTAAGGAAGCCGATTCTTAATGCAATCATAACCTGTTCCCTTGCCCCTGTGCTCAGATCTCTGATATAAAATTCCCTGAATTCGTCCGAAATTTTTACCCTTGAATCTTCAAACGCCAGTTGATTGTACCTGCCGGTGACATTATAGAGAATGTTGCGCATATCCTCTGAATTTAGACTCTCGATTAACTTAACATCTTCTTCCTGCTGAAGTTCCATAATGGTATTGTGTAAAAGGATTCCGGCAACGATTTCCGCTTCCAAATTTTCGATTTCCTGTTCAGTCTCTTCCTTTTTTCTGTATAACAAGTCAATAAGATCATTCCAGCTTGTGCTTGCATCTGCACGGGTTATTGATATAAGTTCAGTTTGCAACCCCCTTAATTTTTCTTCTTCTCTGGCAATATCATCGGCGGTTGACTGTAATTGTATGTCTAACGAATCAAGTTCCTCCTGACGGAACTCGATTCCGGGATCATCAGTTATATATTCCGATTCCGAAACCCCAAGTCCTTTGAGTTCACCTTTCAAATGTTCAGCCTTCTCCTTCAATTCATTCCGGCGGGCAGTGAGCTCATGAAGTATATGTTGCCATTCATTTTCAGATATTTCTCCGCTGGTTAGATTTTTAAATGATTGAATGATTTCATTTGTCAATCCGGACATTTCATTCTGAATATTTGTTATTTCAGATTTTTTCCCGGAGGCCTTGTTTTGTAATTCTTTGAGCCGTGTCAATTCAGCTTTCGTTTCTTCGAGTAGATTCTTATCGAATTCAATTCCAGGATCTTCCTTTTCATATTCTGATTCATCTACTTCAAGACCAAATAGTTTTTCCTTTAATTGCTGTTGTTCCTCGAGTATTGTATTTCTTTTTTGCCTTAACTGTGAAATAATTTCACTCCAGTTTTGTTCTTTATCTCCATCGGCTTTCAGCCTTCCGAATCCATCTCTAATTGCCTGAACACAAGATTCAAGTTCAGTTTCAATACGTTTCAGATCAGATGTAAGTAAATCGAGCTGATTATAGTATTTTTCCTGCTCGACAAGTATAGATTCAAGTTGGGTCAAGCTTTTAAGTTCTTCGCCGAAACGATTTCTAAACTCTTTTCCGATTTCCTCGAGTTCCTCCTCATGCTTGTAGGCTGTAAAAGATTTACGGAGTTTCAGGAAATAGAATATTGTAACTGCTGTGCCGGCTAAAATTAAAGATATGCCGGCTATTTTCTGATCGAGCAAAACTCCAGCCAATCCTCCTGCAAGTAATAAAGCTATAAGAACGACTATAAAAACGGGAGGCTTTTTATATGCTTCCGCTGCAGTTAAAAATCTGCTATAGTTTTCTTTTGCCGACTTAAGCCAGTTATAGTCCTTTGATTTTTCTTTTAACTCAACTGCAGACTTATTGCGGCTATTAAGTTCATTTTTTTTATCGTGATATCTCGAAATATTCTGGTCGGTTTTATTTATCTCCTCTTCAGGCAGAGCTCTTAATTTCTCATCCAATAATTTGAGATTTTCAGCAATCCCGTAAGCTTTATGCCGTTTTGCTTTAATCAGCAGATTTTGTTTTGCTTCCATATCGGGCAATACGGCAGTTTCTTCCGTAATTTTCTTATATTCTTTATTTAATAATTCAAGACTATTTTTATATTGTTCATAACTTGAAATCAATTCATTTATTCTTTCCAGTGAACCATCGGGTATTTTTTCAATATTTTTCTGAAGTCTCTTTATCTCTTCTGATAGTCTGTATGCCTTGAATTTTCGTGCTTTGAGAAGTAAATCCTTATCCTGTTTCAGTTTTTCTGCTTTGAGTTTCAGATCTTTTATTGACCAATGGCCTGATTCATTATTAAGTTTATTTATGCTATCATTTATCTTGTTAAGTTCTTCTTTTACTTTATAATAATCTTTCCCTTTTCCCTTTCTTTCAATTTTAATTTCCTGTTCTAAATTTGCCTGTTTAATAACCTGAGGGATTTTATTATCAATAGCATCCAGCACTTTACGATAAGAAAGGAGGTCTTTTAT
>CAZIRN010000199.1:0-4657 GCA_964541495.1 uncultured Rikenella sp. | reverse complement strand
CGAGTGTTCTCTTTTGTCTTTCCGATTTTCTGTTTTTACTTTTTATCTGAGTAATTTTGATTCTGGCCATGATATATTTATTTTAACCATTAAAAACTTTTTCAAGAGGAATATTTCTTTGTTCCGAGATTGCATAAGCATCACGCATATTAAGGAGCGCCGTTATTGTTGCTTTAACAAGGTTATGAGGATTAGATGAGCCTTTTGATTTTGCAAGGACATTCTTAACACCCACGCTTTCAAGAACAGCACGCATTGCACCACCAGCTTTCACGCCTGTTCCTTCGGACGCAGGTTTAATGAAAACCTTTGCTCCCCCAAATTTTGCACTCTGTTCATGCGGCACAGTACCTTTTATAACCGGTACTTTTATAAGATTTTTCTTTGCATCCTCGATTCCTTTTGCGATAGCGGTAGTAACTTCACTTGCCTTGCCCAGGCCGTGGCCCACTATACCATCTTCATTCCCTACCACGACTATTGCCGAGAAACTGAATGTACGGCCTCCCTTGGTAACTTTTGTCACTCGCTGGATACTTACAAGTCTGTCTTTAAGCTCAAGATCGGTAGTTTTAACTTTTCTTATTCCGTTTGTCATAATTGATTAAAATTTTAATCCGTTTTCTCTTACTGCTTCGGCCAACGATTTCACTCTTCCGTGGTATTTATATCCACCCCGGTCAAAGACAACAAATTCAATTCCTTTCTGCTTGCATTTAGAGGCAAGGAGTTTACCAACAAGGGCAGCCTGTTCGGTTTTTTTAATTCCGGTTTTAGCGGCTATTTCTTTTTCCCTTGAAGAGGCAGAAGCCAGTGTTACGCCATTTATATCATCAATAAGCTGTGCATAAATCTGTTTGTTGCTGCGGAAAACAGAAAGTCTCGGTTTCTCAGCTGTTCCATGCACTTTCTTGCGTATTCTTTTTCTTACTCTTGTCCTTCTTTCTAGTTTTGTTAAAGCCATATTTCGAAATAATTATTTATTAAACACTGGCTGATTTACCAGCCTTTCTTCTGATTTGTTCGCCTACAAACCTGATTCCTTTGCCTTTAAAAGGTTCAGGTGGCCGAAGAGACTTTATTTTTGCGGCCACATGGCCGATAAGTTGTTTGTCGGTGCTTGTCAGCGTAATCACAGGGTTGCTTCTTCTTTCAGTTCTTGCTTCGACTTTAACTTCATCGGGAATCCTGAAAATAATATCGTGCGAAAAGCCAAGGCTTAATTCAAGATCCTGGCCTTTTGCTTCAGCGCGATATCCGACGCCGACCAGTTCGAGCTCTTTTTTATAGCCTTTCGACACTCCCACAACCATATTTGCTATAAGAGATCTGTAGAGACCATGGAGCGATTTATGGTTTTTTGAATCTGAAGGTCTGCTTAATTTAACCTCGTTGTTTTCCACTGTTACCTTAATATCCGGGTTTATCTGCTGCCGCAGTTCGCCCAAGGGTCCTTTAACCATTACGATATTGGTGTCGCTCACTGTCACAGTAACACCCTTTGGCAAATAAACAGGTAAATTTCCTATACGCGACATTGGTAAATCCTCCTATCAGTAAACATAACAAATAACTTCACCGCCGATATTTTTTTCTCTAGCTTCCTTATCGGTCATAAGCCCCTTCGATGTTGAAATGATTGCAATTCCAAGTCCGTTCAGAACTCTTGGCATATCTTTAACATCGGCATATTTCCTGAGGCCGGGCCGGCTGATTCTCTCTATTGACTTTATTGCTGGCACTTTGCTTTTCGAATGATATTTAAGAGCTATCTTTAAAATATTGTGTGGAGAATTGCCTTCAACAACTTTATATCCAAGGATAAATCCTTCTTCAAAAAGAATCCTTGCAATTTCCTTTTTAATATTCGATGAAGGAGCTTCAACAACTTTATGCCCAGCCATTAAGGCATTTCTTATTCTTGTAAGTAAATCTGCAATCGGGTCAGTCATAGTGAACTTATTAATAATTTTAATAATCTATTTATTACCAGCTCGCTTTTCTAACTCCGGGTATGAGGCCTTTTGATGCCATTTCCCTGAATGTTATTCTGCTCACGCCGAATTGTCTCATATATCCTCTCGATCGGCCGGTAATTTTACATGTGTTATGGAGGCGTATCGGATTTGAATTTCTTGGTATCCGGCTTAATCCGACATAATCACCTTCAGCTTTAAGTCTGGCTCTTTTAGCGGCATATTTTTGAACCATTCTGGAGCGTTTCACTTCGCGGGCTTTCATTGATTCTTTAGCCATAGTATTAATTTTTAAGGTTTTTAAAAGGCAAGCCGAAATGTTTCAGAAGGGATAAAGCTTCCTCATCTGTGTTTGCCGAGGTAACAAATGTTATCTGAAGTCCCATTATTTTAGCAACCTTATCGAGGTCAATTTCAGGGAAAATAATCTGTTCGGTAATTCCGAGAGTATAATTTCCGCGGCCGTCGAGAACCGTATTTATCCCTTTAAAATCTCTGATACGTGGAAGGGCAACGCTAATAAGACGCTTAAGGAATTCATACATCCGATCTCTCCTCAGTGTTACCATTATTCCAATTGGCATACCTCTTCTCAACTTAAAATTTGATATATCTTTTTTGGAATACGTTGGAATTGCCTTCTGCCCTGAAATATCAGTGATCTCCTTCAGGCCTGATTCAAGAATTTTTTTATCGGCAATAGCAGCCCCAACACCCTGACTGATTACGATTTTTTCAAGGCGTGGTACCTGCATAATAGTTGAATAATTAAACTCTTTCATCAATAAAGGAATAATTTCCTCTCTGTATTTTCTTTTTAATTCAGGCGTGTACATTATTTAATCTCCTCTCCCGATTTTTTAGAATAACGAACTAGCTTATCTTTATCATTAATCCTCCTGCCTATTCTCGTCGGCTTTCCCGATGCCGGGTCAATCAGCATCAGGTTTGAAATGTGTATAGGAGCTTCTTTTTTCAATATTCCACCCTTAGGTGCTTTTGTGTTGGGTTTTGTATGTCTGTGAACCATATTCACGCCTTCAACGATAGCTTTTTCTTTATCTCTGTCAACTTCCAGGACCCTGCCTTTCTGGCCTTTCGATTCGCCGGAAATCACCATCACGGTATCTCCTTTCCTTATATGTAACTTCTTTTGCATCGTTTTAATATTATTACATATTTTTTATAATACTTCAGGAGCCAGCGATACAATTTTCATATACTTGTCGCGCAATTCCCTGGCAACAGGACCAAAAATCCGAGTTCCTCTTACCTCGTCGAGGTTGGTAAGCAAAACAACAGCATTATCGTCGAAACGTATATAAGAACCATCAAATCTTCTTATTTCTTTTTTAGTTCTTACTACAACTGCTTTACTTACCATTCCTTTTTTTGCCTCACCTGAAGGAAGTGCACTTTTAACAGTTACAATAATTTTATCGCCTACAGTTGCATAGCGTTTTTTCGTTCCGCCAAGAACTCTGATACAGAGCACTTCTTTAGCGCCCGTATTATCGGCTACATTCAATCTGGATTCCTGCTGTATCATAATTACTTAGCTTTTTCAATAATTTCAACCAATCTCCATGATTTATTTTTGCTCAAAGGCCTTGTTTCTGCTATTCTCACCATATCACCTATCTTACAGGAATTCTTTTCATCATGGGCCATAAGTTTTGTTGTTTTATTTATATATTTCCCGTATATAGGATGTTTTACTTTTCTGCTTACAGCAACCACTATTGATTTATCCATTTTATTGCTGACTACAATACCAATTCGTTCTTTCCTTAATTTTCTTTCCATAGCAGGGGATTATTTGTTACTTTGTTTATTTAATTCCCTTTTCCGTAATTCAGTCATCAGCCTTGCAATAGTTTTTCTTGACTGTTTTATTTTTTGCGGATTATCAATGGGTGAAATTGCATGGTTGAGTTTCATTCGTACGAGCATCAGTTTTTCCGAATTGAGATGTTCAAGAAGGTCGGCAGTACTTAATTCTTTTATTTCAGACATTTTCATTATTCCTGTATTTTATTCTTTTACGAAATCGCGTCTTACAATAAATTTTGTTGCTATGGGGAGTTTTTGTGCACCCAAACGAAGTGCTTCCTTTGCAACCTCATAAGGAACGCCTTCAGCTTCAATAAGTATTCTGCCCGGTGTTACAGGAGCCACAAAACCTTCAGGAGCTCCTTTGCCTTTACCCATTCTCACTTCAGCAGGCTTTTTTGTAAAGGGTTTATCGGGAAAAATACGAATCCATATCTGTCCTTCACGTTTCATGTGGCGGGTAACAGCCTGACGGGCGGCTTCGATCTGGCGGCTTGTAATCCATGCAGAGTCAAGAGCTTTGATTCCGAAAGAACCGAAGGCAAGCTGATTCCCCCTCTGAGCATTGCCTTTCATCCTGCCCTTTTGCTGTTTCCTGTATTTCGTTCTTTTAGGTTGTAACATCGCCTTATTACATATTTTATTATAATGATGCTCACACTATTTTTTTGTTTTCCTTTTAAGGCCTTTGACCTTGGCATTCTTAGTTCCAATATTAGGACTCAGGTCTCTCTTGCCATATATTCCGCCATTGCAAATCCACACTTTAATGCCAATTAGTCCGACTTTTGTATTTGCTTCGGCCAGTGCATAATCAATATCGGCCCTGAATGTATGCAGCGGGATAC
>CAZIRN010000198.1:0-4685 GCA_964541495.1 uncultured Rikenella sp. | reverse complement strand
CTGTTCTGCAACGACAAATATGAAAAGTCTCAGTCCACTATTTTCGGACTCCGTTAAAATTATTTTAAATATTTTTAACTTTCCCCTTTGATTTTAAAATTCTTTTACTATTTTTATAATCAAATTGCAATACAATATAATTTGAATCTGTTATTATGACAAAAACCGAACAAATCCAGATAAATAATATTATCCTAAAATCTCCTTATTCAAAATCAACTCGCTGCATTTCTTCTGTTGATCGGGGCCTCTGCTTCTGTAATAAATGTTTAAGTTTAAGGCCTCATATTTATTTACATTTTTCTGTGCTTCCTCTCATTTTATTCCTTTAGAGAGATTATTCTGGCAGAGGCCCTTTACAGCCCGGAAAATTCCCCGTTTTTCCGGGCATTTTTGTTCTGTTGCATGCCATAACAAATTGACAAATGTTATAATGTCTTAACTCGTGTTTTTTCTTCTTTTCCGAAAAAAGTTAATCCTATGGAGATTAATAATCAACGAAATATTAAGGGAAAGAGGAAAATTTATGATGGATGATGTGAGGATGTGATGATTGGATTCAAGGAACATAAGAGATTTATATATTTTCAATTCACCACGGAGGGCACGTGTTAACACGGATTTTCCCCATGCCGGCCCGTGTGTTCTGTGGTTAAATAAAATTTTAAAGATGAGCAGCACGATATTTTTCCAGATAAGTATCCAGTAACGACCGGAACATCTTGCCATGATTCGGATATTTCAAATGAAGCAGCTCATGCAGAATGACCTTAAACCTCAACTCTTCAGGTTCGTCGAGCAATTTTTTATCGAATGTAAGCCTGCCTTTGCCCGAACAACTGGCCCACTTCCTCTTCATCGCCTGAATATGTATTCCCACCGGCTCAACACCTACTTCCCTGTCCAGAGTCAGAACATCTTCCTTGAATTTTTCGGGTGTTGTCATACCGCAATAACGCCTTTCAGTATCTTCATTATGTGCTGAGCAATTTCCGTAACTTTGTCAACTTCATCTATGCCCGAACTATAAATAACCTGATAGAGCTTGTTCCTGAACTCCCTCTCATATTTCTCACTTCTTTGCCAGTGCGGATACTTCCGTATCACCTCCCGCATCTGATTTGCCATAGCCTCGGCATCTTTTAATCCTCTTTCCTTCAACATCCAGTATATAGTGAAAACCTCGGCAGGCATCTCTTTTTCAATCTGTTCAGTCTGAGCGGAATTGATTTCCTCTATTATCTTTTTCAGCTCCTCTAATGTCTCTACCGTGTTCTTCTGCCTGTTCTCGTATAGCTCCACAAGCAGTTCTGCTCTCTCAGCAATGGAAATCAGATAGGGCGACTCACTGCTTCGCGTTCCGGCAGTTCTTTCGATGCTTTTTATCAGATTGAATATTTTTTCGGTGTCAGATGCTTTGCTTTCTTCTATCCTTCTCAAGGTATTCTCATCTATCTCATAAACATCCAGAGTCGGTCCGATAACATCGCTCCTCGTATATTCCCTTACAAGCATCGCAGTCTTCCCGGTCAGTTCCCTGTCAATAATGGTTCCCCTGTCATAATTTTCTTTCAGGATTTTATACATCCTCGAAACTGTTTCGTAATCATCTATGTATGGCCTCAGGAAATTATCCGGTGAGATAATCTCATATATGTCTGATAGTTTTTTGAACCAGTTGTAAAATTCCTGTCTCTCCTGTTCGTCCCTGAAGCGCTCCAGCACCTCCTCCACGGCCTTATCGCGCTCCTTCCCCTCGATGATTACAAGATATTTCTCTTTTGCCGTTATCATCTCTCTTTCGAATCTCTCCTTCAACACTTTCACATCGCGGACTATCCCTTCGATGTCGTGAGAATCGAAAGCCAGCGCCTTTTCGAGGTTGTCGAAGATGCCGACGAAGTCAAGAACAAAACCCGACGACTTGCTTCTTCCCTTATCATCTTCATAAGGTCTGTTCACTCTGGCGATAGCCTGCAAAAGCACATGATCCCTCATTGGTTTGTCGAGGTACATACAGTAGAGTATGGGCGCATCGAAACCGGTAAGGAGCTTCTCTGTAACTATCAATATCTTCGGGAGCTCATCAGGTTTCTTGAAAGCTTTCCTTATTCTTTTCTCATCCGCTTCAGAAAGATGGTACCGTGCAAGCTCTAGCGGGTCGTTGTAAAACGGACTGTAAACGACCTTCGAATAATCGGGCGGCAAATGTTTATCGAGCTCTTCCTTGTAGATGGCGCACGCTTCCCGGTCAACTGCAACCAGGAAAGCTTTATATCCCATCGGCTCGATGTTGTTCCTGTAATGGTCAACAACATATCGGGTAACTTTTTCGACCCGCTCCCTGTTCTTCAGCATATTCCGGAGGGTAACGGCTTTCTCCAACACTTTATTGAGCGCTTCCACGTCGCTAATTCCCTGAGCCTCTGCAACGTCAAGGAACTCCTTTTCGAGCAGCTCTTTCTCCACCTGCAGGTTATTCGGGGCAAGCGTGTAATACAGAGGCACTGTGTACCGTCCTCTATTGATTCCGAGATGCTGTATTTGTCGAGGTAGCCATGGGGCGGATCGTCCCTGCCGAAGGTGATGAATGTTCCTTTACCGTATTGTGTCTTATCTATCGGCGTGCCTGTGAAGCCAATGTATGCAGCATTTGGCAGAGCTCCCATCAGGTAATTGCCCAGTTTCCCGCCGGTGGTTCTGTGAGCCTCATCCACCATAACGAAAATATTACTCCGGAGGTTGATGTTTGCAGAAATGCCTTCAAACTTATGTATCATGGTGACAACCAAACCCCGCCTGTCGCCTGAAAGAACGTTTTGCAGATGCTCCTTGCTTTCGATGACTTCCACATCCTCTATGCCCAGAGACTTTATATTTCCGAAGAGCTGGCTCTCGAGCTCGTTTCTGTCAACGAGCATGATGACCGTTGGATTTTCGAACAACGGATTTTCCATAATCTTACGGGCGGCAACAATCATGGTATAGGTTTTGCCTGAGCCCTGTGTATGCCATACAAGGCCTCTCTTCTTTTTCGTATCCTGCGCCCTCTCCATTATCTTACCCACTGCCCTCATCTGATGAGGCCGCAAAACAACCTTCCTGAGCTCATCGTCCTGCCGGGTGAACATTATGAAGTCAGCAAGCAGTTTTATCAACCTTTCCCTGTCGAAAAACGTCTTTACCAGATTTTCTAAGTCGCCGGCCGATTCTTCTTTCCAGTTGAACAGAAGTTTTTCCGATGTGTTCCATGTTGCGCCGTAGTAATATTTCAGGATATGAGTCAATGTATATATCTGCATAACGGCCATCAGTTCGGGGCCTTCTCTGTGATATCTCTTCACCTGCTCCAGAGCCTGGCTTATACCCTCTGTCTTATGTGCGGCTTTCGTCTCTACGAACAAAACAGGCAGGCCGTTGATGAGAAAGACTATATCAGGCCGGATGGTTTTGTTGCCGCTGGTAAACACAAACTCGTTGGTGACGTGAAAGGTGTTTCTGTTGACATCTGCCGTATCGAGAAATCTGATGTTTCTCTCGCGCTTCTCGCCTGGAACGAACACTGTCTTAATCCCCTTCAGGTATTCCCATGCTGTGAAGTTGCCTTCGATGTTCGGCAGTATGTTACCAAGTTTCCTGATAATATCTTCGGCCATCAGGTTATCCATGAAGTCGAGGTTGAGACGTTGCATCTGGTTGATGAAGATTTCCCTGAACACTATGCCGGTACTGCCGCCTCTCAGTCTCAGGGCGTCGTCGGGCTTCACATATTCCCAGCCGAGACGGAGGAAAATCGTTCTGCCGTCGGGCGAAATATATTCTGCCGATTGTTCCTGCACGTAGTCAATGACAGGCTTCTGAACCGAATATCTTTCGCCACCCAGTGAGCTCATGCCACGACCTCCATTTGATTGACCCTTATTTTTGCAGTCATAAGATTATGCAAAAGACTTTTGAACAAATCATCGAGAGCTTTTTTCCTGTTCTCCTCAGCTTCTATTTTAGCATCAATAGCGGAAAGAATGGAAGCAATTTTTTGCTGGACAGGAAGAGGGGGAATTTGTAATGATAATTTTTTCAAATCATCTCTGGGAATACCCTTAATAGTTGTACCTCTTGTACATTCTTTAAAATAATTTTGAACTTTATCTGTATATATTAGGAAAGCAAGATATTCTAAAGAATATTTTTCTTTATCTATAAATACGCCAGTAAGGTCTTGGCTTATCGCAATGTCAACTTTATTTATAGCAACTTTCCCAACTCCAACTCTCGTTCCAATTATCAAATTATATTTAGGTATTAAATGAGTTGAGCTTTCTCGGAGACCTTTTTCTGTAATCTTTTTTTCTCCACATAATAAATACAAGCTATCTATATTTTTACTAGTAGTCCAATGTATATCACCAAACCAGTATTCGTTAACATCTGTTGAAGGAGTACCTCCTCCGATAAAAGAATCTGCAACTTCTCCCAGCTTCACCACTTCCCAATCTTCCGGCACTTTTCCAATTTCTGTTTCCTTGAGTGGAATGTTTTCTGTTTCCGCTGGCCGAACGGGTCAATAGGTGAACAGGTGTTTCATCATGGATTTATTGAGGGCTTTTGTGGCATCTATCACCGCCTGGGTCTTCTCCTTTGCCTCCTGCACCGCAGAAAGCACAGCGGCAATCTTCTGCTGCTCG